>NZ_SGPI01000082.1:0-275 GCF_004208845.1 Pseudoalteromonas sp. CO348 | reverse complement strand
AGGCGCGGGATGGAGCAGCCTGGTAGCTCGTCGGGCTCATAACCCGAAGGTCGTCGGTTCAAATCCGGCTCCCGCAACCAATTTTTAATTGGACTGTAAAATCTAAAAAACTACTCCAAAACTCGTCGGTTCACTCTTCATAAATTAATGGCTCCCGCAACCAATTCTTAATTGGACTGCACAATCTAAAGAATTACTCCGAAACTCGTCGGTTCACTCTTCATAAATTACTGGCTCCCGTAAGCAATTCTTAATTGGACTGTAAAATCTAAAAA
>NZ_SGPI01000081.1:0-285 GCF_004208845.1 Pseudoalteromonas sp. CO348 | reverse complement strand
TGGTAAAAGTGTTTTGCAATATCTTTATACCGTACTCTCCCGTTAAGGGGGAGGAGTCCATACATCTCCCACCATGTTGCACTGTGCTGATACTGTGGTAGGAGTGGGAGCGAGTTTACCTCGCGATGTGTTGATTGGCTTGCGAGGTTTTTAAATCTCAAATCTCTATACCCCAAACAGTAAAAAACCCGTCGCATTACTGCTACGGGTTTCTCTTATTTTGCCCTGGCTCGCTACGAAGTAGGATGTTCTACTTTCACATGGGTAATCCACACTATCATTGAC
>NZ_SGPI01000080.1:0-287 GCF_004208845.1 Pseudoalteromonas sp. CO348 | reverse complement strand
GAGACTTGAACTCTCACATCCGAAGATACTGGAACCTAAATCCAGCGCGTCTACCAATTCCGCCACTTCCGCACATCTTTTAGCATTAGTTATTGGAACCTAAATCCAGCGTCTATATCAAGATAACTGCCAATTCCGCTACTTCTGCATATATTATCTGGAGTATTTGGAATCTAAATTCAGCGTCTATTTCAAGACATCTGCTAATTCCTCAACTTCAGAAAGTTGGCTGGAGTACCAGGATTTGAACCTGGGAATGGCGGGATCAAAACCCGCTGCCTTACCGC
>NZ_SGPI01000032.1:0-156347 GCF_004208845.1 Pseudoalteromonas sp. CO348 | reverse complement strand
CGGGTTTTTTGCTATGTGTGATTTGAAAATCTCGCGAGATGAACTCACTCCTACCACACTATCAGCACAGTACAACATGGTAGATGGTTTATCCGCAAGCATTCATCCTAAACATTTCATAAAATCACTTTTCTCACCACATTGAAAACTGTAAATATCGGCGATCCTACTACCTTTTGTGTGAGATCTTCGTTATGATTTTGCTTTTGTTTCACAACTAATTACGAAATGTCAGAACTCTATCATTGGTTTGATCTCTTGGGTGTTATGGTTTTTGCAATCTCGGGAACTTTAATTGCGCATAGTAAACATATGGATGGCTTTGGTGTGATTGTCCTTGCGACTGTAACTGGTATCGGAGGGGGAACATTACGAGATTTGATTTTAGATCAACCCGTTTTTTGGCTTCATGATACTAGCTATATTTACGCTATTTTATTTGCTGTCGCTGTGAGTATATGGTGGCTAAATCGGCATCAAAATATTCCAAGAACTGTACTGCAGGTTGCTGATGCTATTGGGCTTGCTTTTTTCGCTGTAATGGGAGTACAAAAGGCTTTAAGTATTGGGATGCCTGATACTACAGCCGTGATCATGGGCGTATTGACCGGGTGTTTTGGTGGAGTCATCAGAGACGTATTGGCCAGAGAAATCCCCCTTCTTCTAAAAGGAGAGTTATACGCGATCACCTGCATTTTTGGCGGGGTAGTCTATACTCAAGCAATTAAATTGGGCATGGCAACTGAATACGTAATGGTATTGTCCATGGCGGCAACCTTGTTATTGAGATTAGCAGCTATGCGATACCATTTGGTGTTACACGTATTTAACTATAAATATTAAGTAAGCAGGAGACATGGATGTCTTTAGCAAGAGTCTTCACTCGAGCACAAGTTGGTATTACCGCACCCGAGGTAATTGTTGAGGTACACCTTAGTAATGGTTTACCTGCCTTTAGTATTGTTGGGTTACCCGAAACCTCAGTTAAAGAAGCCAAAGAGCGCGTCCGTAGTGCCCTTGTTAATGCTGGCTTTTTATTTCCAGAACAGCGTATTACAGTAAACTTAGCACCAGCAGATCTACCCAAAGACGGTGGCCGCTTTGACTTTGCAATCGCACTCGGTGTTCTCGTCGCATCAGGGCAGTTAGATAGCCATGCTATTGCTGATAAAGAGTTTTATGGTGAGCTTGCGTTAAATGGTGAGCTGAGGACGGTCACTGCGATTTTGCCATCTGTTATTGCAGCAGCGAAGGAGGGGCGAACTGCTTACCTACCTACTGGTAACGATGCAGTTGCGAGCCTTGCCGCTGATGCTAATCGTGTTGCTATAAGCTGCTTGCGTACAGCATGGTTAGGCTTAAGCGGCCAGCAATCACTTAGGTTTAATCAACTCTACCCAGACGATCTAAATATACAAGCTTCAGGTGGGAGCTTGCTGGATATGGCTGAAGTGAAAGGGCAAGAGGGGGCGAAGCGAGTACTAGAAATAGCTGCGGCAGGTGGGCATAACGTTTTATTTCTTGGTCCTCCGGGCACTGGAAAATCGATGCTTGCTCAGCGCCTGCCCACGATAATGCCATTAATGACGGATAATCAGGCGTTAGAAACGGCTTCTATCTATTCCATACTGGGAAAAACAATCAGCCAATCAAACTGGAAAACAAGGCCTTTTAGAGCTCCACATCATACTTGCTCTGCGGTAGCCTTGGTTGGAGGCTCATCGAACCCTAAGCCAGGGGAGATATCATTGTCAAATAATGGTGTTCTATTTTTGGACGAGTTACCAGAATTTGATAGGAAGGTACTGGATTCATTACGTGAGCCGATGGAAACGGGCATGGTAACGATTTCGCGCGCAGCTCGGCAAGTTGATTACCCTGCAAACTTTCAACTGATCGCAGCATTAAACCCCAGTCCTACAGGTTGTTACACTGACAAAAGAGCGTCTCCAGATCAAGTATTGCGCTATTTGGCTAAGATTTCAGGCCCATTTTTAGACCGAATAGATCTACAGGTAGAATTACCTCGTCTAAAAACAGAAGAGCTACAATCCCAGAGTAATGGAGAGTCTAGCTCGACAATAAGGGCTAGGGTGGAACAGGCCTATAAAACAGCTTTAGCACGTCAGGGAAAATGTAACGACCAACTGAGTGTAAAAGAGCTAAATCATATCTGCTATCTTGCTGATGCTGAACGCTTATTTCTAGCAAAGGCAGCAGAAAAACTAAAGCTATCACCACGTTCATATCATCGAATAATCAAGGTTGCACGTACCATTGCAGATCTGAGCTCTACACCTAATATTGGCTTATCACATTTAAAGGAAGCGCTTAGTTATCGCGCGTTGGAGAGGTTGTTAGCTCAGTTAACACAGTATTAGCTATCGGCATTTCAATAGAGAGGGAGCGTATTATTGGTAAAGATTAAGCTGACAACATATAACCTTTACCACGAACCGTCACAATGCGTTTTTGCTCTTTTTCATCGCCGAGTTTTTTGCGTAGTCGGCCAACTAAGACATCAACCGTTCTGTCACTTGGGCTCCAATCAGGTTGCCCAATGTCTTCTGAAATACGCTCTCTGGATGTTGCCCTTCCTGCATTGGAAATAAGACAAATTAACACTTTATGCTCTGCTTCGGTAAGTCGAGACTCAATACCATGTTGATTGATTAAGGTACGGTTATCAGGGTGTAGTTTAAAGTCAGCATATTCGATAAACTCTTCCGATTCATCGTCTTTATTACCAACTAAACGTTTGTATAAGGCACGCATACGCAGTTCAAGCTCAAGCGTATCAACAGGCTTACAAACGTAGTCATCAGCACCTTGCGCAAGACCTGCGATTCTGTCGGCTTGAGAGTCTCGGCTAGAAAGCATGATGACACCAAGGTCTGATAAGGTATTAATCTCTTTCGCAAGTTGCAGGCCATCGGTGGCGGGTAAAACAACATCAACAATAGCAAGTGCAAATGGGTTTTGGGTTTGAGATTGAATAAGCTCAAGCGCAGTAGCCCCAGTATTGTCTACAGTGATACTGAACTCGGTATTTTCAAAGTGACTACACAGTCGCTTTGCTAAGAGTTCATCATCTTCAACTAATAAAACCTTTATGCTCATGTTTTCACTGTTAATTGTTGTTTAATTGTCGTTAATATAACACTGAGAGATCGCTGCTTGGAAGTGCATGAAACGAATTCTTACAACTCTGTATCTGGCACGTTAACCTGACAACCTAGTTCGATCAAGGGGAAACCTAGCTTTATTATTAAATTATATACAATGATGTGTTTGATTGCTGCTTCGCTAAACAAAAAGGCGACACAGAGTGCCGCCTAGCGTTGATTACTTACCGTATAGATGTTCCCACCATTGTGGCTCTTGCTTTAAATGTTTGTCGAAATAAGCCAGCATGGTGTTCCACCAATGGAAGCGCTTGTCACGAGCAAAAATTTGATGATCTGCGCCTTTATATTCGACCAATTCAACATCTTGGCCAAGGATCTTCAATGCGGTATACATATTGTGACTTTCACCTGGCGGCACATTGGTATCCGCGTCACCGTGAATTAACAATAATGGTGTTGTTACTTTGTCTGCATTAAATACCGGGCTATGTTGTGAATAAAGCGTTGGATTGTTCCAGGGGAAACTTCCTTTTGAGGCCTCGCCAGAATACAAATAACCCCACCAGCCTTGGCCCCAGTATGAAGTAATATTAGAAATACCAGCATGTGAAATAGAAGCTGAGAATAAATCAGTTTTTGTTGTCAGCAGCATAGTCATGAAGCCGCCGTAAGAAGCACCTAAATTACCTAAACGCTTGTCATCAACGAAAGGGTAGGCTTTCACAAACTCTTTGGTACCCATGATGATATCGTTAGCGGTGTGTTCGCCCCAAGCATTGACGTGCTCTGCTGAGAATTTCTGACCGAAACCTGTCGCACCGGTTGGTTGCAAGACATAAACCACATAGCCTTTGGCTGCCCATAAGTTAAATGGATAACGTCCAGTGAAGCCACGAGTCACTGGAGACGTGCCGCCGTAGTAATAAACAAGTGCTGGGTATTTTTTAGCTTTGTCTAAATCGTGAGGTAGATACACGCGGCCTTTAATCTCCACGCCTTCAGTATTAGTAAAATTAAACTCTTCTAGGTTGGCAATTTCTGCATTCTGGTATGCGATATTTGTTGAGTCCCAGAGCGTGTCAGCTCGCTTATCTGAGGTTGACATGGTTTTTAACTGTTGTGGAGTTGATGCTGTAGTTCCCGTGAATAAGATCTCTGGATTACGTTCACTCGACACAGAATAGTTGGCGACAACATCCAGCCCAGTGTTTAAGCGTTTGAAAGTAGACTTACTTTCGTCAAAGAGGAAAAGCTGTTGACGATCTTGGTCAGTCGCTTTTAGTACCACATCGCCATTACTGAGTACGGTAAAGCTGCCTATGGCTGGGTCAAAGTTTTTACTCAGTGCTTTTACATTGTTGCCTTTGCGATCTAACCAATAGAGTTGGCCATCATAGTTATTCGCGAGCATACCTTCAGGTAAGTTGCGCCCCGCACCTTCGGCAAAATCAGGACCTGCAGTTACATAAATACCATTTTTAGTGTATTGAGCGCCGCTAAATGTACGATACTGGCCAATGACACTTTGCTGATTGTTTGATAGATCAATTTCTATTAACTCTGTCAACATGTGAGGAGGCTGCGCGTAGTCTTGCTTATTACGCGTTGCTAAAACCGTGTTTGTTTGTGCGTCAAAGTCGGCCAAGCTATGGCTTTGTGCGCCAACTGTCACAGGATTAAGTAGCCCACTTTTGATATCAAGTAAGAAGATTTGCGACTGGGTGCGGGCATATGACCATCTATCTTCCAATCCTTGATAATGTTTAGTCAGTTTGCCTTCTTCTTTGCCGCTGTTGGTCCAAGCAAAAATAAGCGTGTCATTATCAAAAAACTCGATACTATTCGCGCCATTGAGCTTAGTAGCAACTTGAGTGCGTTTAAAGGTTTTTACATCAAGGATGTACGCTTTATTGTCTTCTAAATAGGTGAGTTTGCTGCTGTCATCACGCCATGCAAAGCTAGTTGCGCTCATGCCATCGAAACTGTAAAGCATGTCACCATCTTCATTGTATAAAGCTGTTTCGGTGATTGCTGCGTTGCCTTTTTCATCATCGTAGTGGCGTACGGTAGAAATGTAATATTCGCCGTTAGGTGCAAGTGAGATAACACTCACCGTTGGAGCATCAAACAACTGCTTTGCAGACAGCGCTTTGGTTTGTTTTTCTGTTAGCGTGATAACGTCATGTGCTGCTTCGCCTTCAAAGCTAAGATCAACTTTATTCCAGTCATTTACCTGCTCAGCGATAACGAGGATTTGATGATCGCCCTTGACGACATCAAGCTGAACCTCTTTAACACCGGAGACCGGCTCTCCATTTAGAAATATTTTGGCTTTCTCAATGCCCTCAAGCTTGAGTTTACCTGAGACAAAGCGTTCAGTAGTGAAATTAAACTTCAGAGCTTGTAGTCCAGGTATCGTTAATTGAGATACTTTATTCAGTGCTTGCCATTTGCTTTCATTATTGAATAGTGTTACCTGTTTGGCGTCTTGTTGTAATGATGGTAGCAGGTTTTCAATAATTGCATCACGATGGGCTGTATCCGCTGGCTTTATTGTTGATTCGCCAGCGATGGGACCCAAAAATTGTATTTTTGATTCGTCTAATGGGCTTGCTGAAAGTTGTGCTGAGACTGCCGTAAATAGTAGGGTGACGGCTGTACGTAATTTCATTTATTTGCGCCTATTGTAGGTAATTATATGATAAAACTATATCATAGTATTTTGAACTGGTTGTATTGCTGCGATAGACGTCCTAAATTTAATAGTCTGTGTTGATGAGCAACATAACGTATGCGGTTAAGCAAACACTTAGCGTTGAATAAAGAGGAGAATTTACTTGGTTTTATTATTAACCTACATGTTTTTGGCAATAGCTATCTCTTTTATCTGTTCGGTGATGGAAGCAGTGCTACTTAGTATTACGCCAAGCCATATAGGGATCTTAAAGCAAGACAATGATGCATTAGCATCGCGAGTTCAACGCCTTAAAGACAATATTGATCAGCCTTTATCTGCCATTCTAACGTTAAACACCGTTGCGCATACCGCCGGTGCTGCAGGGGTTGGTGCACAAGCTGCTGTGGTATTTTCAGATGCAGCTGTCGGTATAGCGTCAGCGGTGATGACGCTACTGGTTTTGGTGCTGTCGGAAATCATTCCAAAGACCTTAGGAGCGACTTATTGGCGCGGATTAACACCTATCGTTTCAAGTGTGTTGGTATGGCTAGTTCGAATATTGAAGCCATTTGTGTGGATGTCTGATCAGTTAACAAAAGTGATAGGCCGTAAAGATGATGAGGCTCACTATATTCGTCAAGAAATCGAAGCGATGGCGGAGATTGGCTCTGAAGCTGGTGCACTGCATCAGGACGAGACTGAAACCATTCGTAGTTTATTACGTTTTCGTCATGCCAAACTAGAAAGCATCATGACACCAAGAACGGTGCTATTTAAAGTGCATAAAGATATGACAGTACACGAGTATTTGTCTGAGCATGGTTCGGTTGCTTTTTCTCGGGTGTTGGTATTCGATAAAAACACAGATGACATCATCGGCTTTGTGCACAAAAATGACATTATGCTTGCTTATCATAGGCTTGGAGAAGAATATAAAATTGGTAAGCTATCTCGCCCTCTTTATACCGTACCGGAAACGCTAGCTGCGCCAGAGTTATTCAAAGCGTTACTGGCAAAGCGTCTACACATTGCGCTTGTCATTGATGAGTATGGCGATGTACAAGGCATAGTGACATTAGAAGATTTGCTTGAATCATTAATGGGAATGGATATTGTTGATGAGCGAGAGCAAACCACCAATATGCAAGCTGCTGCTAAGCAAAAGTGGCGAGAGCGCGTTGATAATCATGATAATTTGATTGAAGACAGCGACGAAGCTGAAGATGTGTCTGAAACGCAAAGCGACGGAGAGGAAACTGCCTCTCCAGAGGTTAAGGGTTCGAATTAATCATACGCTGCCAAGAGTGTATCCACCCGACTAGGTCTGTTAGTGGTTTAGGTTTACTGATTAAAAAGCCCTGCATTAACAGGCTATGCTTGTAGCGGTCAAGGTATTGTAGCTCTTCAATCCGCTCTATACCTTCAGCTACTATGTCTAACTGTTGATTTTGTGCGATGTCGATTAAGCTGTCGATAAGTACCTGTGAAAAGCGATCGGATTCCACATGGGTTATCAAAGAGCGGTCGATTTTGATCTCAGTAAACGGCAAAGACTTTAATTGCTGAATATTGGTAAATCCAGTACCAAAGTCGTCTAACGAAATATCAAACCCCCGGATCCGTAAGCGATTCATTGTTTCCAATTGGATAGACTGATTCATCGGTTGGTTTTCGGTAATTTCTAAAATGATATCACTAGGCTTTAAACGGTTTATTTCTAGAATAAGTGCCAGTTTATCTGGGCAGCTCAGATCATTTAATTGCACGGGTGATAAGTTGAACGCCATTTTAATCGGGTAATTAAGCTCAGACTTGATTGCTTTGAATTCATCCGTCGCCTTTTCAAAAAGCTGGAAGGTAATGATATTAATTAGATCGGTATCTTCGGCCACACCAATGAAATGATCTGGTAAAATAACCCGCTCGGTATTTTTAGACACGATACGAGCAAGCACCTCGACACTTTTTATCTTTTTGTCACCACGGTGAACCTTTGGCTGATAGTAAGGCGTAATTTCATTGTGACTAATGGCGTGCAAAAGATCACTTTCGGTTACCTTTTCAATACGGCTACGTTTAACAGTGGTATACGTCTCCATTTTTTTGAGCATGCGCTCGACATCAACCAATTGTACGGGCTTGGAAATATTGCCGATAAGATGTGCATTGGACTGTCTGGCAAGGTTGGTTGCTAGATCAATAATCTTTTCGTCCATTTCGGAAATAATAATAATGCCGCCAGAGAACCTTAGCTCTCCCAATTGGCGAATAAATTCCATGCCATCCATTTCGGGCATATTGAGATCTGTAAAAATGGCGTCAAATTGATGAGGAGTCTGCCGTATTTTTTCTACAGCATTCACCGCACTTGAGCAGGTTGTGACATGCTCAATGCCAAGCTCAGTCATAATAGCTTGCATTACGACGAGGATCGCGGGTGAATCATCTACTACCATTATCCGATGTTTTGCTAATGACATTAACAATTCCTTCGTATACCTTACCTCCTTAAAGTCTAGTACAAATAATTTAAAGTGCTCAAATCTCAAAATGCTTTAAAAGGTGATTTTTACTCAATTTGAAGCGCAATAATGACACTTTGCCTGCATTTTTCTAATTCAGATTTCGACAGAACTTTATGAAGCGGACGCTTTTAGCGATAATGCCCCAAATGACCTTTGGATCTGAATATGAATAGAGTCGAGCTTTCGCTAGCGGACAAAGCGGTATCGATCTTTTTTAACCAACAACAAGTAGTACAGCTTTTTGTCGAGCAGCAAGCGATTACCTTTGAAGAGCAACATAATGGCATTTTCGCGACCATTGATGGACAAACACTGGCGGTAAATACAGAGCAGTTACCTCAGGGGTTACTTGGGATTGCAGTAAATGGAGCTGAACTTCAGTGGCTTGAAGTGAGCACTGAAACACCTAAAGAAAAACGCAGCTTATTTGGTTTGGCGGCATTGGGCTTAAAGTTATTTAAAAGTGCCAAAGTGGTCAAAGCTGCCTTGGCTGGTGCATCCGTGGCAGGATACGCATGGCTATTTTCTTGGCAGTTTGCGCTTATGCTTGTGGCTTGCTTAGTCGTTCATGAATATGGCCACGTCCGCGCGATGCGCTATTTTGGGATTAAAACAAAAGGCATCTATTTGATCCCTTTCGTTGGTGGCCTGGCTGTAAGTGATGATAAGATCACGACCCGCTGGCAAGACGTAGTTATTTCGTTGATGGGACCGGCATTTGGTTTGATAACCTCAATCCTTGGAGTGGTGTTGTATTATGCGACAGAGATGGAAATCTTTGCTGGTGTTGCAGTATTAAGTGCGCTGTTGAACTTATTCAATTTACTACCTATTTTGCCGTTAGATGGTGGGCATGTTCTAAAAAGCATAAGCTTTTCAATGCGCTCTTGGGTGGGGTTATTGGCGTGTATGGCAGGAGTATTATTCGGCCTTTGGATAAGTTACACCTTTGGCTTAATCTTACTGGTGATATTCATTTTGATTGGTAGTTTTGAAATCCTGATTGAGTGGCGTGGCCGTAATTACAGTCACTTATTACCCCTTGACCGATATGGGCAAGTGGTCAGCGCTATTATGTATATAGTTGTTATTACAGGTCATGTTGCGGTAATGATGCATTTTGCTGATTCAGAGAATCCAATTCTAAGCTTACCAATGAAAATTTTATCAAGTTAATTTGTGTAAGAAGGTGCATTAAGCACCTTCTTACAGGGGCAGCAACAATAAAGTTGCGATAATTACACCCGTTACCAGCAATTGTACTAGGCAAAACCCCATAATATCTTTGGCTTTAAGGCCTGCAATTGCAAGTACCGGGAGTGCCCAAAATGGCTGGATCAGGTTAGTCCAAGCATCACCCCATGCAACGGCCATCGCGACTCTGGCTATGTCTGCATTAAGCGCTTCTGCTGCGGGAATGATAATTGGTGCTTGTACCGCCCATTGACCGCCGCCTGAAGGCACAAATATATTTACAAGGCCTGCACTTAAAAAGCTCCACAGCGGTAATGTCCATTGACTGCTAATAGAAACAAATCCTTGAGATATTTGTTGTGCTAGTCCTGTTTCGACCATCATAGCCATGATCCCAGCATAAAAAGGAAACTGGATCACGATACCGGCACCACCTTGAATTGCTTGTTGTAGGCTATTGAGAATATTTGCAGGGGTTTTGTGTAGCAGCATGGCTAAGAACAAAAACAGGGCTATGACGATATTCAATGTCAATGTGCCTGCATTAAAAATAAAGTAAAAGCCCAAGTAGCTAAGACCGATTGCTCCTCCTAACATACCAAGCCATGAGGCATTTTCTAATTTTGCAGCCGGAGTATTGTGGGTACTGATATCATTACTTTGTTCAATGAGCTTTTCTTTATCAACAATAACTGCGTCATCATCTTTGGGAAGCATTAGTTTATTTATAAGTGGTAAAACGATAAAAATACTGAGTACGATGAGTAGGTTAAATGGTGCAAAGATTGTCTCTGAAGTGGTAACAATACCTATGCTCTTTTCACTAAAGTGCCCCGGAGTTGCGATAGTCAGGGGGACTGAGCCTGATAGGCCTGCGTGCCAAACAACAAAACCAGAGTAAGCACTAGCCACTAACAGGCGATAATCAACTTTCACTTTTCGAGCGATGGCCTTTGCGAACAAAGCCCCAACTACTAAGCCAAACCCCCAATTTATCCAGCTGGCGCTCATCGCAACAAAGGTGGTGAGTATAATTGCTTGAGAGGGAGTTTTAGCTAGGCCTGCGATACGGTCTAGCGCTTTCGCTATTGGAGGGGTAACAGCAAGCATGTGACCACATAATAAAACTAACAACATTTGCATCGCAAAAGTTAGCAGCTTCCAAAGGCCATTACCCCATGCCTCAAGCACCATGACAGGCGTTGCTGGAGTAAACAATGTAGCGAGTACCATCACCAAAAAAGTGAGTAAAAGTACAATCACAAATGGATCGGGTAGATACTTGTCGACTAATTTTGTTAGCGGGGTGGTAAACTTGCCAAGCATAAGACATCCTGTTTTCATTATTATTTTATGTAAATCAAAGTGATTGAGTTACGCATCATAATATAGCTAAACTTTAAGCTAAAAGTTAGTGGTTTAGGCTAACTTATAGTGAACAGAAAACAATGAGCTTCATTGGTTTCTTTTAAAATCAAAGTGTTAGGGTTGGCATGAAATCTGATATATTAAAAAGAAAGACTTTAAGTAACTAAGAGAGGTAACTATGTCTGGACAAGGTTCTGGTGGTAATGTAATTGCAGCGATTTGTAACGTCTTTTTCCCTGGCCTTGGTCAGTTGGTTCAAGGTCGTATATTGGCGGCTTTAATCTTCGCAATTGTTGTTGTAGGTGGGTATGCACTGTGGTTTTTATTGGTTCCACCTGTGATTGCAGCCGTTTTCCATTTGTGGGCTATTATTGATGCTGCTAAGTATACGCCGCCTAGGTATTAACGGTTATACCAAAAAGTATAACCACCCAGTCAGGCTGACCATACTCAGCACAGTAGACAGCACAACGGTAGCCGCAAGCGTTGCTTGTTGGCTGTCGAGCTGTCTAGCAACAAGATAGGCATTTACTCCTAAAGGAGAGGCACTCATTAAAGTCACCACCTGAACTTGCTGAGTTGCCAATCCTAAATAAGTGGCAAAGAGATAAACCAATCCTGGTAGTAGCGTCAGTTTTACTGCACTCAGCCATAGTGCACCGTGTAACTTTCCTCGCACGCCGTACTGTACCAAGCTCGCACCCAGAATAAATAGCGCCCCTGGAATGGCAGGTTTTGCCAACCAGCTAAAGCTTTCAAGTATTAAGCTTGGTAGCTTTAACCCAACAACGTTTAATATCAAACCACTCGTAATACTTATCACTATTGGGTTTAACAGCAGGGGTTTGACAATATCTACCTTATTTTTGTGTCTTGCTGCCAGTAAAAAAGTCATAAAAAACAGCATCGCACTGTGGAATGTAATAATCATAAATACCATGGCAGCGGCTTGCTCACCGAGCGCCATTAGGATAATCGGTAATCCGACTAACACGGTATTAGAGTAGGTGCCACTTAAGGCTAATGCTGCACTGTCTGCTTTTGAGCGATGTTGTGCCTTGAAAAGAAATAGGTATAGGCCTGCATAAGTCAGAGCGACTGGGAGATAAAAGGATAATAACAAGGAGCCTGTTGCGAGGCTTTTCAGATCTGCTTGAACCATACTGCTAAATAACAGCACAGGAATACATAAATTAAAGATAAAAGTACGCAAGCCATCAAGCTGATTGATGGCAATAAAGCTTATCTTTGCACTCAAAAACCCAGAAATAACGATAAAGATGAGAGGAAATAAGATCTCAACAGGCGACATGCGTTGACCAACAATCGAGTGGTTAAAAGGTAATTCTATCAATGAATGCTTAGCGGACGCCACTTAGGTATAATAAAAGAAGGTGATTTAGTTAAGAAGTAAAGATGGAATACCAGTTTATTCGTGACCCACTTTCTGGGTTTCGAGCTCGCTTAAATGACGAGCATGCGTTGATAGGTCGGTGGCTGAGCGAAGAGCTTGCACATGAGCGTATTGTCAGCCTGTTGATACAGCTTGAAAACCTACCAAATCAAAAAGAAGAGCTTGTGTTGGCTGGAAAAGAGATCCGCGCCACGTTCACGCCGCAAGAAGCATTATTTGAAAGCCACGCTCTGTTTCATGAAAGTGATGACATAGCGCAGTACCAAGAAGACGCATTGGCTTTAGATGAGTCGGGTATGATGGCAGTGTGTGGCTATGAAGATTTTTTACCCATGCTGATAGAGTGGGCTGAATTTACCAAAGCTAAATAACCTGAGCTGCGTAAATTCGCCTTGCCTACAGGATGTAGGTACCTTAGCGAGAGCAGGACGCGGAAGCGGAGTTATCCCCAAAACTCTCTGGCTAGATAAGAAGATAGTTTAAGGTGATTAAAAAAACAGTGAGTTAGCTCATTCCTTATCCAAACCTCAGGTTAAATAAGTTCTGTGGGGCTTGTTGATCTTGCATGCTTGAGTTCAACAGCCCCTGAAGTATAGAGATAGCTTATTTGGGTGTACCATAGAGTTGCTCTGCTCTATTAAATAACACCCACGAAGTGAGTATATACTTATCATTAGAAACCGGAATATTGCCTCTATGTGTATGTGTAAAATACCCTGGCGCTATCACCATAGAGCCTTTTACTGGGGCAATTTTACGCTGCTGATAATAAAACTCGGTCTCGCCACCTTCCTCGACATCATTAAGGTAGAACATAAATAACAGCACTCGGTGTAAGGCTTCATTATGGTCATGTTGAGGGTAGACTTCGCTGTGCCAATAGGGGTAGCCGCCTTTATTTATTTGATAGCGCTGAGCTTGGATAGCGCCCAAACGAAACAGCTGTTGAGCAAGGACCGGGAGTTGTGGCTTGCCGACTTCTTCAAAGTTATCCACAGTGAGATCGACAGGCTCACCAGTTTTAGGGTGATACACTTTAAGTCCAAATGCACCGATGATCATAAAGAAATGCTCTTCAAGGTATTCAAATAAGTGCTTTGCCGTAACCTGTTGAATGTGTTGTAACTGTTTGGCATAGTCAGGATAGGAATTTAAATAAAGGTCGTGACTGACTTTTTTACTCAAGTCGACACCACCAGACGTAGTCCCCTGTTTTAAATGTGGGCTTTGATCGAAGGTCTTTACGAATTCATCGCAAAAGTCTGAACTGAGTGCGTTATCGTAAACGCGAATAAAATCACTCATGTTTTTCCCTAGTTTTTATTGGAGTTATTATGCTGTCTGAAAAGCTTATGCCGCGTTTTTGCGACACAGATGTGCTTGGACATATCAACAATACCGTACTCCCTGTGTGGTTTGAAGCCGCGCGCACACCTATTTTCAAAATATTTACACCAGATTTAAATCCAAAAGAGTGGAAATTGATTGTTGCTAAAGTCGAGGTCACTTTTAAAGGGGAGCTATTTTATGGTCAAGAAGTCGAAATAAAAACGGCTGTTGAACATATCAGCAACAGCTCATTTGTGATTTTGCAGCAGGCTTGGCAGCATGGAGAATGCTGTGCTGAAGGTAAAACCATTATGGTGCGATATGACTTTGCGGTTAAGCTATCTCAACCGCTGAGTCAGCAAGAGCGCGATGCGCTAGGCACCTTTATGGTTGCTGCGGTTTAAACTGATGACCAATTGCCGCTGAGATACAAGGCTTTACCGTATAGGTATAGCCGTATTCTGCGGCGTTATCCGGCATTATCTCTAAGATCTCATAATCATTTAATTCAACAATATTACTGCCTTCGCTATGTTCACAACGTGAGTTTCCGTCAGACTCAAAGCGAAAGATAAAGTAAGCCAGTATTTGGTTAAGCACATCGTTATAGTTTTTGCCTTGCTCGTGCAAATCGGGGTTGGGATCGTTATTAATAGATACCGTTAACGACTCCGGCTCATCTGCCGTGGGCTGTGCTTCATCTTGTTGTGGAGTATCGCCACTCATGTCGGCCACTTGTGGTTGAGTTTCCGATGCTCCTTCGTTTTTTTCTGCGGAGTCTGCAGAGCGCGATTCTTTCGCGTTGGCTTGGAAAGAAATTCCGTCCTCATCTATTTTGAAATCAGAAGAAAACTCAGTAAATGCGGTTGAAGCACCTGATTTAGCGATGCCAAGCACCAAGAAAGCCAATAAAACAAAGCACATGATCAACCTGATGATTGCTGTTGTTGCCGGATAACGATAGTGATTCTGATGCCAAAAAGGCTTTATACGCAATGGTTTAAGTAGGAAAAGTACAACGACATAGCAGGTCATAAAGAGTTGCGCGAGAATTAACAAGAAGGTACTGGTAATAAAAAACCAAGTAGGTAACGACAGCAACACACTCAAATTATGTGTGTAAGGGAAATTATCTGTGCTGACCCCAGTTAAATCATTGATACGGCCATCAGCTTGCACTAACACAAAGTTAGCAATAAAGGCGTAAAATAATAGTATTAGTGCTTTGCCTGGCACACTTTCCCAAAAGGTCATGATCCTTGGCCAGAATTCATAACATAGCGCGGTTACTGTGGTTATTAAGATCAAAAAAGCGGTGAAGTTATTATCTTCAGTTTCACTCAAGCTGAACATAAAAATGATAAAACTGACCAAATAATAGCGTTGAGCCAGCGTTAGGCTTTGCCAAAATTGGCCGATGGAAAAGCGCAGTCTTGCTAGGTATGCGGTTAAGTTTTTTGGCGCGAGAAGTTGATGCATAATAAGTGAATTTGTAATTATTATGCACCAATAATAGAGACTTTTAGAAATTAAGACAATAAGGGCTTAAGGTACTTACCTGTATGCGAAGCCGCAAAGTCAGCCACCGTTTCAGGTGTACCTGAGACGAGGATTTGACCACCTCCAGCTCCTCCCTCTGGACCTAAGTCCACAATCCAGTCCGCGGTTTTGATGACATCTAAATTATGCTCGATAACCAACACCGTATTACCATGATCGCGTAGACGATGTAATACCGCGAGTAGCTGCTGAATATCATGGAAGTGCAGACCTGTGGTTGGCTCATCGAGAATGTAGAGTGTTTTACCAGTATCTCGTTTTGATAGTTCACGAGCGAGCTTAACCCGCTGTGCTTCACCACCGGACAAGGTCGTGGCGGCTTGCCCCAAGCGAATGTAGGAGAGGCCAACGTCCATTAAAGTTTGTAGTTTGCGATTGATCGCGGGAATTTTATCAAAAAATTCTCGAGCGTCCTCAACGGTCATTTCCAACACTTCGTGGATATTTTTACCTTTATACAGCACTTCCAGTGTTTCACGGTTATAGCGCTTACCAGTACAGACATCGCAAGGAACATAGACATCCGGCAGGAAGTGCATTTCTACCTTGATCACCCCATCGCCTTGACAGGCCTCACAGCGACCGCCTTTAACGTTAAAACTAAAGCGGCCAACCTTATAACCGCGTGAACGCGACTCTTGCGTCCCCGCAAATAGTTCACGGATAGCAGTAAAGATCCCGGTATAAGTTGCAGGGTTTGAACGTGGTGTGCGACCGATAGGACTCTGATCAATATCGATAACTTTATCGAAGTGATCTAGCCCATGAACTGATTCATATGGTGCAGCTTCTTGCGTTGTTGCACCGTTTAATTCCTGATGGGCAAGCTTGAATAGGGTGTCATTAATGAGAGTAGATTTACCCGAACCAGATACCCCAGTTACGCAGGTCATGAGCCCAACAGGCACTTTTAAGTCGACACTTTTTAGGTTGTTGCCCGTTGCGCCTTTAAGCTCAAGCCATTTGTCATCACATTGATGGCGTTGCGCTGGAACTTCAATACATTTCTCGCCACTGAGATATTGACCCGTTAATGAGTCTTTACTTTGCATTATCTCATCGCGAGTTCCCTCAGCGACGACATAGCCGCCGTGTACGCCGGCGCCTGGACCGATATCGATGATGTGATCGGCTGCACGAATGGCATCTTCGTCGTGCTCTACCACAATCACGGTGTTGCCAAGATCTCTTAAGTGCGTGAGTGTTTTAAGTAACCGGTCATTATCACGCTGATGTAGACCAATTGAAGGCTCATCCAGTACGTACATTACCCCCACGAGACCGGCGCCAATTTGGCTTGCAAGACGGATCCGCTGAGCTTCACCGCCAGATAAAGTATCAGCGCTACGCTCCAAAGAGAGATAGTTTAGGCCAACATTGATCAAGAAAGATAAACGGTCACGGATCTCTTTGAGTATTTTGTCCGCAATTTGTGCTTTTTGACCTGTGAGTGCTAAGTCGATAAAAAATTGACTGGCTTCGCCGATACTCATCGTTGTTACAGTTGGCAGATTGGTCGAGCCGATAAATACATGGCGCGCTTCTTCGCGCAGGCGTGAGCCATGGCAACTTGGACACGCTTGGCTGGTTTGATATTTGGCGAGCTCTTCTCTTACTGAACTGGACTCCGTTTCCCGATAACGGCGATTCATGTTGTTTAACACGCCTTCAAACTCGTGATTGCGGGTGATAAGATCGCCTCTGTCATTACGATACTTAAACGCGATTTTAGTTTTGCCTGAGCCTTCTAAAACCACTTTTTGAAATTTACTCGGCAGATCCTGAAATGGCGTTTCTAAATCAAATCCATATTGCTCGGCAACCGAGCTTAACATCTGAAAATAGTAAAAACTGCGTTTATCCCACCCTTTGATTGCACCGCCAGACAAGCTTAGTTCTGGGTTTTGCACTACACGTTTGGGATCAAAGTACTGCTTTACCCCCAAACCATCACAGCTTTGGCAGGCACCTGCGGGGTTATTGAAAGAAAACAGTCGTGGTTCAAGTTCGCTCATGGCATAGCCACAAGTTGGACAGGCAAAGTTGGCCGAGAAGATCAGTTCGTCTGCGTCGCTATCATCCATATAGGCGATTTGCGCAATGCCATCAGCCAAATCAAGCGCGGTTTCAAAAGATTCGGCTAACCGCTGCTCAAGCCCTGCTTTGACTTTGAAACGATCCACCACGACTTCTATGGTATGTTTTTTCTGTAACTCTAGCGTTGGTGGATCTGAGAGATCGCATACCTCGCCATCAATACGCGCACGAATAAAACCTTGGCTTGCAAGCTCTTCTAACAGTTTTACGTGCTCACCTTTACGGTTTTTCACCACCGGTGCAAGTAGCATAAGTTTGCTACCCTCTGGTAGCGCCAATACAGTATCAACCATTTGGCTGATAGTTTGTGCGGCTAACGGTAAATCATGCGTAGGGCATCTCGGTTCACCCACTCGTGCAAAGAGTAATCTTAAATAGTCGTATATTTCGGTAATGGTTCCCACGGTTGAGCGTGGGTTGTGAGAAGTCGACTTCTGCTCAATGGAAATCGCGGGAGACAAGCCCTCAATGTGATCCACATCTGGTTTTTCCATCAGCGATAAAAACTGCCTCGCGTACGCAGACAAAGACTCAACATAACGACGCTGGCCTTCTGCGTATAAGGTGTCAAATGCTAAAGACGACTTCCCTGAGCCAGAAAGACCCGTGATCACTATCAACTTGTCTCTTGGAATAGTGAGTGAAATGTCTTTTAAATTGTGGGTGCGGGCACCCCTAACTTCTATTTTATCCATACGACCCTTGTGTTTTTTCGTGCGCTGTACTGAGTACGCGATACTAATCCACTAAATTGAAACCTGGATCAGTCAAAGCATGATGTGAAGTGAACAGATTACCGCATCCCGAATACAAAATTAAGTTATCTCTGCTAAACGAACTAAACTTATTAAACCGATCAACTTGGGATATTGATTTTGTATCGACTTTTATTGCTTTTGGCGCTGCTTTGCCAAAATGTCTTCGCCTGTGAGCTGGTGGTGCGGTTTGAGAATTATGCGGCGCAGTCTAAATTAAATGACGACCTTGTCTGGCACGGTATGGACGTTGATTTCGCTAAAGCCTTGTTAGATGAAGCGGGGTGTAGCTATCGTTTCGTAAGTATTCCTTGGGGTCGGGCGCTGAAGCTTTTAGAGGAGGGCGATATCGATCTTATTTTGAGCGTCACAAAAACACCGGTACGTGAACAGTTTGCGCATTTTATTGGTCCTCAACGAATGGAAACCATTGTTTTTGCAATGAACTCAGGCGAGCCTCATCAGCTTGACTCACTTGAGTCGTTATTCCATCTGTCAAAGCCCATCGCTATTCAGCGTAATGCTTATTACGGTGAGGCGTTTACAGCTCGCCTTGCGCGTCGTACCGACAGTGAAACACAATTTATTTATGTACCCGACAATCAGGTAAAATTGAATTTGCTCAAAAAAGGACGGATCGCAGGGTTTTTAGAAGAAAAATTCAACATCCTGTATCAAAGTAAAAATAACCCTGATTTTGAAAAGTTTGCAATTAGCCCGTTGGTTATTAACGAAAACCCAGTATATTTTGCCTTTAGCAAGGCACGCACCTCGAGCGAGCGTTTGCAGCGTTTGAGTCAAGCATTTGAACGGGTTAAACGTAGCGGAAAATTAGCTCAGATCACGGCCAAGTACGGCGTCAACTAGCGCTTTTTTCTCTCGAAGTAAGCTGCTCAAATTCATGATGGTAACAATCGCATTGCAAAGATCCGTTCGCGCTAGTGTAAGTTAAGAAAAGAGTTTGTTAAACTTGCGCGTGATTTTCGATAGTGATGAATACCGCCTTATGTCTAATGACTCTTTAAACCCAACTGAAAAGCGCGCCGCGATTTCTCTTGCTGGCGTTTTCGCTTTCCGCATGCTTGGTTTGTTCATGCTGATGCCAGTGTTAGCTGTTTACGGCCAGTCTTTACAGGATGTCTCGCCACTGTGGATTGGTTTGGCTATTGGTGCTTATGGTTTGACTCAAGCTGTACTGCAGATACCTATGGGTTGGTTGTCTGATAAGTTCGGCCGCAAGCCAATCATCATTGGTGGGTTGTTGGTATTTGCATTAGGATCCGTTATCGCGGCATTAGCGGATTCAATCTATTGGGTGACATTTGGTAGAGCCCTACAGGGCATGGGCGCGATTGCAAGTGCGTTACTTGCGCTTGCTGCGGATTTGAGCCGTGACGAGCAGCGTCCCAAGGTTATGGCGGTCATTGGCATGTGCATTGGTATGAGCTTTGCTGTAGCCATGTTATTAGGACCAATGATTGCAGCGTCTTTTGGTATCGCAGGGATCTTCTGGCTGACGGCGGTATTGGCAATTGTAGGGATCGCTATCATTACCTTTATGGTGCCAAATGCGGTAAATAAAGCCCCAAAAGGTGACACAATTGCAAGCTTTGCAGATATTCGTCGCTTGGTGCAAAACCCACAGTTACTGAGGCTTGATCTTGGGGTGTTGCTATTGCATTTGACGCTGACTACAATTTTTGTAGCCTTGCCTGGCCAGTTGATCCGTGATGGCCTTGCAGCAGATAGGCATTGGCAACTCTATATTCCGGTATTTTTACTCGCCTTCATTTTGATGGCACCGATGATGATAGTGGCGATCCGCAAACAAAAAGAAAAGCAGACATTCTTGCTGTCTATTGCAATGTTAGTGGTAAGCTCGGTTACTTTGTATTGCTTTGTGGATTCACTTTGGGTGATCGCAGGTGCAATGCTGGTCTATTTTATTGCCTTTAATTTTCTCGAAGCAACTATGCCTGCGTTGGTTTCTCGCATAGCTCCAGCAAACCAAAAGGGATCGGCGATGGGAGTCTTTTCATCTGGCCAGTTTCTTGGCGCATTTATAGGTGGTGCTTTGGGTGGTATCTTGGCACAAAATTTTGCGGTCGATACGATATTTGCCGCAACGGCCATTATTGGGGTAATATGGTTTGTTATCGCATGGGGCATGCAAGTGCCACCTAAGAGCAAAGCGATCAGCTTAGTTTCTGCTGTAGAAAATGAGCAACAAGCGACGGAATTGGCAGACCAATTGGTTTCATTACCTGGGGTACTTGAGGCCACGGTAGTGAGAGATGAGAATCGTAGCTACCTAAAAGTAGATGATAAAATTTTTGATTTGAAGCAAGCCAAGCAAGTGCTGGGCTTGTCATAGTGTGAGGAGACAATGCCATGGCACGTGGTGTTAATAAAGTAATTTTGGTAGGTAATCTGGGCCAAGATCCTGAAGTTCGCTATATGCCAAACGGTAACGGCGTGGCTAACATCAGCATTGCAACTACGGATAGCTGGAAAGATAAAAACACCGGTCAATTGCAAGAGCGTACAGAATGGCACCGTGTGGTGTTGTTTGGCAAACTTGCGGAAGTTGCGGGTGAGTATTTAAGAAAAGGCTCGCAGGTGTACATTGAAGGTCGTCTACAGACTCGTAAGTGGACAGATCAAAGCGGCCAAGAAAAGTACACAACGGAAATCGTGGTGGACATGGGTGGCCAAATGCAAATGCTAGGTGGCCGTGGCGAGCAGCAGGGTCAAGGTGGCGGCCAGTACCAAGGTGGTCAACAGCAGCAAAATAATTATGGCCAGCAAAGCTATAATCAAGCGCCTCAGCAGCAATATTCGCAGCCACAGCAAAGCCAGTCAAACCAGCAGCAAGGTGGATTCGCACCACAGCAATCGCAACAGAATTCTCAGCAGTCTTCTGGATTTGGTGGCCAGTCTCAAGGTGGTTTTGCACCACAACAGAACCAAAACAATGGTCAATCAGGTGGTAGCTCAAATCCTATGGAGCCACCAATTGACTTTGATGATGATATTCCGTTCTAATTCAAGACAAAATATTAAATGTTGAAAAATAATCTTAAAAGCCGCTATTAAGCGGCTTTTTTGTGCGACTTTTTGATAGGGCAAGTGAAAGCGGTAAAAGGTTTGCTATAGCTCGGGGGTAACTAAGATTCCTTCTATACCTTCTTTTTCTAGCCTTAAGGGAGTGCTTTCTTGCCGTCTAAACTCAACTTGCACTTCGATTTTATCGATTTCGCTGTAAGGTTTAGTGTAGCGCCAAGTTTTTATTGCGTTGAGCACTTCTTTGTCAAAAGCACCACTAGGTTGAGATAAATTGATCTGAACATTTTCTGTTTGGCCATTTTTATTTATTGAAAAGGATGCAATTGCAAATCCTTCTATATTGCTAGCTGCCGCCTCTTGAGGATAAATAGGGATTACTCGCATAATTGGTTTTATCAAGCTATTCCCAATGTTTTCTATTGTATTTACAGAGCTTTTCATTAAAAAGTAAAGAAGTAGTACAAGAAATATCGAAGGTAATAAATAATACTTGTTTAGCTTTGAACTAGAAGTTATTTGGTTAAAACGAAAGCTATAAATTTCTCGATCAGAAAATGCTGAAATTATTCTAGAATTTTTATTTTCTTTAGTTTGTGAGTACAATAGAGCTTCTAAATAACTGAGCTTTTGTTTTTTAGTCGCGTTGGTCAATACTTGTTCATCACAAGATACCTCTTGACATAAGTAAAAGTATTTTCGTGCATACCAGACAATCGGGTTAAACCAAAACGTTGAGTGAATCAGCATTGCTAGTAAATTCCAATACAAATCTCCCCGTTTTATATGCTGTAATTCATGTTCTATAATCATCAGTTGTTGTTGCTTACTATAATCAGTGTGAAAGGTTTTAGGTATAACGATGAACTTCGAGAAAAAACCTGCGCTAATTGGAGTGCTTAGGCGACTTGAGTAATATGCATTAACATTTACAGGTAGTAGTTTTTTCAATGAAAAGCATTCATTTATATCAAGGTGTTTTAAAAATAGAAAATGACTAGTAAGGTAATTTGATATTGAAAAGAAAAAGCCAATTGACCATATTGACAATAACGGTATTGAAATTTGTTGAATAACTTGATTATAATTAGTGAGTTGCTCTTGATAGTTGAGTAATTCTTGGTTGCCAATTGTTGTTTCATGCAACTGAGTGAAGTCAATATAACTAAGCAGCAAGCTCAAAGGAATAATTAGCCAAAACAAGTAAACAACACTCGCGTTAAGTTTCTTGAAGCCCATTTTCTGAAAAAAAATCAATATCAGTAGCAGCGGGGTTATTACAAATGTTTGTTCAATGAGCCAGCTAATCATTGTTGTTTTCCCAATCTGAAATTATTTTTTTCAATTCATCTACATCGTTTTGTGAAAGCTTTTCTGATTTAGCAAAGCTTGCAACTAAAGGTGATACTTTTCCGCCAAATAGTCTTTTTAAAAAATTATCACTTTCTTTGATGATATACTCATCTTTGACTATGAGAGGGGAGTACAAGTAATGACGACTGCACTTTTCAAATTTAATCGCTTCCTTTTTCACCAGCCTTCCAAGTAAAGTTTTGACGGTTTTCTCGTGCCAAGAACCTTGCTGGTTAAGCCTCTCTATAACAGCTTTTGCTGTACACGGGTAGTTAGCCCATATCGCGTTTAATATTTCGAACTCGGCTTTACTTACTTCCATCAATTTATCACCTATAGAATTACGCATGTAATTGTTCTGGGTGAAAATTACACATGTCACCAGCTATTGCAAGCAATAAGGTCAATGTTTAACTATAAAATAATTGGATAGCGAAGTGCTTTGTCAGAATTTGATCCAAATAAGGCTTAACTGCGTCACTTTCCTGCTCGGAACGGTCACTAATAATTTCATAGTCAATAGTCTTAGTGCACATACCGGGCTTAATTATTGTCAACTGAACATTTGACAATCTTGATTACGCGTGTAATCTTTGTTTTAATTACATGTGTAATCGTATTTTGCTGCCAAACACAGAATGAGAATTAAATTTAAATGGTAGCTGTTTTTAAATTACTTTTTATTGTTAAGGAATAAATATGAAGGCATGGTTAAATTATACTATGAATGGAATCGCCAGATCTGGTCATATTATCTCTGCTGGGATTTTACTAATATTCAATTTAACGGCTTTTCAAAGCTTCGCGGACAATTCTAAATCCACTGGTACAGCAGAGGTATCAGTAATTAAAAGGGCTTTACCTAGTTACCCAAAATATGCTGTAAAAAATGGTATAGAGGGCACAGTTTTAATAAACTTCAGCATTGAAAAAGATGGGAACGTGTCTGATATTCAGGTAGCTGCATCTGATCAGGACGGGCTTTTTGATGCTACTGCAATTTTGGGTGTTCAGAAATGGGTCTACACAAAACCTTTACAGAAAGTCCGTAATAATTATGTGGCTATCGAATTTGCACTTACAGATAAACCAGCAACATCACAATTTAGTAACGTTGAAAAAATCCAAGTTAGAGGGGAGTGATACTGTTTTAGCTGAGCAACGATGAAACGAGTTGTAGATGGCGGTAGAGTAAGAATATAAGTAAAGATAGAAGATAGCGTAACCAGAGTGAGAGCATACCTTGTTAACTACCATTAACCAAAGATAAGCTCTGCCCTGGGCGCTTTAAGGTGCTGACACTGAAATGTGTGATGGCAGATAACTATGCTGGCCTTGCAGTTCTTGTTAGCACTGAAAAAGCATTTGAAGGCATAGGTAAGGTAGGAGCTTAACTGCTCAGTTGAGTTTCAAAGCGATATATTAGGCACTTTAGAGTGTGTTAAATATGCGCCTTTTGAGCAAGATAAATCGAAAAACGAATTTTCACGCTGTCAGAAAAGTTCTACTCAGTGATAAAGTGATTCACGGACTGGGGGGATGGTTATAAAAAGTATTCAAATTTAAAACACACCGCTCAATTGGTTGATTGGGGAATAGAAACTCCTATTTCAGTGTCAGTTGTTTAGGTTTGCCGGTCAGAATGCGATCAATTTTCTTACACAGAACAAATATAGGTTGTTTTCATTGGGAATTCGATTTCATAAGGTGTACGCTATTGCCTAAAAGAATCTCGCTAAAGTCACTATTGATAAAGGGTTTTCGTACTGTACGACTCCTGAATTTATTTAATTATTTTTAGATGGTCGCTCTGAATAAGGGTTTAATAATCAATCTTTTTGCCATATGCTGAGGTTGTTGCTTTTAGTACTCCATTTGGTTTGCCTCATTGGTATAAAAGCTAATCGGCAAGTCTATGGATCGAAAAATCTTAATCATTTCTAGTTTATGCTCAGGCGCTTAACTTTTCTATGTCAATAAAAGCCTTACCCAGCTTGAGTTTTGCACTATTTTGAACAACACTTCAGTTATCTTTCCACCCAATAAAAACATTATGCCAATTCAGCTGTTAGATGGATTTAGTCGTCAGTATCAAAAAAAGCTAGTCGCGGTAAGTTTGGCGGTGTTGTTGTGTCTAAATTTCCTTCTTAATCATTTACTGCACCTTCAGGTTCACACGCAAGGCGAAGAAGCCGCGGCTGAAATTTCGCAGCTATCAGCTGAAGCTTTTGCTGCGGGAGTAAGTGAAATAGCTACGAAGTATGGTTTTTCATTGTTACCTGTTGCGAATGCAGAAGAGCACCAATTTGTTGCCAATGACCAAACTGTTACCTTGTACCATGAATCTATATGGATAAGTCATGGATATATATTGATATTTTTCAATTTGTTGTCAATTGGGCTGGTGTTATTCGTACACCGGTGGTGGTTTTTATACGGTAAGGCTGAGTCTACCTCACATGCGCAAAAGCCTGTGGCTTTACCAGCCCCCGCTCCTGAAGGGCAGTATGCATTATTTGCGTTAATCCATTGGCAGTGCAGTACGCCTAAAGAAGTTGATCTGCAGTTACATTTTCAGCTTGCGCTGGTTAAAGGCGTTGGAGAGTTTGGGACGGTGGCAGTTAAATATCTAGCTTCTGGGGCATTAGCCGTGACAGTAAAGCAGATAGGGGCGACTAAAGGTATGGATTTGGCAAAGCAAATGCACGAAATCGTTTTTCGAGTATTGCTAGAGTTTCGGGGGGATTTATCTCGCAGCAAAGTGAAACTTGGCGCTTGTTTTTATCAGGAAAATAAACAACAGACACAGGTTTATCAGAGCGCAAAATCAGCGCTTTCGATCGCGCAAAATCAAGTGTGGCAACATACTCATCTAGTTCATCTCACAGAGTTATTGGCAAAACGCCTTAACGAAGATGGTGAGGCTTTGCTGAGTTATCTGAAAGCCGGACAGTTTTCCTTATTCTTCCAGCCGTTGTTCGACTTTTTAGCCGAAGACGTAATTGTAAGCGAAGCGCTACTAAGAGTGACTCACAAAGAAATGGGGCGAATTTCGGCCAAGCAGGTGATGCAACACCTTTATACCCCAGAGCAATTTCAGTTTCTGGATAGAGCGATAGTGAAGCAGGTGTTGTCTGTTTATGAGCAGGAAAGGAGTTTTGGTAAGGTAAGTATTAACTTACATATCTCGAGTTGGGTGGATAGCCAGTTTATTGATTGGCTAGAGGGGCAGCTCATTGCGTCTCATAGTGGTGCGGCAATAGGCTTTGAACTTAGCATAGAAGAGGTCTATCAACATGGAGAGCGTTTGCTAGCAGCTTTTGATAGGTTGAACCGACTTGGATGCGATATTTATTTGGATAACGTTACGCAGGCTCTGACGCTAGGACGCTCACCGCTTGCCGAGTTGGTAAAAGCTGTCAAGCTTAGCTATGAGCTGGTACACGGCATTGAAAAGTCTGCGTATCGTAAACGCACAGTAAAGCAAATAGTCGCTCAAGCAAGAAGCTTGGGTATCCCAGTATATGCAGTGGGGATTGAAACCATTGCTGAACTGAGTTGCATCAAGGGGCTTGGAGTGAAAGGGGCCCAAGGTCATTATTTCTCCGCACCGTTACAACAGCTCGCTGATATTCACTAAAACGCTAACCGCATGAGCTGATCAGGTCTACTTTTTATTTGCCAGATATCTCAAACCATCTAATCCTTGTAAGCCGCCGGTATGGATTGCGGTGATCACACTGCCTCTTTTGAAGTATCCTTGTTGAGCCAAAGTGAAAATGGCGTAAAACAGTTTACCAGTGTAAATAGGCTCAAGAGGCAAACGATATTTTACCTTCATTTCATGACAAAATCTCTGCAATTCAGGTGTAGCCTTGGCGTAACCTCCGTGGTGAAAATCATGGAGTAGCTGCCATGGCGCGCAGCGCTGAGCTGTGATTAATTCATGTATTTCCTGTGCTAGGTATTCAGCACCTTTTAGTACCGTAACACCTAAAACCTGCGTGTGGTTAGGTAATCCCGAGATTAGTCCTGCCACTGTGCCGCCACTACCTACAACCGTCATGACATAATCACTTTGAGGTAAGGAATGCGCTAACTCTTCAACGCCTTGCAGTGCAAGTGCATTAGTGCCGCCTTCTGGTATGAGATAAGCATTATCAAACTTGGCTTGCAGAGTTTGAATGTATTCAGGTTGATTTCTTTGCCGATATTCGACTCGACTCACGGGATGAAGTGTTAGCCCGCAAGCGCTTGCCATTTTTAGTGTTGGGTTGTGCCGGTCAATCTCTGGGCCTCTAACAATTAAGTGACCTTTGATTGCGAAAAGTTTGCACGCCATGCTAGTAGCATATAAGTGATTGGAAAACGCCCCGCCAAAAGTGACTAACTCTTCAAGGCCAGCTTGCTTTAGGTGGAGTATGTTGTATTTTAGCTTACGCCATTTGTTTCCTTGGATCACAGGATGGAGCAAATCATCACGTTTAACCTGCAACGTTAAACCGTATTTATCCAATGTCGGGTGGTGAATAGTTTGGATTGGTGACTCGGCGATATTGGTGATGGTTTGCATGATGAAATCAGTCTGATATTTTGCACACTATAATAAATAACCCGAGCGTTTCACTCCAGAGGTTGTGATACATCCTTGATTACCTATCTGCTATTTTGGACTCGAATTAGTAACACATCGCGATGTTAGAGAAAAATAGACAAAATCTCAGCTAAAAACTGGCAAGACGCTGGTTAATAGTTGTAAACTCAGATATTAATTGTGCAAAGCTTGTGTTTTACTTTGTAAGTACATAGCATAGAGCCCTAACTATAAGAAATAACAAGACCAAACAATTGCCGCTGTTGGGAATGGAACATATGCGAATTGCTCCTTTAACTTTTATTGTCTCGGCCTCGATCCTGGCCATGGGTACTGTTGCTCAAAGCGCTATGGCGCAAGATACTGCGACGGTCACTGCCATCGAGTCTGAATTGTCTAATAAGCAAAGCGAATTAGACAGATACTCGGTCGTTTTAGAAAAACACCTAGCTGAGGAAACGCGTCTGCAGTCTCAACTTGAGTTATTGAGAAAACGTTCAGGTGAGTTAGACAAAGAAAAAAATCAGGCCTTAGATGCAATGAATGAGTTGTATCGTCGGCTAATTGATGATCCTTCCATTGATATTTCTTCTGCGCAAACGCGTTATCAGCAAGCAGTGGCAGATCACAAGCAGAATAAAGAAGACATTGCGATGCAGATTGCGGCGATTGCATCACAGCGTAAAGATATTGAGCAAGTCCGTGTAACTAAGCACACCTTAGTAAATACGCTTGAAAACTTAAAAGATCAGCTTGGCACAGCGCGAGTAGAGCGACTACGTAATGAGTTTACTCGTGAAGGTACGCTAGAGGTAGACCACACGATTAACTGTAAGCGCACAGAAACCTTGGCGGCTTGTGAACAGCGTGGTCAGCAAATGGGGCTTCAAAAAGCAACTAAGCGCTTTATTGATCAGATTTTTGCAAACCTAACCGAGAGCCGTGTTGTCGAGCCAAAACGCAATATGGCTGGCGCGCAGGTTCAAGTGGTGAGCAGCCATGTTGTAAATAGTGGATTTAGTGGACAAGGCAACTACAACGTTAATCTCAGCGTAACGATGCGTGGTGATGTAAATAGCAGCCGCTTATGTAACCTGCTGAGCTTAGACAATCGTTATTGTGCTGAGTATGGCACTCCGCTTGCCGTAAATTATCAGTCGAACTACTCGACAGTCTACAGTGATAATCAACTGACTTTTTCGGACGAGCAAAGTGATCCGGTTGAAGTTGCGACTATTACAAAGCAGCCAGTCGTGGAGACCCCTCTTGTAAAAAAGTCACAAACGGCTGATAAAACAGTCGAGTTAACTTTAAGATCAAATGTTTACGACGACGAAGTATTTATTAATGGAGTCAGCTACGGCGCGACAAAAACGACAGTAGCAATTCCTGCCGGATTTTATGATGTTGAGATCCGTAAATTAGGTTATGAACCTTATAAAGCACGCATTAACCTACGAGCTGCACAAACCATTAATGCGAAATTGGTGAAGAAACGCCAATCGGTAACGTCTGTTGTAACGAAAAAGCCTGAGCCTGAAGCGCAACAAGTACAAGTGGTCGCAGTAGCAACCAGCGAAAATGAGCTAGCTATTATCCCCGCGGGCACTTTTAAAATGGGCGACCTGACGGGTAATGGTTTACCAAATGAGCGTCCCATTGTTGAAAAAGTGTTGAGTCATTCATATGCCATGCAGAGCACAGAGGTTACAGTGGCGGCTTTTCGCCGTTTTGCACAGAGCACTGGATATAAAACCTTAGCTGAACAAGGTAAAGGCTGCGCATACTATAAAAATGGCGAACCGGTTTGGGAGCTTGAATATAATTGGGAAAACCCAGGTTACGAGCAATCAGATAATTTTCCCGTTGTGTGTGTTGCCTATGACGATGCCAAAGCGTATGCCAACTGGTTATCTGGCGAAAAAGGACAACAATTTAGATTACCTAATGAAGTTGAATGGGAATATGCGGCGCGTGCAGGCACTGCATCTGAGTACCCATGGGGTAATGAAATCGGAAGAAACCTAGCTAATTGTGGTTGGTGTGGCAGTGAGTGGTCTAATAAAAGTCCTTCACCAGTTGCCCAATTTTCACCGAATAGCTATGGCTTATATGATACTGTAGGAAACGTCTGGGAATGGACGCAAAAGCGTGCTTCACAGAGCGATGTTACAGTGCGTGGCGGTGCATGGAACTTCGCGCCGAGTTTGGCTCGAGTGTCAACTCGCTTAGCGTTAGCGCCAGATTTTAGAGCGAATTATATAGGTTTTCGACTTGTTCGAGAGCGATAAGTAGTAAATTAAGAGCAGCAGGTGATGCTGCTTTGTTTGACAGAATTCTGAAAGGTCACCCAGCCTCATGTTTAAAAAATTACGCGGATTATTTTCTAACGATCTCTCTATCGATTTAGGGACGGCAAACACACTTATTTATGTAAAAGAAGAAGGCATCGTACTGAATGAGCCATCGGTGGTGGCGATTCGTCAGGAGCGAGCAGGTGGCCCAAAAAGCGTTGCATCAGTGGGTACTGCGGCTAAGCAAATGCTAGGTCGAACGCCGGGTAACATCAAAGCTATTCGCCCGATGAAAGATGGGGTGATTGCAGACTTCTATGTAACAGAAAAAATGTTACAGCACTTTATTAAACAGGTGCACAATAATAACTTTATGCGTCCGAGCCCTCGTGTACTTATTTGCGTACCTTGTGGCGCAACGCAAGTTGAAAAGCGTGCTATCCGTGAATCCGCAATGGGTGCCGGTGCGCGTGAAGTGTACTTAATTGAAGAGCCAATGGCTGCTGCAATTGGTGCTGGTCTACCAGTATCTGAAGCAACGGGTTCAATGGTTGTTGATATCGGTGGTGGTACGACCGAAGTGGCGATTATCTCACTAAATGGTGTTGTTTATTCGTCTTCAGTACGTATCGGTGGTGATAAGTTTGATGAAGCGATTATTAACTATGTACGTCGCAATTTCGGAAGCCTAATTGGTGAAGCGACGGCTGAGCATATCAAACATGAAATTGGCTCTGCTTTTAAGAGCGAAACGCCGATTGAGATTGAGGTTCGCGGCCGTAACTTAGCTGAAGGGGTACCACGCTCTTTCACACTCAATTCGCATGAAATCCTAGAAGCGTTACAAGAACCTTTGATGGGGATTGTAAGTGCAGTAATGGTTGCGCTAGAGCAGTCGCCACCAGAGCTTGCCTCTGATATTTCTGCCCACGGCATGGTATTAACAGGTGGTGGCGCATTACTCAAAGACTTAGATCGTTTGTTGATGGAAGAAACTGGTATTCCAGTGGTGGTTGCCGATGATCCATTAACTTGTGTGGCAAGAGGTGGTGGTAAAGCGTTAGAGATGATAGACATGCACGGTGGTGACGTATTTAGTTACGACTGATGAATTTATTATTTGGCCGAACCGTTCCTTTACAACTGCGACTTACTGTCGCAGTTGTGCTTAGTATTATTCTGATCATTGGTGACCGCTACACGGTTGGTGGGACTATGGTGCGAACCAGTTTAAACACTTTGGTCAGTCCGTTACTGTACGTCGCTAACATTCCCTATGAAGCGTTCAACTTGGGCCTGAAAAGCCTTAATACCAGAGAAAAGCTGCAACAAGAAAACCAAGCACTCAGAGAAAAACAATTAATACAGAGTGAGCAATTACAGCAACTTCAGTTTTTGCAAAAAGAAAATCAAGAATTGCGCGCCTTATTAGGTGCTTCGGCTAGGGAAACTAATCAACGTTTAATATCTCAAGTGTTGTCTGTTCATTCAAACCCTTATAGTCATCAGGTGGTGATTAATCGCGGTACTATTGATGGGATCAGCGAAGGGCAGGCTGTTATTGACGAAATGGGCATTGTTGGGCAGCTAACTCAAGTCGGTACAACGACCTCAAGAGTACTGCTTATGACAGATACCACCCATGCGACACCGGTCAGAATATTGCGTAATGACGTTCGCACTGTGGTAGAGGGGACGGGTAAAATCAATAATGTTCGCCTTGCTCATGTACCGCATAGCATGGATATTCGCATTGGTGATGTGTTGGTCACTTCCGGGCTTGGTGGTACTTTCCCTGAAGGCTATCCAGTGGCTGTAGTTACTGAGATTGACAGAGACGAAGGCCTACCATTTGCACAAGTACAGGCAGAGCCGATTGCACAACTAGATCGCATTCGCTTACTCGTGGTGTTAGGTAAACGTAGCCAAGAGGCAATTAATCATGAGTAAACATAGCAACTTATTGATTGCATTGAGTGTCTTTGTTGCGTTAATCATGGCACTTATGCCATTGCCTTTTTCACTTGAACCATTTCGTCCTGACTGGGTATTATTGGTGCTGATGTACTGGTCTTTGGCCGTTCCTCACCGTGTGAATATTGGTTGGGCTTGGATGACTGGCCTGATAATAGATTTAGCGATGGGCGCGCCACTCGGGGTGAACTCGTTGACCTATTCCATTTGTATTTATATTACCGCCAGCAACTTTCAGAAAATTCGTAATTTCTCCATCTGGCAGCAAGCAGTGCTGATCGGGCTATTTCTCGCGCTCTATCATTTGTTACAATTTTGGCTTAATCATTTCTTGCTTGATATCTACTTTAACCCGCATTATCTCTGGCCTGCAGTTACGGGTATGGTGTGCTGGCTGTGGATATTCCCACTGCTGAGAAAATATCGTAGACAGTTTAGGATCAGATAATGTCTATTTCTTTATATTTAGCTTCGGCTTCTCCGCGTCGCAAAGCGCTGCTTTCTCAGCTTGGCTATTCGTTCGAGCAATTTAGTGTTGATGCTGATGAAAGTCCGCTAGACGGTGAAACCGCACTACAGCTTGTGGAACGTTTAGCGTGTTTAAAAGCGCAATCAGGTGTGGCGCTAGGGTATACCGACAGGCCGGTTCTTGGCAGTGACACTGTGGTTGTCATTGACGGAGAAGCGCTTGGTAAGCCTCGTGATAAAACGGATTTCAAAGCGATGATGCAGCGTCTTTCTGGTCATACGCATCAGGTGATGACGGCGATTGCACTTGCAGATACAAGCAAAGTACTGAGCGATGTGATTGTGACCAATGTGACTTTTAAAACGCTCAGTGAAACTGAAATTGATGCCTACTGGGACACCAACGAGCCGCAAGATAAAGCGGGTGGTTACGGGATCCAAGGGGTAGGTGGACGCTTTGTAACTGAGATCCAAGGTAGCTATTTTGCAGTTGTCGGCTTACCTTTATATGAGACAGACGAATTAATTCAACGGTTTTTAAAATAAAATATGAGTAGCGAACTACTAATCAATGTCACCCCAAGTGAAAGTCGCGTAGCCTTAATCGAAAATGGGGTGCTGCAAGAAGTTCAAGTTGAACGGATCGGTAACCTCGGCATCGTCGGTAATATTTATCTTGGCAAAGTAAGCCGAGTTCTTCCTGGTATGCAGGCTGCTTTTGTGGATATCGGCTTGGAAAAAGCGGCGTTTCTACATGCGTCAGATATCGTGAACAGCGCTTCCATCGAAGAGGGGGTGGCAGAGTCCCCAGTTAAGAAAGTGCAGGATATTCGTGAGCTGGTTAAACAAGGCCAGTTCATTATGGTACAAGTAGTCAAAGATCCGCTTGGCACAAAAGGCGCTAGACTGACAACGGACATCACTATTCCCTCACGCTATTTGGTGTTTATGCCAGACGCGACGCATGTGGGTGTGAGTCAGCGTATTGAAACTGAACAAGAGCGTGACCGGTTAAAAGAGATCGTTGCACAATATAATGACGAAAACGGTGGTTTTATCGTTCGTACCGCTGCCGAAGGTGCTTCCGAAGCCGAATTACAGCATGATGCGGAGTTTTTGAAAAAGCTTTGGCAAAAAATTGTGACCCGCCGCCGTAAAACGAGTAAAGCAAAAATTTTGCACGAGGATCTTACCTTAGCATTTCGCACCTTGCGTGATTATGTTGGTGAGGACATGGAGCGTATCCGTGTTGACTCAAAGTTAACCTACCAAGAGCTAAAGCTTTTTACTGAAGAGTTTGTTCCCCAACTCGCAAGTGCACTTGAGTATTACCCCGGTGAACGCCCCATTTTTGACTTGTTTGATGTTGAAACTGAGATCCAAAAAGCACTACATCGAAAGGTTGAGTTAAAGTCTGGTGGCTACCTTATCATTGACCAAACGGAAGCAATGACAACGGTTGATGTTAATACTGGCGCGTTTGTTGGCCATCGTAATCTCGAAGAGACGATTTTTAATACCAATGTTGAAGCGACGTCAGCAATTGCGAGGCAACTAAGGTTACGAAACCTTGGTGGTATCATTATTATTGACTTTATTGACATGATATCTGACGAGCATAAACGCCGAGTATTGCACTCTTTAGAAACGGCGTTGTCTAAAGACCGAGCGAAAGCCAATATCAATGGACTCTCTGCCCTTGGGCTCGTAGAAATGACCCGCAAGCGCACGCGTGAGAGCCTAGAACATATTCTTTGTGATGTGTGTCCATCTTGCTCCGGTCGTGGTTCACTAAAAACGGTCGAAACCGTTTGCTATGAGATCCTACGAGAAATCGTGCGTGTGAATCGTGCATATGACGCTGACAAGTTTATGGTTTACGCCTCGCCAGCGGTGAGCGAAGCCTTGATCAACGATGAGTATCATAATTTAGCTGAGCTTGAATTATTTATTGGTAAGCAGGTTAGCATTCAAACTGAGAGCTTATATAGCCAAGAGCAGTTTGACGTAGTAATGATGTAATAGGGTAGCGGTACATGCAGGCTAAGGCCGTCTGTTTTTTCTGCCTGCGTAAAGCGTGGCAAATCTTTGCGATCACTTTAGTGACACTCGCGGTGCTGGTGTCTGCGTTGAAGTACGCCTTACCCTATGCAAATGATTATAGAAGTAACATCGAAGCGCTGATCCAAAAGCAACTGAATGTTGATATTAGTATTGGCCAGATCAGTGCGAGTTGGGAGGGCAATGGGCCTGCCCTAGTGTTGGAATCGCTCTCTTTTAAAGATAATAAAGACTCGCCAATTTCCATTAATATCGCCAAAACCTCGTTGCAGCTCAATGTATTTGAGTCGGTACGACAAATGCAGATCGCATCTAACTATTTTGTACTGGAAGGGTTTGAAGCCGATATAGATCTGAGTAAGTTAAACGCGGCTCAAGATCAAGGTGCTTTTGAGCAACAAGCATTAATTGAAAGCCTTTTCTTAGGTGATGTTGGGCATTTTGCGGTGCAAAACAGTCGTCTAAATATCACCTTTTCTAGTGGTAAGACTCACAGTTTGCTATTGAAAGATTTAGTGTGGCAAAATTCTAGCGCATTACATGAGGGGGCGGGAGAAATCGCATTACCCGGGTTTTCTCAAGGTCAGTTTAACGCTCGTCTTTCTTTATCAGGGCGAAAGCTACGTGAATTGGCGGGGAATATCTATGTATCTGCGGATAAGGTTAATCCGGTTGATTGGCTAGAAGAGCTTATCACCTTAGCGCATCCAGACCTAAAAGCAGACATCAATGCTCAGCTATGGTTAGGCTTTGAACAAGGTATATTGCAAGATATCACCGTGGATATCAAACCCAGTACGTTGACTTGGCAAGAAGATGAAAATCAGCGCACGTTGGCATTAGACGATGCGCAATTTCTGTTAAAGCCAGATCAGCAAGGTTGGTGGGTGCAAAGTAGTGGTATCCAGTTTAGTCGCAATCAAGAAGCGCTTGCTCCTATTTTATTTGAAGCGAAATGGCATAAAGATAACAAGACCTTTTGGCTAAAGGATATTAACGCCAACTTTTTAGCTGAGTTAGCACAACTTGCTAAATTCCCTGGACGAGATTTGTTGTATGGTATGAATCCCAATGGTCAACTGAGCGCAGCGAAATTCAGTCTAGGTACTAATAATGCTTTTTCGGCATGGGGGGTCATTGAAGAGATAGCTTTTGAGCCATTTCATGGGATCCCTGGAATTTATGGTACCCGATTAGAGGTGAGTGCGACTGATGAGCAAGTTAGGCTCAATTTAAGTGCTGAACAAACTGAATTGCTATCAAAAGAGACCTTCAAAGATAATATTAAGCTCCAGCAGCTCAGTGGTGATGTCTATATTCGCAATCAACAAACGCAAGGCTGGCAAGTTTCCAGTCCCAACTTTTGGCTTAGTAATCAAGACGTAGCGTTAGCCACAGAATTTTCCTTGCAGTTATCAGATGACCCTCGGCTTGATTTATATGCGGAGCTACTCGGTGGGCGTGGTGAAATCGCTTCACAGTACTTTCCTGTCAGTATTATGCGTAAAAGCTTAGTCGATTATTTAGAAGCAGGGATCCAAGGTGGTCAGCACTTGCAGACTCAAGTCTTACTGAGTGGGGCGCTTTCACAATTTCCATTCGCTGATAAGCAAGGTCAGTTTGAAGTTAAATCACGTTTGAATGAGGTTACTTTTGGTTTTGCGCCGGATTGGCCTAGCGTTACTTCAGGTGATGTCACACTACACTTCGAAAACGAAAGAATGGATATCTACGCACACCGTGGGGAACTTGTTAATCAAAGTATTGATGAGGGTGTCATTGTGAGTATTGCGGATTTAAATCACGCTGATGTGCTGACTGTTGATATTAATCACACCACAGAAGCGAGCACGTTACAGCCTTTCTTTGCGGCAACACCGCTCGCAGATCCGCTCGCGAATATATTAGATATTGTTCAAGGTAAAGGTGATGCAAAAGGGGATGTGCAATTGGCCGTCGACCTGCACTCAGGTGCCGTACATGCTAAAGGTGACATCTACCTAGACAACAATCCTGTTTTTTTGGCAAAGCCTGGGATGCAATTACAGCAAGTGAAAGGTGTGGTTAGCTTCGATGATGACACTATCAAAGTGAATAATTTGTCTGCTAAGTGGCTGGACATGCCCCTTTCGTTAGACTTATCAGGGAGCGGAGATAAGCAAAATTATCAAGTAACGACCAAGGTCAGTCTTGAAGCAGGGATTGAGCAACTGCAACCGCACGCAAATGGAATTATTGACGGCTACTTTGAAGGCAATAGCGTGCTGAGCACTGAGCTTATCCTTAATTTTTCCGATGCTGGATTTAACTATAAAGCCAAATTTGCGAGTGATTTACGGGGGATTGCAAGTCACTTACCCGATCAATTCGCTAAACCCGCTGATCAAGCTAAACTGCTAAGTGGCACTGTATTAGGGGATGATATTTCGAATCTTGTTACGGCAAGCCTAGATAATCAATTGTATTTTAATGGCATCATTGATAATGGATCCGGTGCGATGCGTAATGCACACCTGATAATTGGCAGTAAAGATGAAGGCTTAAATACATCCGGTTTTGATATCACAATCAAACAACAAGAAGTCGAGCTGCTGCCTTGGTTACCACTGATCAACCGCATTATCAAAGCGCCAAGTTCAGGTTCCGACCCTACATTTCTACCAGCACTGAATCAGGTAAATGGCTCTTTCTCAAAAGTAACGTTCTCAGAGATCCCTTTCCATGATGTTGACTTTACTATGGCCGCGATTGACGGCGCGATGCAGCTTAAAATCAATAGTAAAGAAATGCGCTCACAAGTGGCTATTCCAGCGTCAAACTCAAGTCGGCCTATTCACATTAATAGTGATTATTTACGTCTAAATTTACCTAAGACAGAGCCGCAAGCGCAAGAGACAGTGGAAAAAGACGTTCACTCATTAGATTGGTTGTTGAGCTTACCTGCAACCGAATTTGTATGCAGTGACTGTAAAGTCGGTGAATATCAGTTAGATCAGGTCAATATGTCGTTGTTTGGAGATGGTAATAGACTCAATATCTCAGAGTTAGTGATTGACAAAAAAGATCATAAACTCAATGCCAGTGGCCGCTTTGAGCAAGGTAAAACGACGCTAAGTGGCGCGTTAAACAGCGATGATTTTGGTGAACTAACGGATGAGTTTGATATTACTTCGACTATCAAAGATTCCCGCGCCAACATTGATTTTTCCCTCAATTGGCAAGGTGCGCCATACGAAATGGATTTACCTAGCCTAGGAGGCGAGTTGACTTGGCGCTTAGGTGAAGGTCATTTGGCAGAAATAAGTGATAAAGGGGCACGCGTCTTTTCTCTACTGAGTTTGGACTCTTTGATCAGAAAGCTACGCTTGGACTTTAGAGATGTGTTTTCTAAAGGCTTTTTCTATAACAGTATGAGTGGTTCGGTACAACTAACGAATGGTATTGCGATCACTGAAGATTCAAAGCTCGATGGCGTGCCTGCAGATCTAACGATACGTGGCTATGCTGACCTCAATACTCACGAAATTAATTATGATTTGGCCGTCGCACCACAAGTCACGTCGAGTTTACCTGTGATTATGGCATGGGCGGTGAACCCTGTGACGGGATTAGCTGCACTAGCATTAGATAAGGTTATCCACTCCGCGCGAGTGATCTCTGAGATTAATTTTAAAATCACCGGAACGATGCAAGAGCCAGTGGTTACCGAGGTTGATCGTAAGAGTAAAGAAATTGAGTTACCCAAACCGGTTGTGCCTCCTAGTGATGAAGCGACGCCAGATGGAGCTGATAAGAATACAAGTAAAGAAGCACCAGCATTGAATTCAGAATCACATCCAAGTGCTACACTTAAGCAAAGTGAGCAACCTCTTGTGTCGCAAAATAAGGAAAGTGGTAATGGCTAAGGTGATTGCATTGCCAATGTGCTCGGCTAAAGCACCCCAAGCAAATATAGAGTACCTTAAAAACCAGCTGGCTAAGTTAGTGATTGAAGAGCCAACCTTAGTCTGTTTGCCTGAAACTTGGCTGGCATTTTGCGACAATGCGCAACAGAGTTGGGAATACGCGCAGTATAATGAAGCACTGCTCCAAGAACTCTCAGCGCTTTGTCAACAACATAACATTTGGTTGGCGGCAGGTACCATCGCGATACCAAGTCAGAACGATAAATATCTGGCTGCGAGTTACTTATTTAATGCGAGTGGCGAAATCGTAGCACGCTATAATAAGATCCACCTGTTTGACGCCGATGTGAGTGACAAAACTAAACAATATCGAGAGTCTGAGCGAACAGAGCGTGGACAGGATGTCGTGGTAGTGGATAGTCCATTTGGCAGAATTGGATTAAGCGTGTGTTATGATCTGCGCTTTCCTGGTTTGTTCCAAATGATGAGAGCGCAGGGAGCTGAGCTATTTTTAGTCCCAAGTGCTTTTACCTGTGCAACGGGCAAGGCACACTGGCAGCCATTATTACAGGCGAGGGCGATAGAAAACCAATGCTATGTAGTTGCAGCCGCGCAAGTAGGTCGTCATGAAAATGGCCGAGAAACCTATGGACACAGTTTAATTGTATCACCTTGGGGTGAAGTCTTAATTGACTCTGGTGAGAGTTTAGAACCCATTTCACAGCAGCTAGATAGCGCGTTTCTTGATTCGATCCGGCAAAAAATGCCGGTTGCGGATCATAACCGATTTAAAAGTGAGTTTTTATGAGTAATGTAGAGCAGAATTTACTGACCAATAGCCAGCTGACACGTGAGCAATTATCACAGACTCTCGAGTATATTCATCAGCACAAAGTAAATTATGCCGATCTGTACTTTCAATCAAGCTACCATGAAACTTGGGTGCTGGAAGACGGCATAGTCAAAGATGGCAGCTACAACATCGAACGTGGTGTTGGTGTGCGTGCAGTGAGTGGTGAGAAGACTGGCTTTAGTTATTCTGATGCCATCAATATTGAAGCGTTAACCAAAGCAGCAGAAGCTGCGCGTAGCATTGCGCAAGCTGGCGAAAGCAGTAAAGTCCAAGTATTTAGCGATGTAAAAGCACCCATTCAATTTCAACCAGCACAGCCAATTACCAGCATGAGTGATGCGGATAAAGTGGCTTTACTTAGAGAGATTGAACAGTGCATTCGCGATTTAGCGCCTGAGGCGCAGCAAGTGGTCAGTTCACTGTCTGCGGTATATGAAGAAGTGTTAATTGCCGCAAGCGACGGCACATTTGCAACCGACATTCGCCCGTTAATACGTTTAAATTGCTCGGTACTGCTTGAGAAAAATGGTCGCAGAGAGCGTGGCAGTGCCGGTGGTGGTGCGCGTTTAGACTATGGTTACTTTAAAGAATTAGTAGACGGTGCACCGAGATGGATGCAGTTTGCCAAAGAAGCAGTGCGCCAAGCACGTGTGAATCTTGAAGCCATTGATGCACCAGCAGGTGCGATGCCTGTGGTGCTTGGTTCTGGTTGGCCGGGCGTTTTGTTACACGAAGCTGTTGGACATGGCTTAGAAGGTGATTTTAATCGTAAAGGAGCCTCTGCATTCAGTGGCAAAATAGGTGAACAAGTCGCTTCGAGTCTTTGTACTGTGGTGGATGATGGCACGATAGCCGACCGTCGCGGCTCTTTGAATGTGGACGATGAAGGTACGCCAGCGGCATACAATGTACTGATTGAAAACGGTATTTTGAAAGGCTATATGCAAGACAAGCAAAACGCGAGCTTAATGGGCGTGGCGCCTACAGGTAATGCGCGTCGTGAGTCTTATGCCCATTTACCGATGCCGAGAATGACAAATACCTACATGCTTGCGGGTGAGCACAGTCAAGAAGAGATCATTCGTAGCGTAGATAAAGGTATTTTTGCGAGTAACTTTGGCGGTGGTCAAGTGGATATTACCTCCGGCAAATTTGTATTCTCAGCATCTGAAGCCTACTTAATTGAGAATGGCAAGATAACCCAACCCATTAAAGGCGCAACGCTTATTGGCAATGGCCCAGAGGTGATGAAAAAGGTCTCTATGGTAGGTAATGACCTTGCGCTTGATAAAGGCGTTGGAGTATGTGGTAAAGATGGTCAAAGCGTCCCTGTGGGAGTCGGCCAACCGAGTTTGAAGATTGACGAAATTACTGTCGGTGGTACGGCGTAATACTACCTACGATAATTATTAATAAAACTGGCTGCTAGAAAGGCATTAATTATCCGAAGCTCAGATTAACAAGCAAAAAGGCGCATCAGCGCCTTTTTGTATTGTATCAGAGCACAATATAGCGTTACGGCATAATTGCTTCTTTTAAATACTGAAACAGCTCTTTGTAGGCTTTGCCTGGCTTCTCGGCTTTTACTTCTTTACTTGCTTGGCGCGCCATCTGGCGCATTTTTTGACGCTCAAGTTCAGGATACTTATCCAATAGCTCATTAATCTTGCTATCTCCTTTGGCAATCACTTCATCGCGAATAAGCTCAATCTTGTTCAGCAATACGTCTGCTTTATTGTTCTTATTTAGCATCAAATCCATCGCAGCCTGAATCTCTTCGACATTTGGAGTACTACGCAATGTCTTGGCAATGTAGTTCATATGACGACGGTAAGCATCTGTTTTAGCACGGATCCTATCCGCAACAGTCATGGCCTCTTTAAGCTCGTCCGTTAGAGGTAACTTCTCACGCTGCTTCTTGGCAAGCCCTGCAATTTCACAGCCTAGTTCATGCAACTCTAGCGCCTCGCGCTTTAGCTCGCTTTTTGAAACGTAAATAATCTCTTCTTCGGTCGTTTGCTCGTGTTTAGCCATTGTTCTTGTCTATACTAGTAAATATTAAGGTCTCTAACATTAGAGTATACCACAATTGATCACTACAATAGTTAGTAGCTGTGATAGCATATTAACTAATATGTTTTAGTTAGACGAGCGAGCGGATAAGGTATCTATGACTCAACCTCAACAACACCCTATATATAATCAAATTGATGATGTGAAAAATGCAGTTGCCGATGTGTTAGCGCATGCTAAAAAACTAGGTGCAACCTCGGCAGAAGCAGCGATGTCTAGTACCTCTGGTCTGTCTGTAAGTACACGAATGGGAGAGGTTGAAACCATTGAGTTTAATCAAGATGGTGGTCTTGGTATCAGCGTGTATGTGGGTAATCATAAAGGCTCAGCATCAACAGCGGATCTGAGTCCTGAAGCCTTGCGCTCAGTGGTTGAAAAAGCCGTAGATATTGCTCGATTTACCTCGGATGACCCCTGTAATGGTGTGGCTGATAAAGCCTTGCTAGAGATGTCACCAACAGATTTAGATCTTTTCCACCCTTGGCAAGTTTCTCCCGATGAAGCCATTGAGCAATGTATTGCTGCGGAAAAAGCCGCGTTAGAATTCGACCCTCGAATCGTCAATTCTGATGGCGCGAGCTTATCGAGTCACCAAGGGATCCGTGTATATGGCAATAGCCATGGCTTAGTAGCAGGGTTCCCACGTACCAGACACAGCCTGAGCACCATGGTGATCGGTAAAGAAGGTGAGCAAATGCAGCGGGACTCTGCATATGCCTTATCTCGCGTACACACAGAGCTAAAATCCCCTGAAGAAGTTGGTTTAGAAGCTGCGCAATCTACGCTAGCAAAATTAGGCAGTCGCAAATTATCGACGCGTAAAGTACCAGTTATTTTTCGAGCGGATATCGCGAACAGCTTATTTGGGCACTTAGTGTCAGGTATTGGCGGCGGCGCGCTATATCGTAAGTCTAGCTTCTTGTTGGATTCTTTAGACACACAAATTTTTAATCGCTGCGTAAATATTGAAGAGAAGCCACATTTACTAAGAGGGCTTGCTTCGAGTCCTTTCGATAGCGAAGGTGTAAAAACCATCGACCGTGAAATTATCACAGATGGCGTGCTTAATACTTACTTATTGGCAAGCTATGCCGCACGCAGAATGAATATGCAAGCGACAGGTCACGCAGGTGGGATCCATAACTGGTTAGTAAAACCAACACACGACGATTTAACCAGCCTACTTGCGTCGATGGGCACTGGCTTGTTAGTCACTGAACTAATGGGACAAGGTGTTAATACGGTAACTGGTGATTACTCAAGGGGAGCAGCTGGCTTTTGGGTTGAAAATGGTGAGCTTCAATATCCTGTAAGTGAAATTACTATCGCTGGTAATTTAAAAGATATGTTTATGGGGATTGAAGGCGTTGGCGGTGATATTGAATGCCGAGGCGCAGTACAAACCGGCTCTATACTACTCAATAATATGCAAATAGCGGGCGAATAACTCCCTTCATCAGCTCAAGAAATGCTGGTTTTGACCAGCATTTCCCGCCATTTCGACACTGTTACACTAATAACCAAGTTGCGGTGCCAAGGAATGCAAAGATCCCGACAATATCGGTAACCGTTGTTAGTACCACACTACCAGCTAGTGCTGGGTCGATATTCATTCTCTTTAGCATAATTGGAATACTGGCACCCGCGATACCTGCTGCGACTAAGTTCATAAACATTGCGAAGGCAATAACTGCACCGAGTGTAAAATCCCATTGCCATACAGCAATAACCCCAGCGATCAATACTGACCACAGCACGCCGTTTAAGGCGCCGATCGCCAGCTCTTTACCCATTAAAAACTTTTGGTTAGTCTGGTTAATATGACCAAGGGCAATACCACGAATCACTAGGGTTAGCGTTTGGCTACCGGCAACGCCACCCATACTTGGTACTATGCCATTTAACACTGCGAGAATAGGTAAAATATCCAGAGTACCTTCGAAGAAGCTTGCAACAAACGCAGCCATCAATGCGGTTAACAGGTTAATCCCAAGCCAAATAGAGCGGCGCTGGCTACTTTTTAGAACTGGCGCAAAGGTGTCTTCTTCATCTTCAAGACCTGCCATACTTAACAAGCTGTGCTCAGCATCTTCACGGATGACGTCAACAACGTCATCAATGGTGACACGACCAAGCAAATGAGCGTTATCGTCAACTACAGGAGCCGAGATCCAGTTATGACGCTCAAAAAGCTGCGCCACTTCAGACTCATCCATGGAGATAGGGATCGTTTCCTTATCTTCATCCATCAAGTCTCGAACCATACTGTCAGGAGACTTAGTTAATAAGGTATTGACAGGCAGCGTGCCTAAAAAGCAGTTATCTTTATCAACTACATACAACTCGTCCGTACCGTCTGGCAATTCGCCTTTAAGACGTAGATATCTAAATACAACTTCTAAGGTAACATCGGGTCGAATAGTGACCGTGTCGGTGCTCATTAGCGCACCGGCCGAGTGCTCTTTGTAGGACAATGCTTGTGTCGCACGTTCTCTATCTTGGCTATCCATCGCACCGATAACGTCTTGGTAGACGGTATCAGGCAGGCTTCTTAGGACATCACCAAGGTCATCGTCGTCCATGTCTTCTGTAGCGGCAGCAATTAGCTCCGGCTCCATCTGGGCGATGATCCCAAGTCTTACGTCCTCTGACAGTTCCTCTAAGACATCCCCTTGGATATCTGGGTCAACGAGCTGCCACAGCATAGAGCGAACTTTATGAGGAGATGATTCTAAAAGCAGTGCTGTGTCACAAGGAGCTGTTTCTGCGAGCATACGCCTAACTTGAACAAACTGACCACTGTTTAAGGCTTTAGTTACCTTTTGGAGTTGTTCCAGTGTGTAGTCTTGTTCAAATACTTCAGGCATAGGCATCCTTTTTGATAATAATGTTGGCTAACGTGATTTAGTTAACCTAATTCATTTACTTTATCGCAGAAACCAATTTCTTAATTTGAATTTTATTCGTGTTGTTTCTGCTGGTGGGTTGCTACCGTTAATACACGTCAAAGGTGTACGCAACGATAAAGTTGGATTTTCTCGGCAACTCGCTTTACTGCACGAAAGAAACCTAAATTGGTATTACAGTGTAACTCAGTTTATTGAGAACTACCAAGGTTTACGCTTAATTATGAGAGACTTATTATACCAATTCGCTTAATTAAGTGATCTATTTTGAAGCGAGAAAATCTTGTCGATAACACGGCGAAAATTTTGCTATTTAGTTGTTCAAAATGGGAGATTTTTAACACAGTTAGCGTCAGATTTGCTCCTTCAAACTGAGTAAGTATTAAGACTAATTGGTATTAGACCTGTCTGGTTACGGAGGGGGAGATTAGCAGGGAATAAATGAATCAGACCTTAGTGCTATTTTGGTGCTAGTAGCCCAAGTTACTCGGATTCATTAAATTTATTTTCTATTAGTCCGCCAATGGCGTCTAGTGCATACTGAGCATCAGGACCTTCACAAACCACTCGGACTTCTTTCCCTTGGCTGCTTTCAAGTAACAACAGCGCTAGTACGCTGTCAGCAGCTGCACTTTTGTCTCCTTGATATAAGGTCACTTCGGCATCAAATTGGGTCGCTAATTGTGCAAGAACTGTTGCCGCTCGGGCGTGCAGGCCGAGTTTATTCTGGATTAAAAACGTATCTTCTAACATTTAACCCTCTTGCTCACGGTGGCGGATTTTGACGTTTGGATGGGTTTTAGCAAAACGCTCGCCAATGGTTTGCGCTAAGTATACCGAGCGATGTTGCCCACCTGTACATCCTATTGCAATCGTTAGATAACTGCGATTGTTACGCTCTAAGTGTGGTAACCAAGTTTGTACAAAGGTTTGGATCTGCCAAGTAAACTTTTGCACTATGCTGTGACTCGACAAATAGTCTTTGACTGGCTGATCTAAGCCAGTTAGCGGCTTAAGCTCAGGCTCCCAATGTGGATTGGGCAAAAAGCGCGCATCAAAAACGTAATCCGCTTGTTTTGGGATGCCGTGTTTAAAGCCGAAAGATTCAAAGGTAATAATGAGTTGTTTGTCTTTTTTACCTAAGATTTTTTCACGGATATCTTCTGCAAGTTGATGAACGCTCAGGCCTGTAGTATCAATGAGAAAATCGGCGCGAGTGATCAATACGTCTAACAATTCCCGTTCTTTCTTTATTGCAACATCTAGTGGAAGATTATGCAGTGAAAGAGGGTGCAAACGGCGTGTTTCTGAGAAGCGTTTTATCAGGGTTTGATCGTCACTGTCTAAATAAAACAGGGTAGGTTTGGCAAAGCCTGGTAAGTATTCAAGAATGTCGTTAAACTCGTCCTGTTCTTTAGGTAAGTTTCTGACATCAATACTGACTGCTATTTTATTATAATTGTCCGAAACGCTGCGGACTAAAGACGGCAGCAAATTGACCGGAATGTTATCTACACAATAGTAGCCTAAGTCTTCCAATACTCGAAGCGCTACAGATTTACCAGAGCCTGAGCGGCCACTGATAATGATAAGCTCGAGTCCTTTTTCTTCATCACTCATCAAGTTCACCTTGGATCACTGCATATAACTCATCGTCACTTTTTGCTTGCCTAAGCATTTTGCAGAAAGACTTGTCTTTGAGTGTATCAGCAATCGCCGCTAAGGTCTTCAGGTGCTGTTGATTATCACCTTCGGGTACGATGAACGCGACAAAAATATCGACAGGCTGCTTATCTATGGCTTCAAACTGGATCCCTTGCTCGCTGACAAGCACCATTGCAAGGATTTTATCCAAACCTTCAAGTCGACCATGGGGAATGGCAATGCCTTTACCGATCCCTGTGCTGCCTAATTTCTCTCGCGCCATTAAAGCGTCCAAGATAGCATGCTGACTGGTATTTGGAATTTGGCTATGAGCCAGTTCGCTGATGTATTCTAAAATACGTTTTTTGCTATTAAAAAGGACCGCAGCTTTACTGCAGTCCTTGTTCACTAATTCACTTAATTTCATCTTAGTGTCGAGTGAGCTTCTCTTTGTGTTTAATAACTTGACGATCTAGCTTGTCGATAAGGCCATCAATTGCGGCATACATATCTTGATGCTCTGTTGATGCAAATAGCTCGCCGCCGTTTACGTGTAATGTTGCTTCTGCTTTTTGTACTAGTTTCTCGACATCAAGGATCACATGCACGTTATTGATATGATCAAAGTGCCTTTCTAGCTTCGCAAACTTGTTGGTGACATAGTCTCTTAATGAGTCAGTAATTTCTACATGGCGACCAGTTAGATTTAGTTGCATAAGCATTTTTCCTTCTTGGGTTTTACGTCTTATATCAAGCTTTTACGCTGATTTGACGGTGGAATGGCTAGGGATTCACGATATTTTGCAATCGTACGTCTCGCTACCTTAATTCCTTGCTCAGCTAAGATATCTGCAATTTTGCTGTCACTCAATGGCTTCGCGGTATTTTCTGCAGCTATCAGCTTTTTGATAAGTGCTCTAATTGCTGTAGAGGAGCACTCACCTCCATTTTCTGTACTTACATGGCTAGAGAAGAAATACTTCAGCTCAAATATTCCCCGAGGTGTATGCATGTATTTTTGTGTTGTCACACGGGAAATTGTGGACTCATGCATCTCAACCATTTCAGCAACATCATTTAGCACCATAGGGCGCATTGCTTCGGGGCCATGTTCAAAGAATGCCTGTTGTTGTTGCACAATGCAATTGGTAACTTTTAATAATGTATCATTTCGGCTTTCTAAGCTTTTAATAAACCACTTTGCTTCTTGTAAATGTGAGCGAATAAACTGACTATCCGTACTGGATTTCGCCGTTCTAGACATCGCAGCGTAATGGTCGTTTACTCTTATTTTAGGCATAGCATCAGGATTTAGCTCTACGACCCAGCGACCTTTTACTTTTTTCACTGATACGTCAGGGATCACATATTCAGGCTCTTCATGAATAATGCTTGCCGCTGGTTTTGGGTTAAGGCTATGAATTAACGTCATGACCTCTTTGAGATCGGCTTCTTTAAGGCGCGTTTTCTTAGCCAAAGTTCGATAGTCACGGCTGGCAAGCAAGTCGATATGCTCTGTCAGGATCATTTTCGTTTCGGCAATCCATGGTGTATCTGGGGCGAATTGATTTAGCTGAATACACAAGCATTCCTGTAAACTGCGCGCTGCGATACCGACAGGATCGAAAAGCTGAATACGTTTGAGCACGGCTTCGACTTCATCCAGCTCGATAGGCTCTTCGCTACTTTCATCATTAATGCTTTCTAAAATCTCTTCGCAAGACAGTGTTAAAATGCCTGACAGGTCAACGGCTTCAATAATCGCAATTGCAATCGCTCTATCTGTTGGACTAAATGGCGTCAGCTCAAGTTGCCACATGAGATAGTCGTGGAGAGATTCAGAGGTTTCCCCTTGATAAACATTATCGTCATCGGGAAGTGGGCCTGAGCTTGCAGCGGGCGCTGCGCTCATATACTCATCCCAAGTGACATCCATGGCAAGGTCATCACTGACAGTGTCTTTACTCATGGCGGTATCTGAGTCTATTTCATAGTCACTAACCTGCGCTTCATCGCTTGAATCTTGATTGTCGTCAGCACTGCTCTTTTCTTGGCTGTGTTGGTCAGCGTTTTCGCCGTCAGTATTATCACCTTCTTCCACTTCCAACAATGGATTGCTGTCTAATGCTTCTTGTATTTCTTGTTGCAGATCCAATGTACTAAGCTGCAGCAAGCGAATGGCTTGTTGCAGTTGTGGAGTCATTGTAAGTTGCTGCCCCATGCGCAGCTGTAATGATTGCCTCATGTATCTCTAACAATCCTTTTTAACAGTTATTAATACTACGTCTTAACTATAGCTTGAATTGTTCGCCTAGGTAGACATCTCTTACGGTTTGATCTGCCAAAACATGTTCTGGCGTGCCTGCAGCGATTAACTCACCATGTGAAACGATGTAGGCTTTTTCACATACGTCCAGCGTTTCTCTAACGTTATGATCGGTGATTAGCACACCGATACCGCGGTTTTTTAGGTGCTCTATGATTGTCTTTATATCTAACACCGAAATAGGATCAACACCAGCAAAAGGTTCATCTAACAGGATAAACTTAGGATTAGCGGCTAAAGCGCGAGCAATCTCTACGCGTCTTCTTTCGCCTCCCGACAATGCCATGCCCTGTGAGTCGCGAATGTGTTGAATATTAAATTCGTCAAGTAACTCGTTTAGTTCAGCTTCTCTCTCAACTTTAGATAAGTCTTTTCGAGTTTCTAAAATCGCCATCAAATTTTGATAGACCGTGAGTTTTCTAAAGATTGAAGACTCTTGCGGTAGATAGCCAATACCAAGTCGCGCGCGGCTGTGCATCGGTAGCAAAGTGATATCTTCATCATCAATCTGAATAAAACCTTTGTCGCTTGGTACTAACCCTACAATCATGTAGAACGTAGTGGTTTTACCTGCACCATTTGGTCCTAATAAGCCTACAATGCTGCCAGCCTTAACACTTAAGCCAACATTTTTGACGACTTCACGACCTTTATAACTCTTTGCTAGACCAGTTGCTTTGAGCTCGCTCATTAATTGTTACCTTCTTCCTGCGCTTTTTTATCTTTTGCGTCTTTTTTGTCATCAACAGGAACAAGGATGGTTCTTACCCGAGAATCTTCTTGGTCTGAGCGCTCAGCACTGATCAATTGCTTTTCAATGTCATAGGTGATGACTTGCGCATTAATTTTTTGCCCAGTTTGATTGATTTCCGCATCGCCAGAAATGACTAAGGTGCCTTTCGCAACGTCGTAACGAATTTCGTTTGCTTTGGCTTCTAGCAAATTACCATCAGGTTGACGTTCGCTGAAAATAGCTGGGCTGCCAGTTGCAACAAGCAGTTGCTTGTTAGTACCAAGCTCCGCGCGGCGGTGGACTTCTAGGCGATCGGCATTTATTTTTCTGTTGCCATGAATAATAACAACATTCTGTTCAAAAATACCGATGTTGCTTTGCAGTTGAGCTTGCTGACGGCCAGCATCAATAATGACTTCATTTTGTTCTGCAGCATTTGCTAAAGTAGAACTTGCAAGCAAGCCGATGAAAACTAGTTTGTTAATGATTTTACTGGTCATAATAAATTGTCTTTGTGTGGTTGATGAGTTCGATCACTTGCTTTTGTAGATCCGCATGCAGCCCTTTACCCGTGATCCTAAGACTAGGACCGGTGATAACGACAGGGTGTTCCGATTTCATCAATTTTTGCTTAATTTCAACTCTTACATTATCGGCATTGATATCGGTGATCATGGCGTTAGGCGTTAAATTTTTTGCCAGCACATTGCCTTCCAGTATCAAGGTATTGTTTTCGTACAGTGTTGCTTCTAATGCACTTATTTGCCAATTCTGCTCACCGTTATATAAGGTGAAAATAGGCTTTTCAAAGTGACTAAAGCCAAGATCTTGATACAACTCCATCTTATCAGCAGTTACTTGATAGTTTAATAAGCCATTTTCACTATAGGTCGTTTGCTGAAGCGTGGTTGCAACATAATCGGGCTTAGCTAACGGTTCATCTTCTTTTGCTGAGTCCGCCTCTGATGGATTAAACATGGGCGACCACATCCATACCATTAAAGAAGCGAAAACAATGAGTAAGATGACACGTAATACGGTCATGTACTTGATCCTTTGGAAGTCAATAAGTGATTTTGGCTGAGCATTAGAAGATCAGTCAGTTCTCTCACAGCACCAAAACCACCAGGCATCAAGGTTGTGTAATGAGCGATATGTTTAACAAGAGGATGTGCATCATTGACAGCAACGGCAAAACCGACTCGTTCCATTACGGGTAGGTCTGGACCATCATCACCAATATACGCAATTTCGTCATCACTAAGGTTGAGCTTAGTCTTCAATTCATCATATGCCACTAACTTGTTTTCTTGGCCTTGGTAAATATAAGTTACATTTAAACTAGTCATGCGTTGCTGAACTATTTGTGAATGCCTACCAGTGATAACGGCGACTTCGATACCACTATCAATTAAGGCCTTAATACCAAACCCATCTTTGGTATTAAATGCTTTCAGTTCTTCACCATTATTACCAAGGTATATACGGCCGTCTGAGAATACGCCATCAATATCGCAAATCAATAATTTGATTTGTTTTGCTTTTTCCCAAGCTTTAGGTGAAATCGTCTGATATAAATCTTCAAATTGCATTACAGCACCCCCGCTCTAAGTAAATCTTGCGTATTCAAGGCGCCAACCGGGATGTTGTTTTCGTTTACCACAATCAAGCCATTAATTCGTTTGGTTTCCATGATATTGAGTACCTCAGCTGCGAGCATATCGGCGCGTGCAGTCGTACTTTTAGCCGTCATTACTTGCGTGATTGGGGTGGTGTGAATATCGACCTTTTGTTCGATAATTCGGCGCAAGTCACCATCGGTAAAAATACCCTGTAATTGCGAGCTTTCATCTACGATTGCCGTCATACCTAAACTTTTAGCTGACATTTCAAATAAAGCTTCTTTAATTGTGCAATGACTATTGACCATAGGGATTGCATCCCCTTGATGCATGACATCAGCAACGGTTAGTAGTAGACGCCTTCCTAAACTACCGCCAGGGTGAGAAAGCGCAAAATCATCAGCCGTAAAGCCTCTGGCTTCAAGTAGCGCAACCGCGAGCGCATCACCCATCACTAGCGTAGCTGTGGTGCTGGCCGTGGGTGCAAGTCCTAATGGGCAGGCTTCTTTCGATACTCTAACACAAAGGTGAACTGTCGCATTACGAGCCATTGTAGAGCTCGGGTTGCCCGTCATAGAGATTACCGGGGCACCTAAACGCTTAATCACAGGTAGGATAGAGATCACCTCTTGGGTTTCCCCTGAGTTGGAGATCATCAAAACCACATCGTCTTTGGTGATCATACCCAAGTCGCCGTGACTTGCTTCACCTGGATGAACAAAAAATGCGGGGCTGCCAGTACTTGCGAGTGTCGCTGCGATTTTGTTACCGATGTGGCCTGATTTACCCATGCCAATCACGATGATGCGACCTTGGCAGCCAAACATAATTTCACAGGCTTTTACAAATTGTTGATCAACAAACTGTTGCACTTCTTCTATTGCTGCAAGTTCAGTAGCAAAAACTTGATTTGCAGAGTCAATAAATAGGTTCGTTGTCACAAGGCTTCCTTAAATGATGTAGTAAATATAACCGACGAAGCTTGCGACAAGTATGCCACCTTCTAAGCGGTTGATGCGGCGCTGACCTGTTAAGCTGAGGCTCATTAGGATAAGCAGCAGTGTCGCGCCAAGCATAATAAATATATCACGTGACGCAATATTGGCGTCGAGGACAGATGGGTTAATGATCCCAGCAATGGATAGCACGGCCAATATATTAAAAATGTTCGAGCCAATAATATTACCAAGCGCTAGATCGTCTTCTTTTTTAAGTACGCCAGCAACACATGCCGCAAGCTCGGGTAAACTAGTACCAACGGCGATAATGGTTAATCCTATTAGCAGGTCACTCATGCCAAAATATTTGGCGATATCAACCGCAGCGCCAACGAGATAGTCTGCGCTAATAGGCAGTAAAATCATACCCACGATTAACCAGAAAACGGCTTTTTGAGTTGGAATATTATTTGGCACTTCTTCACAGGCTTCACTGACAAATGGGTCATCATTATCTCCACCACCACGCTTGGTGATAATGATAAGTGCAAGAAGAAAAGCGGCGAAACCGACTAATAACAAAACACCTTCTACGAAACTAAAGTGATTATCACTAACGATATACCAAGCAGCCAATGAAACGATGACTAACAGCGGCATTTCGCGGCGCAAAATACCAGAGCCTACGGAGAGTGGCCTTAATAACGCGGTGAGACCCAAAACGAGTAAGATATTGGCGATGTTAGAACCTATGGCATTGCCCACGGCGGTGTCTGTTTTATCTGCAAGAGCGGCTTGCGCAGCAACCATCATTTCTGGTGCTGAAGAACCCATGGCCACGATAGTTAAACCAACAATTAATGTTGGCACACCAAAGTTTCGTGCAAGAGCGGCCGCACCAAAAACAAAGCGGTCAGCACTCCAAACCAGTGCAATAAAGCCAAGAATGAGAATAACAAACGATAAAACCATGAACCTCTAGCCAATAGGATTAAAATTTCGATAGATACTACCAAAAGCGCTCTGGAAAGTATAAGCAAACCGTTACATTTCACTACTTACAAAATTTTACCAAAACGATTTTCCATCTTGTTTGAAAAAAAAGTATCATACTTGGATGAATATAGTCTGGATCTGGAGAGCGACTTGTCGCAGTCAATTGTAGAAATCAAGGATGTAACCTTCTCTCGGGGTGAAAGGATCATCTACAAAAACATGAGCTTTTCCGTACCAAAGGGTAAAATTACCGCAATAATGGGACCGAGTGGCATTGGTAAAACCACCATGCTGCGTTTAATCGGTGGTCAGCTTAAGCCTGATAGCGGTGATATTCTTTTTGCTGGAAACAGTATCCCTAACATGTCACGAGCAGCTTTGTATCAAGCTCGAACGCGCATGAGTATGTTATTTCAAAGCGGTGCTTTGTTTACCGATATGAGCGTGTTTGACAATGTGGCATTTCCTCTACGCGAGCATACCGAGTTATCTGAAGAACTAATCCGTTTAGTGGTGCTGATGAAGCTTCAAGCGGTTGGTCTTCGTGGTGCAAAAGATTTAATGCCGGCAGAGCTCTCTGGCGGTATGGCAAGACGCGCGGCTTTAGCGCGTTCTATCGCACTTGATCCTGAATTAATTATGTACGATGAACCGTTTGCAGGTCAGGACCCGATCTCCATGGGTGTTCTAGTTCGCTTGATTAAGTCCCTTAATGAAGTGTTGGGATTATCGTCGCTGATAGTCACTCATGACGTTACTGAAGTGCTGAGCATTGCCGATCACGTCGTTATTATTGCTGAGCAAGGTGTGATTGGTACAGGAACCCCTGAGCAGATGCTTGAACATGAATCGCCATTAGTGCAGCAGTTCTTACAAGGCCTTGCGGATGGGCCTGTGCCATTCCACTTTAAAGCGCCTGATTATCAGCAAGCGCTGTTGCAAGGAGAGTGAGTATGGTCGACTTTTTACAAAAACTAGGCCACAAAACCCTCAGCCGTTTTGCTGCACTTGGCCGTGCCACAACAATGCTTTTTGGTGCGCTATGTAGCTTACCTAATTTCCGAAAAGGCACGCCGCTGTTGATTAAGCAACTTTACATGGTTGGCCATCAATCATTGTTGATTATCATGGTGTCTGGTTTATTTATCGGCATGGTATTGGCATTACAAGGCTATACCGTGTTAGTTGGGTATGGCGCTGAAGATAGCCTTGGACCTTTGGTTGCTTTGAGTTTACTTAGAGAGCTGGGCCCTGTGGTAACCGCACTCTTATTTGCAGGACGTGCAGGCAGTGCGTTAACTGCCGAAATCGGTTTGATGAAGGCTACGGAACAATTATCTAGTTTAGAAATGATGGCGATAGATCCGCTTAAACGCGTGGTTGCTCCTCGTTTCTGGGCCGGTTTTATTAGTATGCCGTTACTCGCATTGATATTCTCTGCAATCGCTATTTTAGGCGCACACTTGGTGGGGGTTGATTGGTTAGGCGTAGATTCAGGTAGCTTCTGGTCAATTATGCAATCGCAAGTGTCGTTTCAACAAGACATCTTAAATGGTCTTATTAAGAGTTTCGTATTTGCACTATTAGTAACTTGGATCGCGCTATACAAAGGCTATGACTGTATTCCCACTTCTGAAGGAATAAGTAAAGCGACGACAGAGACGGTAGTACATTCTTCACTGGCTGTACTTGGCTTTGACTTTGTATTAACAGCGGTTATGTTCTCAAGTTAAAAGGTTTTAAAAAATGAATACACGGAAAATAGAAATTTTAGTTGGGTTGTTCGTGGCATTGGGCATTGCTGCATTTGTTATGTTGGCGCTAAAGGTAGCTAACTCAGGCTTAAGCGGCAATGGTGAAACTTACACTTTGCATGCTAAGTTCGAAAATATAGGTTCGTTGAAAACCCGCGCCCCAATTAAGGTGGGTGGGGTTGTGATTGGTCGTGTTGATGGAATTCACATCCATCCACAAGAGTTCGTGCCGGTAGTTTCAATGAGTTTAGATAAAAACTACGAGTGTCAGTTTTCCGATACGTCGTCGGTTTCGATTTTGACTTCGGGCATTTTGGGAGAGCAATACTTAGGTATTTCTCCCGTTATTGCTGCTGAATCTGCGAAGCAAAAATGTCTTGGTCAGGAGGTAACGAGTGAAGATAGCGTTGATCTTGAGTCTCTTTTTGGTGTGGAAACAAAAGCGCTAAAAGACGGTGATATGATCACAGATACAAAATCGGCACTGGTATTAGAAGAGCTAATTGGTCAGTTCCTATTTAATCAAGGGAGCGAGTAAATATGTTAAAAAACATCTATGCAAAATGTCTGACTTTGCTTGTAGCATTGATGGCTACCGCATTGGTTCAGGCGAAAGAAGTGGACTCAAGCGATCCTTATAAAATGGTGGAGCAAGTTGCGGCGCAAACTTTTCAGCGTGTTACGAAAGAGCAAAACATCATTGAAAAAGACAAAGAACACTTACGCGTTATCGTAGAAGAAGAGCTCTTGCCGTACATTGATTACAAATATGCTGCGTATCGTGTATTAGGTTCTTATATTCAAAAGGTTCGCAACATTGAAAGTAAAGAGGAGAAAGCTGCTGCTGTCGAGCATATTAGAGAGTTTATTGAAGTATTCAAAAATTACCTGGTAGCGACTTATGCTGGTGTATTTACTCAATATAAAGACCAAAAGGTAGAGTTTGGTGAGCATCGCCCATTTGAGAATGAAGGTGTGGTGGTTGTTAAGACCAAAATTGTAGAGCCTGGTAAGCCTGATATCAAAATTGATTTCAAAGTTAGACGCGGTCAAGACGGTGACTGGCGTGCTTTTGACATGATGGCGGAAGGCATTAGTTTACTCGATGCCAAACAATCGGAGCTACATGGTATTTTACGCCAGCAGGGTATTGAGCATGTGATCCAACTGTTAGATAAGAAGAGCAAGCTTCCGGTGCAATTTAGAGGAGATGATGGTGACGCCTAGTATTTCATTCACCGAAAGTAAAGGTGAAATCGTGTTAACTGGTGAACTTACGAGAGCGAGTTTACCAAGCGCACTGAAACAGTCGACCATCGTTCAAGTGTTGAAAAATGCACAATCAACCGTCTATTTTAACCTTTCTGAGGTGACAAGGGTTGACACCGCGGGCTTAGCTTGGTTAATTCACTCTTTAGGTCAATTGAAACAGCGCGACATTCGTCTCGAGCTGAAAAATACGCCTGAACAACTGCAAAATTTAATGGAGTTGGGGCAGGTGACAACCCTATTTGAGTGAGTCTAATGGAAACAAATCAAGTCGAAACTTTATTGAGAGATGCACTATCGCTTGACGAGATCATCGTTAAAGCTAATGGTAGTCACTACGAAGTCATTGCTGTTGGAACGTGTTTTGACGGATTAAGAAGGCTGAAAAGAGAACAGCTGATCTACGGCCCACTGATGGATACTATTAAAGACGGCACCATCCATGCTGTTAGTATTCGTGCATTCACACCTGATGAATGGCAAAAAGAGCGCAAATTTATTCTTCCACAATAACGGAGTGCCGCAATGGATCAGTTTGTTATCCAAGGTGGCACCACTTTAGCCGGTGAAGTCACTATTTCAGGGGCTAAAAACGCAGCCCTACCTATTTTATTCGCTGCTCTGCTTGGCGATGGTAAAAGTCGTTTTTCTAATGTACCGCACTTACGCGATATAGGTACCACTGAAGCCTTATTAAAAACACTGGGCGCTGAAGTTGAGTGGGACGGCGATATCTTAGAAATCAACGGAGCAACGGTAAATAGCGTGCTTGCACCTTATGAACTCGTTAAGCAAATGCGTGCGTCGGTACTGGCGTTAGGCCCATTAGTCGCAAGGTTTGGTCAAGCGCAAGTATCCCTACCGGGAGGCTGTGCTATTGGTGCTCGTCCAGTCGATCTGCATATTTCAGGCCTTGAGAAAATGGGCGCCAAGATCAAAGTTGAAAATGGTTATATCCATGCGGTAACCGAAGGTCGTCTTCGGGGCGCCGAGATCTTTATGGAAACCGTCAGCGTTGGTGCTACTGAAAACTTACTGATGGCTGCAACCCTCGCCGATGGTAAAACTGTGATAGATAATGCTGCGCGAGAGCCAGAGATTATTAACTTAGCTGAATGCTTAGTTGCCATGGGTGCCAAGATCAGCGGTGCAGGTTCGAGCCGAATTGAGATAGAAGGCGTTGAGCGTCTTAATGGTTGTGAGCATAAAATCCTTCCTGATCGCATCGAAACAGGGACCTTTTTGGTTGCTGCGGCAATGGCAAAAGGCGAAGTGCTGTGTAAAAACACGGATTATCATAGCCTTGAACCTGTGCTTGAAAAGCTACGCGCCGCCAATGCGATTGTGGAGGTAAGTGAAGACAGTATTTATGTGGATATGCGTCAACGCGCTTTGAAAGCCGTTAATATCAAAACTATGCCACATCCTGGTTTTCCAACAGACATGCAAGCTCAGTTTACCGCATTAAATGTGGTGGCTGAAGGGAGCGCGACAATCACAGAGACTATCTTTGAAAACCGTTTTATGCACGTACCAGAGCTACAGCGTATGGGCGCGAATATTCGTTTAGAAGGCAACACTGCAATCTGTGGTGAGACTGAGTCGTTATCTGGTGCGCAGGTAATGGCAACCGATTTACGCGCTTCAGCGAGTCTTATCCTAACGGGTATTGTGGCAACAGGCGAAACCATAGTCGATCGCATCTATCACGTTGATAGGGGCTATCAGAAGATAGAAGATAAGCTAAGTCGGTTAGGTGCAAATATAAAACGCCGTAAAACCTGAGCTTAATTAAGCGAATTGGTAAAAAACAAAAAAGCGTCCCTCTGGACGCTTTTTGCTTTGCTTAATACAGTCCTGTTTCGAGTTCAGCGACTTCCACAGTAATGGTGAGGCGCTGACCACCTCTGAGTACTTCAAACTCGAGTTTAGTACCAGGCGCAGTGTTGCCAATCGTCTTCAATGTCCTTTGCGGATTAGTCACAGGCTCTCCACCTACTTTAACCACAATATCATGCTCTTTCATGCCAGCTTGCCATGCGGGACCTAGCGGGTCTAATTCGCTCACAGCAAGGCCGACAATTGGTGTGTAGAGATCCGTTACGCTTTTACCTGTATTGTCAACTGGCGTGCCTCTAAAGCCGAGGTAGCCTCGGATCACTCTGCCATCCATAATGAGTTTATGCATGACGTCCATTGCAAGATCATAAGGGATCGCAAAAGAGATACCTTGGATATCAATATTCAAACGCGTGCGAAATTGTGCAGAGGTAATGCCAACTAGCGCGCCATTAGAATTGACAACGGCACCACCTGAATTACCAACATTAATCGCGGCATCCATTTGCAGCAAATTATTGAACTGGCTTTCTGTGAGAGTCTGTTTGCCTGTAGCACTGATAATGCCTTGCGTAATGGTTTGTCCAATGTTCAATGGGTTACCAATTGCGAGCACCACATCCCCAACACGTGGTGAGTAGTCATGATCGATAGGAATGACAGGCAAATTCTCAGCTGGAATTTTTAATAAAGCTAAGTCCGTAATCGTGTCAAAGCCTATCAGTTGCGTATCGCTATACTGGCGGCCATCAGGAAGAAGCACAATGATTTGGTCGGCATTGTTCACCACATGATAGTTTGTCAGTATGTAGCCATCTCGGCTCATGATTACGCCAGAGCCAAGTTCTCTAACCGTGCTTTGGCGCTGATATCTTGGCTGATTGCTAAAGCCCTCGGAAAAAATCGTCACGACCGCTGGAGCTGTTTTTTCTACAGCATCAGCAAAACTCATATGATGGGCCTGAATATGTGGGGCCTCAAGTTTTGGCAAGTTATCCCTTAGCTCAGGATTAAACCAAATGATGATAAAAGCGATCCCTAGTCCGGCAAGCAGCGGTGGAAAAATGAATTTAATTAATTTGAACACAAGAGCTTATATTTATCGTTATCTAATACTGCTAATAATGACACAAAAAAAAACACAGCGACAAGTTTCGCTGTGTTTCATTTTTAATATTTGTCTATTTCGTTACTGAATGAGGTAGAAAACCGTCTCGCGATCGCGTTTAATCCCAAGTACGATATTACCTTTAATACCATTAATTAGTTTAGACATATCTTTAACACTAGTGACACGTTGGCGATTCACTTGCATGATCACATCGCCTTCTTCAAGGCCAACGCGTGCAGCTGGTGAGCGAGGTTCTACTGAGGTAATGACGACACCTTCATTACCATTGCGCTCGCCACTCTCTAGTACCGCGCCTCGTAGGTTTGGATGTACATCCTCTGCATTCGCCTGTTCTTCTTGCTTACCACCAAGCTCTACGTCGATAAATTTGGTTTTGCCATCACGGTAAACACCAAGTCGTACCTCACGACCTTCACCCATCGTAGCCACTTTACCGTGGAGTTCATTAAAGCTTTCAATGTCGTCGCCGTTGAGGCTGACAATGACATCATTGGCTTTCAGACCCGCTTTGTCCGCTGCAGAATCTTCCACTACGCGCATGACATAAGCACCGCGCTTAACATCAAAGCCTTGTGCTTTAGCAAGACCAGCATCTAAGGTACGACCCAATATACCCAATGAACCGCGACGAACTTCTCCGTACTCAACAATTTGATCCACTAGGTTTTTCATCATGTTTGATGGAATAGCAAAGCCGATCCCGACATTACCGCCAGACGCGCCTAAAATAGCAGTGTTGATACCAATGAGTTCGCCGTTTAAGTTAACTAGCGCACCACCTGAGTTACCTTGGTTGATTGCCGCATCTGTTTGGATGAAGTCTTCATAGCCTTCGATATTTAAGCCGCTACGGCCTAGTGCACTGATTATTCCTGAGGTGACGGTATGACTTAATCCAAATGGGTTACCAATAGCAACGGAAAAATCACCCACTCTCAACTTGTCTGAATTAGCGAGTTTTATTTCTGTTAGGTCTTCGCCGTCGATTTGTAGCAATGCGATATCAGATTCGGCGTCGCTACCGATTAATTTGGCCTCAAATTCTCTGCCATCCTTTAAAGTGACAAGCATTTCGTCTGCATCATCAATAACGTGATTGTTTGTAACGACATAGCCTTTATCTGCATCGATGATGACACCTGAGCCGAGGCCACTAAAAGGGCGCTTTTGGCTACGAGGCTGCGGTTGTCCAAAGAAAAAGTCGAAAGGGTCGACACGGCGACGCACTTCTTTAGCACCTTTTACTTGGATACTAACAACGCCCGGGGCGACCTTTTCGAGCATAGGTGCTAGCGTTGGTAGTTGTTGGCCGTCTACGGCAACAGGAAGTTTGGCCATGCTTTGCTGCGGTAACAGCAATAAGCTAGAAGAAAGTAAAGCGGCCGATAACAAAGATAGTTTAAATTTCATAGTCGTGAAGTACTCCGCTATTAGCGTTAATATAAGTCATAAGGGGCTGATAATTAGCCCCTTATGAGTAATCAATAACTTCTTTTAAAGACTATGGGGTCAACAAAAAGTTTCATCAAGAGGCTTTAATTTGCTCACTTTCTTTTTTTTGACCAGAAAATAACCCAGTTTCACCTTCGGCATAGTCACTCGGTGGTGCCTCAAAACTTGGATCTTGCTTACGTCTTCTCTCTGGGCGCGCTTGAAGAGAAGCTTGTAGTTGTTCTGTGGTTTCTTTCGAGAAAAAAGGATCCGCAGGATGAGATGGGCGATCCTGTGTCAGTAGTTGGTTGGTTTCTTCCACATGGGTAAGCAGTTGTTGATAACTATCCTGCATTTTATTTACTAGCTTTTTGGTGCTAGCGAGGTGATCTGATACGTCTTGACGATATTGCTCAAGGTCGTGTTTAGCTTGTTGTGCTTGCACTTCCAGCTCGTCGTGTTTGAACTGCTTTTTCGTTACAAAGCCACCTAAAAAGAATGCAGCAATGGCAACAATGATCAGTAATCCAAGCCAAGTAACGGTAGTCATAGGTTTCTCCCTGTGTGCCTCAACGGCAAATAAAATTAAAACTCTGTTAGAGTTAAATATACGCTGTGAATACAGTCGTGTTAATATAACCTACAAACAAATCGTAAAAAAATATTTAAGTCGATGACGCCTTGGGAAAAATATCAGCAAGATCTACAACGTGATGATTTTCAATATGACAGCGCACAAGAAAATGCCGTAAAGCATTTACAGCGACTGTATGACGACCTTATCAATCAGCCCCCGGTCAAACAAAACTTCTTCTCGCGCTTGTTTGGTAAAGCTGAGCCGCCAAAAGTGAAAGGGTTGTACTTTTGGGGTGGAGTAGGGCGTGGTAAAACTTATCTGGTTGATACCTTTTACGATGCCTTGCCGACGGAGCGTAAAATGCGAGTGCATTTTCACCGCTTTATGCATCGTGTTCACGCAGAGCTGAAAAAGCTTAATGAAGTGAAAAACCCTCTGGAAAGCATCGCTGATACCTTCAAATCTGAAACTGACATTATCTGCTTCGATGAATTTTTCGTGCAAGACATCACCGATGCCATGTTACTGGGTGGATTAATGCAGGCGCTGTTTGCGCGCGGTATCGTGTTAGTGGCCACATCGAATATTGTGCCTGATGATTTGTATAAAAATGGCTTGCAGCGTGCGCGATTCTTACCAGCCATTGAGTTGGTAAAAGCCAATACTGAGGTAGTCAATGTGGACTCGGGTATTGACTATCGCTTGCGCACGTTGGAGCAAGCGGAAATTTTTCACAGCCCACTTGATAAACAAGCGGATGAAAACTTATTCGACTACTTTAACAAACTCTCTCCGGAGCCAGGTAAAGCCGGACAGGCGATTGAGATTGAAGGTCGGATGATCCAAACTCGGATGGTGTCTGATTGTATTGTTATGTTTGATTTCCCTGCGCTATGTGAAACCGCTCGTTCGCAAGTGGATTACATGGAGATCAGTCGCTTATATAACACCGTGATTCTATCTAATGTGAAGCAAATGGGTCAGCAAAACGATGACGCGGCAAGGCGCTTTATTGCGCTCGTCGATGAGTTTTATGAGCGCAATGTGACGCTTATCATCTCGGCTGCAGCGCCTATTACTGAACTTTATACCGAAGGTACATTGAGTTTTGAGTTCAAACGCTGCATTAGCCGCTTGCAAGAAATGCAATCCCATGAATATTTAGCAAGAGAGCATTTAGCCTAACGGCAATTACTTTTTTGTTAAGAGGACTTGTTCGGTGTGGGTGTTTGTTAATATCCTATTTGAACGAGTCCTTGTCACGCACACGTCGTCATTTCGTTGGATTTTTTGCCTTTTCTATTTTTTTCGAAATTCTTCAGATTTTCTTGTAGAAAAAAGCACCAAGCGCTGGTTTTCACCCAGAAGGCTTGCTATAATCCGCGGCCTGCCACGTTGCGTTCTATTGCCCTCGTCGGCTTAGCCACTGACTTGAGCGGCATAAAAGTCTTAAACTCGAAGGGGTTAAAGCAAATACAAGTAGAGCGGTAGTCCAAGGACTGCCTGTGGTTTTAAAATTGAAAACTTTGGATTTTTATAATGAAAACGTTTGTTGCTAAACCAGAAACTGTAAAACGTGACTGGTACGTAGTTGACGCTGAAGGTAAAACTTTAGGTCGCATCGCTACTGAAATCGCTCGTCGCCTTCGCGGTAAGCACAAAGCTGAGTATACTCCACACGTTGACACTGGTGATTACATCATCGTAATCAACGCTGAGAAAGTTACTGTAACTGGTAACAAAACTCAGGACAAAATGTACTATGCTCACTCTGGTTACCCAGGTGGCCTTAAGTCTATCAACTTTGAGAAACTTCAAGCTAAAAAGCCTGAAATGATCATCGAGAAAGCGGTTAAAGGCATGTTACCTCGCGGTCCTCTAGGTCGTGAAATGTTCCGTAAACTTAAAGTTTACGCTGGTAACGAGCACAACCACGCTGCACAGCAGCCTCAGGTTCTAGACATTTAAGGAGCACTATCATGGCAAATCAATACTACGGTACAGGTCGTCGTAAAAGTTCAAGTGCTCGCGTATTCCTACGCCCAGGCACTGGCAACATCGTAATCAATAAGCGCTCTTTAGAAGAGTTCTTCGGTCGTGAAACTTCTCGCATGGTTGTTCGTCAGCCTCTAGAGCTAGTTGAAATGACAGAAAAGTTTGACCTATACATCACTGTTGCAGGTGGTGGTACAACTGGTCAAGCGGGTGCTATCCGTCACGGTATCACACGTGCACTAATGGAGTTTGACGAGTCTCTACGTCCAGCTCTACGTAAAGCTGGCTTTGTTACTCGCGATGCTCGTAAAGTTGAGCGTAAGAAAGTTGGTCTTAAGAAAGCACGTAAGAAGACACAGTTCTCTAAGCGTTAATTTATTACGTTTCAAGAATTCAAAAACCCAGCTTATGCTGGGTTTTTTGTTTTTAGCATCTCCTATGCACATCCATCTCTCGAGTTAACGAGGCATCTCGTTCGTTTTATCCTGCTTATTTGCTCAAAAATATCGCGTCGAGTTAAAAAAGTTCAATAAATATAATAATTAGTGCAATTCGAGCGGTAACTTGGCGGTTTTTTTTGCTACAATTGGCGAAGCAAGTAGAAAGACCTGAGATCCAGTCACGCGATTTGGTGCGTATCCTTAGTCGGGGGGTTGATCTTAGTCAGTATATTGTTGTGTCAGATGCGATATCATAAATACTCGGTTTCATGCTCGAAGTAATCATAGATGATTTTCTGCGGGTTTATTCGGGCATGGATCTGGAATAACCTTGTTTTAATCAAGGTATTTATTTATGATCGCGTCTATTTTGTAATTTCTTAAATTAACCTGCTGTAACTGATGTTCTCAATATAGCAAGTGTTGGGAATCAAGTGGAGATAAGTGGATGAGCAATGCGCCTGTAGACAACAGCCGACGTCGCTTTTTAACTATCGCTACCTCTGTTGTAGGTGGCGTTGGTGCGGTTGGAGCTGCTGTTCCTTTTATTGCGTCCTGGAATCCAAGTGAGCGAGCTAAATCTGCAGGTGCGCCTGTAGAAGTAGATATCAGCAAGCTTGAGTCTGGACAACTTATTCGTGTTGAGTGGCGAGGCAAACCAGTTTGGATTGTTAATCGTACACCAAAAATGCTAGAACAAATGAAGCAACACGAAGACAAACTTCGTGATCCTAACTCTGAAGAGCCACAGCAGTTGGCATCAGCGCAGAACGGTTACCGTTCTAAGCGACCTGAGCTTTTCGTCGCGGTTGGGATTTGTACTCACTTAGGGTGTTCACCATCTTTCCTTAACGGAAGCTTTGGTGAAAAAGTAGAAGGCACTGATAGTGGTTTCTTCTGTCCTTGTCACGGTTCGAAGTTTGATATGGCGGGGCGCGTATTCCAAAACGTACCTGCACCTCTAAACTTAGAGATCCCTCCGTATACCTTTATTGACGACACTACCATTTTGGTAGGTGAAGAAGAAGGGGTTGCATAATGTCTGTTAATGTAGATAAAGCAGCAAATACGGGCGTTGTGGGTAAAGTTGTTGATTGGATTGATGCTCGTATTCCGATGACTCGCGTCTGGAATATGCACATTGCTCAATACCCAGCGCCAAAAAACTTTAACTTCTGGTATTTGTTTGGTTCACTCGCCATTCTAGTACTGGTAAACCAGATTGTAACGGGTATCTGGCTAACCATGAACTTTGTGCCTTCTGCTGAAGGTGCATTTGCATCAGTAGAATACATCATGCGTGATGTTGAATATGGTTGGTTATTGCGATACCTACACTCTACCGGCGCATCCGCATTCTTTATCGTGGTCTATCTTCACATGTTCCGCGGTATGATCTACGGTTCTTATCAAAAGCCACGTGAATTACTGTGGTTGTTCGGTATGTTTATCTTCCTAGCACTAATGGCTGAAGCTTTCATGGGCTACTTATTACCATGGGGTCAGATGTCTTTCTGGGGTGCTCAGGTAATCATTTCATTATTCGGTGCAATCCCTGTAATTGGTGATGACTTAACGCTTTGGATCCGTGGTGACTACGTTATTTCTGGTGCGACGCTCAACCGCTTCTTTGCACTACACGTTATTGCACTACCATTAGTACTGGTTATCTTAGTATTCCTTCACATTGTTGCACTGCACGAAGTAGGCTCGAACAACCCTGACGGTGTTGAGATCAAGCGCAAGAAAGGCTCTGTAGCTGAGGAAGACAAACCTAAGTTTAAATTCCATGAATACTACACTGATAAAAAAGATATTGTGGATGCAATTCCATTCCACCCTTACTACACAGTAAAAGATGTCTTAGGTGTTGCTGGCTTCTTAATTTTCTTCTGTGCCATTGTGTTCTTTGCACCGGAAATGAATGGTTTCTTCCTTGAAGCACCAAACTTTGAAGCGGCAAACCCGCTTAAAACACCTGAGCACATTTTCCCAGTTTGGTACTTTACGCCATTCTATGCGATCCTTCGTGCTATCCCTGATAAGTTGATTGGTGTAATTGCAATGGGCGCTTCAATCGTAGCATTGGCACTACTGCCTTGGATTGACCGTGGTTCGGTTCGTTCAATTCGCTACCGTTGTGGTTTCCATAAGTTGAACATTGCTCAGTTTGTTGTCACATTCGTTATCCTTGGCTGGATTGGTGCAACACCGCAAACTGACTTTAAAACGCTATTGTCGCAAATCACGACAGTAACTTATTTTATGTTCTTCGTGTTGCTATTCTTCTACAGTAAAAACGAGAAGACGAAGCCACTACCAACGAGGTTGACGAAATGATGAAAAAGCTAGTAATCGGTTTATTCGCATTGTTGCCAACGTTATCGATGGCAGCGGGCCCATCAGTGCCTTTGATGGAAGCAAACAACGACTTAACTGATAAAGCATCTCTACAGCGCGGCGCTAAGTTATTTATGAACTACTGCCTTGGCTGTCACCAAATGCAATATCAGCGTTATGAGCGTACTTTCCGTGACATCGGTATTCCAACTGAAATTGGTCAAGAAACGCTTATTTTCGATGGTTCAAAAGTAGGTAGCCATATTAAAAATTCTATGGCTAAAGATGATGCAGCAAAATGGTTTGGTGCTGCGCCACCGGACTTAACACTTATCTCTCGTGTTAAGTCTCCGGACTACATCTATACTTACTTGAAGTCATTCTATAAAGATGAGTCTCGCCCATTTGGTGTGAACAACGTTGTTTTCCCATTGGTCGGTATGCCTCACGTACTACAAGAGTTACAAGGCTTGCCAACACCGATCACTGAAGAAGTGGAAGAACACGGTCACACAGTGACTAAAGTTGTCGGCACTGAAACAGATGGTACCGGTGAGATGAGTGTTGATGAATATGACCAAGCAGCACGTGACCTTACAAACTTCTTAGCTTATGTAGGTGAGCCTTCTCGCCTAGAGTCAGAAGCTATTGGTATTAAGGTTATTGGTTTCTTAGTTATCTTCTTCATCCTGGCATTCTTCTTGAAGAAAGAATACTGGAGAGATGTTCATTAATTTGAATATTCAAAGGTAATTTTTGCAATAGGGGCGTTCGCCCCTTTTGCTGTTTAAAGTGATTTAATTACTTTTAGTTTTTTAATGGAGGTAGGCATGGCCGTTGCTGCCAATAAGCGCCCTGTAATGACACTTTTTTCTGGGTCAAACTGTATGTACAGTCACCAGGTACGTATTGTACTTGCTGAGAAAGGTGTAAGTGTTGATATTCATCAGGCTGAAAAGGACAACTTACCAGAAGCTCTACACGAGATTAACCCGTATGGCACTGTTCCTACGCTAATCGATCGTGAGCTTGGCTTGTACCAAGCGAATATCATTATGGAGTATCTAGACGAGCGCTTCCCGCATCCTCCTCTGATGCCTGTATATCCAGTAATGCGTGGTCGTAGTCGTTTAATGATGCATCGTATTGAAACTGACTGGTACTCACTTGCTGAAAAGATCACTGCGGGTGGTGATGAAGCGGCTCAAGCTCGTAAAGAGTTAACTGAAGCGCTGCTAGCTGTAGCACCTATCTTCAATGAAGCACCTTACTTCATGAGTGAAGAGTTCAGCCTAGTTGATTGTTATTTAGCTCCACTACTTTGGCGTTTACCACAGCTTGGTATTGAGCTGAATGGCGCTGGTAGCAAAGAGCTAAAAGAATATATGCTGCGTTTATTTGAGCGTGACTCATTCCAAGCATCGCTAACGGATGCAGAGCGTGAGATCAGATCGTAATGACGTCTAATCGTCCTTACTTACTACGCGCATTTTACGAGTGGATTGTCGATAACGAATGTACACCGCATTTAGTGGTGAACGCAGACTTTCCCTCGGTACAGGTTCCAACACAATTTGTGCAAGAAGGGCAAATTGTGTTGAACGTAAGCCCGTCTGCTGTGACGAATTTCTCAATGGACAATCAAGCACTGAGCTTTAATGCCCGGTTTGGTGGCCAGCCGATGCAGGTATATGTGCCTAATGGTGCGGTATTGGCTATCTATGCAAGAGAAAATGGTGAAGGCACGGTATTTACACCTGAAGAAGAAATCTTTGAAGATGAAGAGTTTGATTTGGTAGAAGAGACGGAAATCTCACAATCGCCAGAGACTAAGCCGGAACCTGAAAAGAAAAAAGGTTCTCACCTTCGAGTGATAAAATAAAAAAACCTGCGGATGCAGGTTTTTTTATGGCTATTGTTTAGATGTACTCAAAGGCTTTAATCACACGTTTTACACCATTAATATTTCTGGCGATTTCTACGGCTGAGTTTGCTTCTTGTTTGGAGACTAAGCCCATTAAGAACACTTCGGCATTCTCGGTAACTACCTTAATATTTGCGCCATTGACTTCGTCGGCCGCCAGCAGTTTGGTTTTAACTTTGGAGGTCAGCCAAGTATCATGTGTTTGCGTCGTGATGCCGATGTTTGAGCTTATTCTCAACTGATTATGTACTTGCTTAATCCCTGCAACGTTCTGTAGCGCACGCTCAGCTTCCGTTTTCATTTCTTGATTAGTGACCTGACCAATCATTAATACTACGCCATTAACACTTACAAGCGTGATATTGGCATGATCAGCAAGGCGCTTAATCTCTTTGATAGCAAGCGTACCTTTGATCTCGATATTGTTATCGTCAATTTGTGCACCGATAGTGCGTCTATCATTTGCTGCAGACACCGCACCGGCTGTACCAGCAACTACCGCAGCAGCACACCCTTGTAGTAACAAGATGGCGGCAAGTAAAGAGGTTATTCTCATCATCATACTTCGTCCTGAGGGAATAAAATTGCGTCGATTAGCTCACTTAAACAGTGAGTATTGAATAGTTGTGACTCGATTATCCGGCTTGGGCGTTTACTTGGGATCCGGATCTCTACATCCTGAGGGCCCAACAGGCCTGTAATTTCACCACCATCATCGCCAACTAGCGCGATGACTTTCATATCTCTAGTAAGAGCCGCTTCCACTGCGCCAATAACCGCCTTTTCTTGCCCGTTTATGGCATACGCCACCAGCAAGTCTCCTTGCTGCGCGAATGCGCGTATTTGCTTGGCAAAGCGCTCTCTGGCTTTGCCATTTTCTGGTGACGCCAAATTATATTGCTCATTCGTTAGTGCAATCGCGGGCAGACATGGGCGTTCGGTTTCGTAAAAGTTGCTTAAGATGGTTGCGAAGTGGTGCGCCAACATATGATTACTTGGCGCGCCGCAGCAGATGATTTTATTGCCATTGATCAGGCTCTGAGCCATAGTCATCGCTGCGGTTTCTAGCGCTTTAGGCAATACTTCGCCCGCGGCTATCTGCGCTTGAATTGACTCTGTAAATATAGACTTTATAGATTCTTGCATGCTAAAAAATATTTCTAATCCAGTTTATTTCAGGGGGATCGGCCCCTTGAATGGCAACAAAGTCGACTCTAAGTTGCGTGTTATGCAAATTTTGCTGTGCTAAATAATTATAAATACTACGCTTTAATCTTTGAAGCTTAGTTTTTGATAGTGCGTTAATTGCGCCACCAAAGTGGCTGCTATCGCGATACTTTACTTCAATAAACACTAAGGTTTGCGACTCTCGCATAATGAGATCTATCTCTCCGTATTTACAGAGATAGTTTCTGGTGACGGGGGTTAATCCTTGTTTTACCAAGAATTGCTCCGCAATCACCTCAAAATGCTCGCCCTTACTCCGTGTGTTGCTAAATAATCCTTTAAACATCCAGATATCCTATCTGATCAAAGAGTCTCCCGCAGGTTTCTCTTGTTGCATAAATAATGGTAGCGGAGGCTGTTCATCTAAGCTCACCAAACGAATTTGTTTATTATGATACTGTGCCCAACTGAGCTTTCGCACAACATCACTGCCACCGCGGATGCTGAGCTGACCGGTTAAGCCATCAAAACTTTTACCCGAGAGCCAAGCCAGTTGGCGCAACTCGGGGACTAAATTCGTGGCGTCATATGCCATTGCAAACAGGCGCTGTTCTAAATCGGCCTGCTCAGGCCATAAAGATTGATAGGCATCTCGAAGCGGTGCTTTTTCAACAGCACCCGGTAGCATCCAAGGCTGCTCGGTAAAATAAAGTCCTTCTAAATCGCCCTTATCAGTAACATCAATTTGTTTACTATAGCTGCGAGAGCTGGCATATAAAGGGATCCTATCGGCAAATGTACTGACATTGACGTCTAAATAAGGTTTGAGCAGTCTAGTTTCCATTGCATCACCTAAAATATAGATGGCATCAATGTCGCGTCTAGAGCGTGTTTCACTTTTGACCTCCTTGCGAAATAGACTTTTGATGACGCTAGTGCGTGCTTTGGATGCATCGACCTCTAAAATATCCGTGATGACATCCGCCATGTTGGTACTATTGGTATAATAACCCACTTCTGGTGCGGTCTCACTGTAGCGTTTCCAACCTTGATCAAAATACTCAATTAAACGCTTACCAGAGGCGTTCGCTGGAGCCAGTAACATGGGTTTTTTATAGCCTTTAGCAAGAAAGTGCTTCATTGCTTGCTCGACTTCATGCTCAGGGTTAAGCGCAAAAAAGTACTGTTCACTGCTGCTAGGCGTAAGGGTTTCGCGAGCATTTAAAAATAAGGTGGGGTAAGCCGCAAAACCTTTATCTGCGAGTAGTTTTTCAACGTTGGATTTTAATAATGGACCAATGACAAAATCGACATTTGCCTCAGCAAGTTGCGTTACGATTTCAGATTCGGATGCCATTTCATCAATGAAGAAGACCTCTTCAATCGCGCCTTCGTCAGTAGCAGCCAAGAAACCATTTTTCAAGGCTGTGCCGAGTCGCTCGCTCGCACCAGATTGTGGTAATAACACTGCAAGTCTTTTAACTTGGTAAGGTTCAAGCGCAACAGCGCCTTGTAAATCTTTAGGCAGCAAAGCAACCGCAGGGTGATTAGTAAAACGACGACGCCAATTATTCATGGCTTGGTCGAGCTGGACGCTAGAACCCAAATAAATTTGTTGATATTTAGCCAGTGTCACCCAACCACGTTGTAAAACTGAGCCAGAATCAAAGCGCTCTAGGGCGTAACTTGATAGCTGCTGTAGCGCGAGCCAAATCTCTTCGTGTAACCCGGCCACCGCTAAGTTATGTTCATTGGCAATATCGGCCGCTTTAAAATACTCAACCAACGCTTTTTTTGGTAGTTGCTGAGAGGCATAAATACTACCCAGTAAATACTCATACCAAGCTTGGTGTTCAGGGGTGTTGAGCCTACCTTCTAGTGTGTTCAGGATGGCTAACGCATTGGCATACTGCGACAATTCTTTGCGAGCAAGTGCGATGTATAATTTGTTTTGAATATGATCAACACTGGCTTTTGCTTCCATCGCTAAACCAATTTGCTCTAACATTTGCCAGTCTTTTTCTAAGATAGCAGCGTCTCTGGCTGCATATAGCAATTGGATTTTGGCAACGCCTTCTTTAGTCTGCGCCTTTGCAAATAACGACGCGGCATTGTCATCCGATTGGCTAACGGCTTTAGTTGTTTTAGTTTCTTGGGCGGATTTGGTGACATTTGTGCTTGTACTACAAGCGGATAACCCCGACAATATGGCAACTAAAAGCGCTATCTTTTTAAACTGCACAGGCAAACCTTCTTTTTCACGACTGAGTGGATATCTTACTGACTGATATTGGAGAGCTCAATGGCTAATCTTCACAACGAAAACAAAATCGGCACCCTACATATTGTAGCGACACCAATAGGTAATTTAGATGACATCAGTGAACGTGCACTGAAAGTGTTAAGTCAGGTCGATTTGATCGCTGCCGAAGATACGCGCCACACCGGTAAATTATTGAGCCACTTTAGCATTAAAGCAAAAACTTTTGCACTGCATGATCACAACGAGAAGCAAAAAGCGCAGCAAATTTTAGATAGGTTAAACGAAGGTAAAGACATCGCGCTAGTGTCTGATGCGGGGACGCCGCTTATCAGCGATCCGGGCTATGCTGTGGTAAACCTGTGCCGTGAAGCAGGTGCGACTGTGACTCCCGTTCCTGGCGCGTGTGCCGCCATTGCTGCGGTGAGTTGTTCAGGCTTACCGACAGATAAGTTCCAATTCGTGGGATTTTCACCAGCAAAAAGCCAAGCGCGTCAGCAATTTTTTAAAGATGCAGTCGCCTCTGGTATCACCAGTATCTTGTACGAAAGCACCCACCGCATTATGGCAAGTCTAGAAGATATGAAAATCGCGCTGGGCGAAACACAACAAGTTGTTTTTGCTAAAGAACTGACCAAAACCTATGAAACCTTTTTCAGTGGCACGGTTACCGAGCTCATTGAGTTTTTAACCGCAACACCTGAAAAGCAAAAAGGTGAACTGGTGTTGATGTTACCCGGTGAACAAATAGATGAACAAGCATTAACACCAGAAGCGAAAAAGCTGATTGAGTTACTAGAGCCAGAAATGCCATTGAAAAAGGCCTGCGGCGTAGCAGCTGAATATTTAGGGCTAAAAAAGAACGCCTTGTATAAGGCTATCATTGCTGAGCGAGAAGCGTAATACACGCAATTTATCGCGTGCGTTATTGCATTAAAGTGCGTATAATCCACCGCCTGAGTCAGCCGGATAATCGCTGCCTGTGACGAAAATGATCAGGGGGAGGAAAGTCCGGGCTCCAATGGGCAGGGTGCCAGCTAACGGCTGGGGGGCGTGAGCCTACGACAAGTGCAGCAGAGAGAAGACCGCCTAAGTCCTTCGGGACCGGTAAGGGTGAAAGGGTGCGGTAAGAGCGCACCGGGCCACTGGTAACAGTTGGTTGCAAGGTAAACTCCATCCGGAGCAAGACCAAATAGGGTTCCTTATGGTGTGGCCCGCATCGGAACCGGGTAGGTTGCTCGAGCCTAGGAGCGATCCTAGGCCTAGACGAATGATTATCGATCTCCTTCGGGAGTGAACAGAACCCGGCTTATAGGCTGACTCACACCTCAAGCGTAAACATCCCAACATGAGATGTTTACGCTTGAGACTCCCACTTTATCACCTCACGATTACCTTGTTAAAAACGCCATTTATTTGTATATCTCACCACTTTTCGTTAATTTATTCACTAATTTTTACTTTCTGAATTTGTTTAAGTTGCTGATAAACAATGATTTTTAAGGTTGGTACAATACTTGGAAAGATAGAGCTATCTCTCAAACGAAAATGAGTAATGGAACTATCATGTACAAGAACAACAAAGTTTTACTATCAACCGTGTTATGGTTTGGCACGCTTTTATGGTCGGCATTATTTTCATCCTTAGTGAAGGCTGAGTCGGTAGACAAGCTGATCAAAACCCTCATGAAAGAAAGGCATATTCCCGGATTACAGTTAGCCGTGGTTAAAGACGATAAAATCATTAAGCAAGGAAGTTATGGTTTTGCAGACTTACAGCATCAAGTGCCTGTGACTGAGCAGACGTTATTTCCGATTAATTCGATGACAAAGGCGTTTACCGGTGTTGCGATTGTACAGCTCGCTGAGCAAGGTTATCTAAACATTGACGATGAAATTGGTAAGCACTTACCCGATTTACCAAAGGCTTGGCAGCAACTTAAAATTAATCAATTAATGGGTCACACCACAGGTTTGCCGCCGATCCTGGCATCAAATTATGCCCTAGAAACCATTGTACCGAATGATGCGGAAGCCTCATGGCAAGCTGTGCAAAAGCAGCCACTTCAATTTACACCTAACTCGCGTTTTAGTTATAACCAAACCGGCTATGTGATTTTGGGTAAAGTCATTGATAAATATGCACCTGAAGGGTTTCCTGCTTTTATTACCAAGATGCAGTTAGCACGTGCTAACATGCCGCAAACCGCGCAGGCAGGTTTTGATTATCTTGAACTTATGGTGCCAAATCAGGCTCGCCAATATATTCATTTAGGTGAGGGGAATTACAAAAACTTTTACGGCGAATTCCCTTATATGTTGAGAACCGCAGCGGGAATGAGTTCAACCGCAACGGAACTAGCTAACTATGTTGTATCACTACAACAAGGCGAGCTGGTTAAAGAGTTAGATATGCTATGGACGCCAGTTAAGCTAAACAACGGGCGTACAGAAGCCTTTAACACCAAAGAAAACGGCTATGCAATGGGCTGGCAAGTGGTTCAGCGTAAATATCACCCCGCAATCAGTGCAAGCGGTGGAAATGCGACTACAGTGATCACCTACCCTGAAGACAAGGTTTCGGTGATTGTGCTTACTAACCTGTTGGGTGGATTACCCATTGAGTTTGTTGATGATATTGCCGCTTACTATATTCCCAACTTTAACGACGCTAGTAAGCAAAAGGCTTATCAGCCGATGGCGTACTTAAAGCAGCTTACAGATAAACATGGCTTTGCCGACTTCGCGACTATGTTTGCAAAAGCGCAGCAAGATACAGGTGTAATGTATGATTTAGAGATCTTGGTGGAGTGGGGCAATAAGCTTGTCGAAAATGGTCAAGTTAATAATGGTATCGAAATCTTTAAATTTGCACTGACACAAAATAACGAGCAGCCATATTACCACAACAGCATCGCGCAAGCGTATGAGTTAAATAAGCAGTATGCACAAGCACTTGAGCATTATCAGCAGTTACTTGCGATAAACCCAAACAGTCAGTTCGCAAAAAATAAAGTCGCGGTAGTGAAGGAGTATCTTTAACTCTCCATAAGACTGTGACGGCAGCCTAAGCAAATCGAAAGCCGCAAGTTCAATTACTTGCGGCTTTTTGGTATTTAACCTGAGGTTTGGATAAGGAATTATCTAACTCATTGTTTTTAAAATAATATTAAATTATTTCCTTGTCTAGCCAGAAAGTTTTGGAGATAACTCCGCTCTCGTGTCCTGCTACCGCCTAGCTACCTACATCCTTGTAGGCAAGGCGAATTTACGCACCAATAGCTGGGCTATTGGAAGTGAATTCAACGCAGTTAGCGCAAAAACTGGCTGCTAGAAAGGCATAAATTATCCGAAGCTCAGGTTATTTACTTTTGGCAATAAATTGCTGTCTATACTTAACGAAGTATTAGAAGCTGCGGTATACTACGCAATCACCTATTTGAGCTATGTACTGCTATAGATAGTTAGTGCAGCTCGTTGATAGCAAATCTGATTGAGAAAGTCATACCATGAGCCAACAACCAACTCTACCCTTAGCGCCACAAACACCGAACCACTGCGTTGATGCCTTTCGCCGCTTTAGCGTTGCACCCATGCTGGATTGGACGGATCGCCATTGCAGAACCTTTCACCGTAAGCTGACTAAACATGCGGTGCTTTATACTGAGATGATCACTACAGGTGCGATTATTTTTGGTAAAGGGGATTATTTGGCGTTTGGTGCACATGAGTTACCAGTGGCGTTGCAGTTGGGTGGCTCTGATCCTAAGGCGCTGGCAGAGTGCGCTAAGCGTGCTGAGGAATATGGCTACAGTGAGGTAAACCTAAATGTGGGTTGCCCGTCAGATCGCGTGCAAAATGGTCGCTTTGGTGCATGTTTAATGGCTGAGCCTCAGCTCGTTGCTGATTGTGTGGCGGCGATGAAGGCAGAAGTGAATATTCCGGTAACGGTAAAAACGCGCATTGGTATTGATGAACAAGACTCTTATGAGTTTCTTACGGCGTTGATTGAAGCCTCGCAGGCGGTGGGCTGTGATGACTTTATCATTCATGCCCGTAAAGCATGGTTGCAAGGCTTAAGCCCGAAAGAAAATCGTGAGATCCCACCATTAGATTATCCTCGCGTTTATCAATTAAAGAAAGACTATCCAGATCTGCATATCAGTATTAATGGTGGTGTTAAAACTCTTGAGGAATGTCAGCATCATTTGGCTCACCTTGACGGCGTAATGGTTGGCCGTGAAGCCTACAGCAACCCGTTTATGTTGTCGCAGGTTGATGAGCTATTGTATGGCGAAGCTGCGTTTACGCAAACTCGCCATCAAGTCGTAAGAAGCATGTATGACTACTTTGAAAGTGAAATGTCGAATGGTGCAAATTTTTGGCATATTGCGCGTCACATGTTGGGTATTTTTCAAAATCAGCCTGGTGCGAGAGGATTCCGTCGTCACTTATCAGAAAATGGTCACAAAAAAGAGGCTGGCATAGAGGTGATGGAAAAGGCGCTGTCTTTTGTACCTGAAGTGTAAAATATATTGCTCCAATCCTATGTGTGAAAAAGACGATTTTATCGTCTTTTTCACTATTTAATGTATCTCAATAAATCTATTTTTCTTTTCAAAAAACCTTAACTCAATGATTTAATTTTGTTTTTATTTTTGGCACGGCTCTTGGAATAGTCTAACTATATTATAAAAGGAGCCGAACAATGACCATCATCAACAGAATTGAAGATCTTATCAAAGCGGAACTTAACGCATTACTAGATAAAGCCGAAGACCCACAAAAAATGGCAACTCAGTTAGTGCGTGATTTAGAAGAAGCGCTATCTGATTGTCGTGCAACGGCAGCTGAGCTTATTTGCCAACAAAAAATAGCGCAGCGTCAAGCTGAGCAAGCAAATAAAGCTGCGGCAACGTGGCAAAGCAAAGCCGAACATGCTCTTGAAAAAGGTCGTGAAGATCTTGCCCGCTCAGCCCTTGAGCAAAAGCAGCGAGAAACCGAAAAAGCGCAAGAAGCACAGCAAAAAATTGATGATCTAACGCCTGCACTTGAAAAACTCAGCACAGATGCGAACAAGTTGCAAAGCAAAATTCAGCAATTAAAGGCAAAAGAAAAGGCCATGTTGCGCCGCTTGGAAGCTGGTAAGGCAAGGTTAACTATCAAACAAACGCTGAATAGTGACGATATGCACTCTGCAACGCGCAAGTTCGACGAGTTAGAACGTAAGGTGGCGCGCCTTGAAGCTGAAGTCGAATCCTATGACTTAGGGCAGCCCGATGTATGGCAGCGCTTTGAAGATGAGCAAAAGCAACAACAAATCGACGATGAATTAGCCCAACTGAAGCAAAAAATGGCGAGCTAGGCTCGCCCACAGCAACGACTGAGCAATCAAAGCGAAAGGGGATAAAGATGAAAAATAGATATCAATCAACACTGTCTCAAATGAATAGTTCAAAGAAAATTGGTGGCGTATGTGCGCAACTAGCACAACGTTTTGATATGCCAATTTGGTTAACGCGTTTACTAACGGTATTGCTGTTTTTTAAGTTTCCAATGTTGGTGTTATTGGCGTATGGCGTCGCTTGGTTTGCAATGCCAAAAGCGCAATACGAAAACTAAGTACGGCGACGAGGTAGGCACTATGAAAGTCGTGGCCGGTATATTATTAGCGCTGGTATTTTTATTGGCGCTATCTTGGGTGTCGCTGCCACTAATATGGTTAGACATCAGCGATCTGCAACTCGATATGGGATTTGACCTAGGTTGGTTTGGCTTTGAAATACTCACGTTGCTATTTGCAATTGTAGCGCTGGTGGTGCTAGGAGCACTCTTGAGCGCGGGTGTTTTAGGGTTGCTCCTTATTGTGTTCATTGGGCTAGTAATGACATTGCTATTTAATTCGCTGATAGTGCTATTTCCACTCATCTGTATTATTGCAATTGTGTGGTTAGTGGTAGACAAATCTGCTCAAGCAAAAGTTTGAGCAGTGGGTTTTTGTTGGCGGTAGGAGATAAAAAACACGCTAAATTGGGATCTGTGATATAGTTATTTGCAGTTATAAATCCAAGGAAAGCCAACATGAAATCAAGTGTAATCAAAACCTTAATTTTTGCTTTATCAACTTTTATCGGCTTTAACGCTTCAGCTCATCAAGGGCATGAACATGGTGAACATCATCATGGTTCGGAGCAACTTTCTGTTCACAACGCAACCGTGCGTACTTTTTTACCGGCAGCGCCTTCAACTGCAGGTTATCTCGTTATTGAAAACCCAACGCAGCAAAATAAAGTGCTGGTTAAGGCTTCGCTTGAAGGCGTTAAGCGTGTTGAAATTCACGAGCATGTTCATAAAGAAGACATGATGAAAATGCAACGTGTCGACGAGCTCGCGATCCCCGCGGGTAAATCAGTAACATTTCAGCCTGGTGGTTATCACTTAATGGTGTTTGAACCAGTAGAAACATTAAAAGTCGGTGAGAAGCGTAAGCTTACGCTATATTTTGCTGATGGCGATAGGATCTTCACCATGGCGGAAGTCGTCGCACTTGCAGACATGTTTGGTGGCAAAGAAAAATCAAACGCCGGACATCACTCTCATCACTAAAAACAGTGAGGTATTAAATGGGAAATCATACGGGAAAAATCATCTCTGGCATTATCGCTGTCATATTTCTGGGTTATGTTATAGCCGTGTATTGGAGTGTGGAACCAGAGCAGTTTGACGTCGTCGCGGCAGCAAAAGCGGATGCGCAGAAAAATGGCAATACATTAGTCACTGGATATGTAACGACACATACCTTGATTAAAGTGACAGATACACTTTTAAATAAGCCAGGTGGTTACTTGTCGAATGACATGATGCCACCAAGCGTAATGATGGATAACATGCCTGCTTGGGAATACGGCGTGCTTGAGATGACACGAGATCTTACACTTTCGATGCGTAAAGATTTTAGTCGTTCACAATCTCAATCGACTGAACACCCAAGTTTAAAGCTAGCCCAACCACAGTTTAATATCAGTTCAACAGCGTGGATGTGGCCAAGTGCTGAAGGTGAATATCAAAAAGGCAATGACTTACTACGTCAGTATTTGACTCAAATCTCTGATAATAGTAACCGCGACAGCCAGTTTTATGCGCGTGCTGATAACTTGAGAGCTTGGCTAAAAGAGGCCGAAAAGCGCATGGGCAGCCTAAGCCAAAGATTAAGTGCAAGCGTAGGTCAAGACAGATTAAATACCGATTTAGCTGGGGATTCGGCAGCCGATCAAGCAACCATGACGCCAAGCCATAATATGGTGAAAACCTCTTGGTGGCAGATTGATGATGTATTCTATGAAGCCAGAGGCGCCACGTGGGCGTTACTGCACTATATGAAAGCGGTAGAGCATGACTTTAGACCTGTGCTTGAAAAGAAAAATGCACTTGTCAGTCTACAGCAGATCATCAGAGAGCTAGAGGCGACTCAAGAGACAGTGTGGAGCCCTATGGTATTAAATGGCAGTGGCTTTGGCTTGGTAGCGAATCATTCTCTGGTTATGGCAAATTATATTTCGCGAGCCAATGCGGCTCTCATCGAACTTAGTGAACTTTTAGCGCAAGGATAACATCATGAAAAAACACTTTTTAGCAGCGGCATTATCTCTCGCTTGCTTAGCACCTGCTGCACACGCAGACACGGTACTCGGGCTTTATGTCGGTGCAGAAGGGTGGGATACCGAAACCGAAGGTAGCTTTGCTGAAAAAGGCAATATGCAAACCTTTAACTTTGACGATGAAACTTTTACGAGTTTCTATGCTGCACTTGAGCACCCAGTACCGCTGGTACCAAATATCAAGTTACGATATACCGAGCTTGAGTTAAATGGTCAAACGACGTTAACAGAGTCTTTTGACTTTGGTGGCCAAGTTTATACGGTTGGTACTGACGCGACAACAAACGCAGATCTAAACCACATCGACTACACATTGTATTACGAAGTGCTAGACAATGACTTGTTGACGTTAGACTTTGGTGTGAACTTTAAGCAGTTTGACGGTTCTATCATGGTAACTGGTACTGCAAATGGTCAAACACGCACAGAAGAGGTTGAATTCTCAGGCTTTGTTCCTCTAGGTTATTTGCGAGGTGAAGTGGGTTTACCACTTACAGGGCTAAGTGTTTTTGCCGAAGGCAGCATGCTTGCAATTGATGACAGCAAAATCCAAGATTATCAAATTGGTATCGCTTATGAGTTTATCGACAATATGGCTGTTGATGTTGCGGTAAAAGTGGGTTACCGCTCTATGGTACTTGAGCTAGATGATATTGACGATATCTATACTGATTTGGATGTCTCAGGTCCATTTGCAGGGATCCAACTACACTTCTAAGATAATGTAGTTTACTCCTTTACCGGCTTGGTGCGAGCGATCGGCCAAGCCTTTTTGGTTTGTGTTGAGTAAATAGAACAACTTCCTTATCTATCTTCCCACTCGAGAGAAAATTCGCTTTCAAAGGCCTTTTCTACAAGTTGCTTGTATTGTTTATTGATTGGGCTTTGGAGTAGTTTTTTTAGCTCGTCTCCGGTTTGCGTTAGCTTGTAATAGCTCAGTACCAAGTCATTGGATTTGGCCGTTAAGGTCATTTTTTTACGTAAATAAACCAGCTGCATTGACTGTCCTTTTTGTAGCGATGCGGACTCAATTTCTTGCCGATAAAGGATATTAATATCCATCAGCGTAAGTATATTTGGGAAGTTCAGCCCAGCTTGACTTAAGTTGATGGATTCAGTGCTGCCTTTACGTAGCAAATCAAAAATAGACGGCTTTTTATAGTAGCCATGAAGAATAAGGTAGCTGTCTTCTTTTTCTAAGTAGCCACACAATGGTGCACATCTTTGTAACGCGGTTGCTTCACGCTGGGTCATCATCTTTAGGGTTTGCAGACTTTTAATTGAAAAAGTGCCGGGTGTAATACTTTCACCCACTAATATCTTTGCCCACAACTTTTGCATAGAGTGATTGGCAATGTCTTCTGCAAGGGTGATGAAGTGCTCCAACCAATCGGGATCGGGGCGACCTCGGGCGGTAACCTCGGGGCATAATGTCAGCGCCATGCCCATAATGGCCTCAAGATTTTGCTGGCGCTGGATCTTGATTAATTGTTGGCGCTTTAGAGCGCGTTTTAGCGTGCCGTGCTCAGTTCGCACCGTGTATTGGTTATCTTTATTTTTATCAGACTGATAACGGTCATTTTGAGTGACCAGCGGTGTGATCCGTTTCACCATGGGGTAGCCGAGCTTTTCTTCAATCGAAAGCGCTAAGGCTGATTTTACTTGTGCATTTTTGACTGCCATATCAAGCTCGTAGTTTATACAGTGTATGCATATGATTGACCGCAGAATTGGTTACTTGCGGTAAATACTGCTGCATAAAAAGTGCGATAAAACTGCCAATAAAGGGCGTATTGGCTCTTCCTTCAATCGTGATGGTCAGTTGTTTATCGGCCTGAGCAGTCAACAAATTAAGGCTAATTTTGGCTAAATGTTCATCGTCTACATGTAATGAAAGCTCTAAACTCTGTTCGTTGATTTTGGTGATGGTCATTTCTGCTTCTCCCCAAGGATGCACTAACACTGCTGAACCACCCACTCGTTGCTTTTTTGGCAAAATACGAAAGTGGATGTCTTCGGTTGCTTGCCAATTAAATAATGCTGGCCAATGGGATAATACCAATGGAGAGAGTGTTGTGTTATTTGCAGAAATATCGGTGCTTTTTACCACTTTATAATGGTGTGGCATCGCTAAACCAGCAATCACAATGATAAGTGCCAAAATCATCAGCATTCTAATAGGAGTAGATAAACGTTTGATACAGAATCCTCTTTGGTAAAAAGTATGCTAAATCATCTATTTTGTTCTATGCTCGACTATAATATTTCATGTATGTTAATCAAACAGAACTGTAATAGTAAAAATGTACCATATTTTGTAAGATGGTAAACACTGGAGTGAATCAGTGCCTATAATTAAAGAGTAGTGCGGATTTAAAGGGTAAAACATGGCACCTGAGCAAGAAGATTATTTGTTTGCAGAGCACGAAGAAGTTACTCAAGAAGAAGAAACGACAAGTGCTTTTTGGGATGTCTTAGTCGTTGATGATGACCCAGAGATCCATTCTGTTACTAAACTTGCGCTGTCTAATTTAGAGTTTTGGGGCAAAAAGCTCAGGTTTTTTCACGCCTATTCTGGCAAAGAAGCCATTGAGATTTTAAAAGAACAAAATAATATCAGTATCCTTTTACTCGATGTGGTGATGGAAACCGACGACGCAGGTCTTAATGTCGTGCGTCGAGTGCGCGAAGAGATCAAAAATATGGCAGTACGTATTATTATGCGTACAGGTCAACCGGGTTATGCACCGGAAGAAAAGATCATTCGTGAGTTCGACATTAACGATTATAAAATGAAGACAGAACTCACCCGCAGCAAACTGGTTACTTCTTTACTTACCGCTATCCGTTCTTATCAACAAATTTGTGAGCTCGAAGCGCAAAGCCACGCACTAGAGCAGATCCTTTCAGCTTCTCGCGCCATACTCGGCCATACCGATATGGGCTCCTTTGCAGCAGCGGTCGTTGCCCAATTGGCAAATATTTTAGATGCGTCAGGCGAAGGCTTAGTGAGTGGCTACCTAGATGATGATATGCATTTAAGGGTGTTTGGCGGTAGTGAGCAGTACCGTGAATTCTTTGGTCATGGTATAGAGCAGCTTGATAATGGTCGTGTCATCATGCAAGTACAAAACTGTATTGATACCGAATCCCACCAATCTACCGCGCATGACATTACCTTCTTACTTGAAAGCAAAAACAAAAAAGCAGCCATTTATTTAGAGCTAGAGGCTGAGCCATCGGAAGCGCAATTGAAGTTTGCTGAGATATTCCTGACTAACGTTGGTGTTGGTCTTGATAATATTAAGCTATTCAACGAATTACGTGAGGTTGCTTACAAAGATAATCTCACCAAACTACCTAATCGCGCTAATTTTATCGAGAAAATAGAGTCGTACTTTAACCAGCAACAGTCGCTCGTTTTTATTCTTGTTGATATTGCTCAATTTTCTGACATCAATAACGGGTTAGGCCAAGAAGTTGGGAACTTGCTGTTATTAGGAGTTGCTGAGCGAATTAGTATTGAGTTTCCTGAGGCCCAGTTAATTTCACGAATTGGTGCGGATGTGTTTGGCTTTTTAATGCCAGAGTCGCAGTTTGATGAAGAGTCTTTTATTGATAACTTGTGCGTGCCCTACCATGTCGGGGAGCATTTGTTGACTATGCACTTTCATATTGGAGTGTGCCGTCAAGAAGACTTCCAACCGCAAGGAATAGAGACCTTAAAACTTGCGTATATTGCGCTTAACCAAGCAAAACAGTCGAGTATTCCACTGGATTGGTATACCCCAGATTTAGAAGAAAAAATGGCTTGGAAGCTGGGGTTAATAAGACAGCTCAGGCAAGATTTTGAGATGAAAAAACTCGAGGTCTGGTATCAGCCTCAGTTTTCTATTGCTGATCGCAAGGTGATTGGCTGTGAGGCTTTGTTGCGTTGGCCTTCAGGAAACGGGAATTATATTTCCCCTGCGATTTTTGTTCCGCTTGCGGAAAATGCAGGGCTTATTGTCGAAATTGGCCAATGGGTATTAGAACAAGCCTGTCAGTTGCAGGCAACGTTGCAGCAGCAGGGATTCGGTGAGCTTAGCATTGCTGTTAACGTCTCTGTGCCGCAGTTTAAGGTGCCAAACTATGCACAGCAGGTTAAGGACACTATCTTGTCGTTTAATGTGGAGCCTAAGCATATTGAGCTTGAAGTGACAGAAAGTGTAGTCATGGATGAGGTAAACTCGGTGATCAATACACTCCAAGAGTTACAAGAATTTGGTGTTGAGGTGGCCATTGATGACTTTGGTACAGGATTTTCTTCTTTGAGCTATTTGCAAAAACTTCCTTTAGCACGGCTTAAAATCGACCGTGCTTTTGTCAAAGATATTCCTCATGATGACAGCGGTGCAATTGCCGATCTTGTCATCTCTTTAGGTCAGCATCTTGGCCTAAAAACCATTGCGGAAGGTGTTGAGACAGAAGAGCAAATGACGGTGCTACAAAAGCTTGGCTGCGATGAGGTACAGGGATTTTTATTAGCAAAGCCAATGCCTGAGCGAGACTTGCTTGAATTTTTAGAGTCAAATTAGACAATTGTGTTGTTAAAATCGGTGCAATTGCTTTTCTTTGTAATGTTGATTAGACTAAAGTTTGAACACTCCGTTCTTAAATGTACTTAGGTACTTTGTATTATCAATAATAAAGGATTTGCTATGAAAATCGCAGGAGTTTGTGTTGTCCTATTGGTGCTTCTGACGGGTTGTAATTCAACGACCGAGTCGGCAAAAAACAATAATGAGAGCACGATAGCTAAGAATCAAGATGATTTATACTGTAAGCAAGATATCATCACTGGTAGTAAGTTTACAAAACGAAGATGTCGTACTAAAGACCAGATCGAGCATGATCGACGTGCGGCGAAAGACATGCTTAACCGACAGCAGAGTACTGTTGGCGTTCAGGGCGGTCAGTAAATTTCGCTTTGTTAGGCTAGCACGAGCAGTCTAATTATTTGCTCTAATTGAGGAAACAGTTGCGAGTTGCGCTGAAAACTCCTCTTTTAGAGCAATTACCTTTCTTTCTCTCTCAAGTTTAAATTACGCTTTATCTTTCCTGACTATCTCCACTTATTTAACCTGAGGTTTGGATAAGGAATGAGCTAACTCATTGTTTTTAATAACACATTAAATTATTCCCTTATCTAGCCAGACAGTTTTAGGGATAACAAGGCGAATTTATGCACCAATAGCTGGCTATTGGAAGTGAATTCAACGCAGTTAGCGCTAAAACTGGCTGCTAGAAAGGCATTAATTATCCGAAGCCCAGGTTATTTAATTGTGATTACGGTGGTATGAACGTTAGCGGTGATAGATATTATTGTGTGCATGGTATCTCATGTTTTAATACCAAATAGTCTTAATACCCACTCGATGTGAGAGGGGAGACCTGACGCTAGCTGCGTTAAAACTTCTTTTTTAGAATAACTAGGTGCATTGCTGCTAGCTGGGTGCGGAGCAAGCGACAAGACTTTCTAACCTCAAAAATAGCTCACCTTATTAAAAAAGCTTTGATGTCAGATGAGTAGTTAACAGATATTTGCCTTCAAGGCATCATGATTAAGCAGTGGTGTGAGAGTGACGTTAAACTAAAAAAGCCCCCGCAGCTTTAAACCTGCGGGGGCTCATAGTTACGACTAAATCTTGCGGGCTTTAGACTACAGTCTAAATGTGAAACCTGCGAAGATATAGCGACCCAAAGAATCATAGAAACCAGGGTAAGTGTTACCATTTGCTGGGCCTGCAGGACCATTTGGTACTAGTGGAGCTGTATTATCAAAGATATTATTTACACCACCGCGGAATTGCAGGTTATCAGAAGCATTCCATGTTACTGCAATATCAACGTAATCACGTGCAGTCATTGGAACTGGTCCATCGATTACTTGGCCGTCGTCATTTCGTGCGAATTCCTTCACTTCACTTACATAACGATAGGTTGCTGTAATGTTTGCATCCCAAGGTGTTACCCAAGTTGTTGAGAAGTTTGACTTAAAGTCAGGAACTGGATATTCACATACCGCTCTATCCCAACGACCAGCACAATCGTCAATATCACCACCTGGTAAGTTTTGCGTTGCAAACTTATCTAGCCATGTACCGATTAGCTTGAAGCGTAAAAGACCCATATCATCAGGCAGGTTATAACGGTATGATGCATCAAAATCGATACCGCTTGTTTCTACGCTACCAATGTTGGTATCAATCGCAGTGATCGCATCCTGGCCTAGCCACAATGAGCCTGTTGGACCACGGTTAATCAGTCCACAGAACTCGTCGTTACCATTAATCGCACACTGATTGAAGATTGTTGCTTCAGGGATTTCTTGAATTGCGTCTTCAACAGTAATGTCGAAGTAGTCAATCGCAATGTCTAAACCTTCAATGGCTTCAGGAGATAATAGAATACCAAACGAGATAGTATCTGATTTCTCAGGCTCTAGGTCTGGGTTACCACCAGTGATACTATTGTATTGACCTGCTGGGTTGATTAGTGCGTTAGAACCATATTTAGATGGATCAAGACCTGTTCTGGCACACTGCTCAACAGTTAAAGTTGGATTCGCGCCACCACATGGATCTTCCCAGTTAAACAAACCTAAACCAGCAGATCTGAATAGGTCACGTACGTTACCTGCACGCACTGCGCGTTGGAAGCTTGTTCTCAAACCAAGTTGATCATTAACGCGGATATCAAACGCACCTTTATAGGTGTTAGTTGTTTTATCCGTTGAATAATCAGAGTAGCGGTAAGCTAACTCTAAAGTAATATAATCAGCAAATTCAGAGTCTTCGACTAAAGGTACGTTGAATTCAGTAAAGAATTCATTGACGTCAAATTCACCACTTACGCCAAGAACTGGACCACCTTGACCTGCACCGTCACCCGACTGGAAGCCTTGATCCGGATTGAAGTCTAGCGACTCTTTTCTGTGCTCAAGACCAAATACCACGCCCACACCAGTGGAAGTCCCAGGTACTACAACACCGTACTCAGTAAGGTCACCAGTAACATAACCACTAATTTGTTTTGTTCTCGTGTCACCACGAGCAAATAGAGGCATAGTTAGATAGTCAATTTGCTCTTGAGTGATGTTCGCTGGATCGAAAATATTCCAAGGAATACAGGTTGGATCGCTACCATCTACAACTGACTTACATACCACGTTACCGTCATCATCTGTTGTTGCTTGTAATGAACGAATGATTCTGGTTGTAGACATGTCGTTTTGGTAAGTCTGAGCATATGATACGTTACCAAAGTTCATATACGCATCATAACTCCAGTTGTCATCGATTTCACCGCGAACACCTAGTACAAAACGAGTTGAGGTATGGCGAATATCGTCTTGACGAGGGCCACCTTCAACATTACGTTTACCGATGAAAGCACCCTTAACAACACCATCTGTTGCAACACCGTCAGGTCCGCAAAGCGTATTTCTTTGTGAAGCTGAAAGTAGTGGGTTATCACAGCTAATATCAACTTGATTCAGGAATGAACCAGAAGGTGCGATCTGAGCCACTGTGCGGTTGTCCATGTAGTTAAACTCAGCATAAAACGTATGGCTGTCGTTAAAATCATAGTGACCTAGTAAACCAAATGTTTTACGTTTGTCTGGACGTTGGAAATAGTTTAGTGGGCCGTAGTTGTACACTGTGCCAGCTGTAGGAACTAGATCGGTACCAGATACTTTGTAGTCATAGGTATCGAAATCGGTAATACGGCCATCTGGAATTGTTCCTGAACCACCACAAATACGTGTACCTGTCGCGTTTATATTCATAGCACAGGCACTGTAGTCACGGTTATCCTGTGTCACCTCTTCGATATCACGCCAAGTCGCGTAACCTGTGATGTTAGCACGGCCATCTGCAGAGTTTGCACCAAAAGTCAGAGAGATATCATGGGTGTCGCCATCCCATTGACTTCCGTCAGGTACCGGGAAGCCTCTATCTTTTAGTGCTCGTTGCATGTCTTTGTGGTCGTTATCATGTTGATAAACACTACCTTGATACTCAACTTGGAAGCCTTCAAAGTCGTCTTTCATGATAAAGTTTACAACACCAGCAACAGCGTCTGAGCCGTATGTTGCTGACGAACCACCAGTTAACACATCAACACGATCAACTAAAGCTGCTGGGATTTGGTTAAGGTCAGCACCGATACCACCAGCAACAGGAGAACCAGAAGGCAAGCGACGTCCATTAACGAGTACCAATGTACGTTCTGTGCCTAAGTTACGAAGGTTTACTGTTGCGGTACCTGTAGCTCCATTTGCTTGGCCTGAAGTTTGGTCAGCAAAGATTGCAGGCATATCGTTGAGTAGATCTTCTACCCTAGTAATACCTGCAACTTTAATGTCTTCGGCCGTAACACTTGTTACAGGGCTCGCACCGGTCATGGCAGCTCGCTTGATACGCGTACCAGTAACCTCGATTCGTTCTACGCTATTAGTAGCGTTGGCATCTGTTTCTTCAGCGTGGGCGATACCTGATACGCCTGCAGTCAGCGTTGAACAAGCCAGTAGAGATAGCCTGATCGTTGCTGATAGGTTAGAAAGTTTCATCTTATTTCCTTATTTATTTATTTATTAGCAGAGTAGGAAAATGTTCCTGCAACATAGAACTTACAACGCATCTACTGAAAGTTCAATGGTTCGTTTGTAAAACCGTCAAATGTAATGGAGATATGAGCTTTTTTATAACGAAATTATACGGATGAAAGTTGAAACAAAACATTTCTAGATAAAAGTAAAACAAAGGAATGAGTAAATTGTTGCCAAAAAAAGGACACCGCGATGGTGTCCTTGACGATGAATACCTGTGGAGTTGCTTACTCTTCAGTGATAAATGCTTCACCGGATTGAATCCACTCTGCTGGTGGCAATCCTTTCAGGTGATAATCAAAGTATTCTTTCATACGAATTGAATAATCTAGCTGATTTGGCAGCTTTTTCAGATGGTGCGGTTCACCTTCGTATTGTAAGAAAATAGCGTCTTTATCATGTCTTCTTAAGGCTAAATAGTATTGAATACCTTCTTGCCAAGGCACTGCGCCGTCGTTATCGCCAAACATGATCAAAATCGGCGTGTTTACTTTATCAGCGTAAAACACTGGAGAGTTTTCTATATATAATTCAGGCGCTTCTGTTAGCGGCTTACCGATACGGCTTTGGCCTGTTTCGTATTGGAACTGTCTTGCAAGACCTGATTCTAAACGGATCCCACTGAATGCTGAAGTCATATTGGATACTGGCGCGCCAGACACAACCGCTTTAAACATATCTGTCTGTGTGATCATAAATGCACTTTGGTAACCAGCCCAAGAGTGGCCTTGTAAGCCAATTTTATCCGGATCCGCAACACCTGTATCAATCAGCGCTTGTGCTGCATTGATCATGGTTTGTGTTGAAGAGCGCCCTGGGTGGCCGATTTCAAAACGAATATCAGGCAAGAATATCGCATAACCGTTTGAGGTATACATTGGCAGGTTTGGTCTGTGATTTAACTCCATTTTCGGGAAGTCATACATGCGCTGGCTCATATAGCGGTAGAAGTAAATCACCACTGGCACTTTATCACCGGCTTTATAATCAGCAGGTTTGATTAACACGCCTTGAAGATCTTCGCCATCGTAGCCTTTGTACTTCACAAGTTCAGGTTTTTGGCCCCAAGCAAATGTCTGCTGCTGTGGATTTAAATCTGTGAGTTTTGTCGGGTTATTAAAGCTGCTATCTGAGACCCAATAATCAGGAAATTCTTGATAAGACTGTCTTGTGAAAATATAAGTGTCCGCCTCTTTGGCTTTTCTCACAACACCATATTTAGCTTCGCCAGACAAAACAGTTTGCAACTTGTTAGCTTGTAGGGAAAGCGTTGCAATATGCGTTTGTTTATTTTCGAGGTTGTGCGCACTTAATAGTAAGGTATCGTCTGGGTTAAAGCCTAGTTTGTCCTTATCTTTATACTCAATGCGGTATTGTGTTTGGGTCTTATAGCCGTCAGTTAGTCGAGTTGCTTTTGCCGTTTTGGTATCAAATGCCCAAATATCATATTTACTATAGGCGTAGAGCGTCGAACCATCGAGCTGCCAACCAGCAAATCCAAACCCTTCGTTTGGTTCTGGTTTATCATGTTTATCATCAGCAAACAGTGCGTTTTTAACCGCTTTGCTGACCGGGGTAAGCTGTTGTGTGGATAGCGATTTCAACCAGACTTGTTGACCGTCGAAATAGGCCGCATGTTTACCGTCAGGTGCGACGGTAGGGCGATTTGAACTTTCTTTAACAATGAGTTGTTTATCACCGCTGTTGATATCAACGCTGTAGTAGTCGCGATAAAAGCCCTTGTACATAATCTGCTTTAGGTAGGGAGTATCGTCGCTGGCCAGCACAAAATTTGCGTTTGTGCGCAGTGAAATAGCAGGCACTTGAAGGTTTTCAAGCTGTACTACACGCTCGCCATTAATGTGATAAACCGCTTGATAATGTTGATCTCGACGGCTTTCATTCCATGTTTTTATTTCTCTAGTTTTGATTTCAGGATCGGCATTGTGCCAAACTTTTAAGCCTTTTTGCTGGCGAATGGTATCGTAATCATAAAGTGAGCTTTCATCTGTGTATTTAAGCACTTTGGCTTTTGCTTCAAGCTGTGGACGATTTTCAAAAAACAGTCGAGAGCCATCTTCAGACCATTTGATTGATGCTGTCTTGCCTGAAAACCAACCGCTTGGGTTGTGGATGTCGGTTATTTTATTGCTTGTTGGAGACCATAATTTGAGTTGGTAGTCGCGGCGGCGTTTGTCATCGTTGACATAATTACCTAAATAAAAAGCGACATGTTGAGAATTGGGTTGCCAAGCAATGTCTCCTAAAGTCACACCGGGCTCATCAATAAGACTTGTGATTTGATTGCTTGCTAAGTCAATAACGGCCACACGGTTTTTACTGCCGTCTTCACTGCGCTGATTGACAAGTATCGCGTTACTATTTGGTGCTACTTTGTATGCTGCGATGTCGTCATAGCGAGTGCTCTCATTGTTAGAAAGATTCAGCACTACAAGCGTTAAGGTTTCGTCGCCTTTATCTGCACTGATTTTGAGTTCATCAGTTTGCTCGTCTGTATTCGCTTTTTCGTCTGATTTGTTGTCGCCTTTTTTTGCATCCTCACGGTACACCAGCCATAGGCCATCATCTGAAAGTTGATAATCTTTAACCGAGCTAAAGGTTTGCTGGGCCTTAGTTGTGGTATTCACCAACACTAAGTTGTTTTTTAGTGTTTTTTTCTTCTTTTTATCTGCCGTTTCTTTTTCAAGTAGGGTAGGGCGCTGGGTAAAGCTAACCCATTGACCGCCTTTATTGATAACTGGATTCGTGCCACGGGGAACCGATGCAATCAGTGCTTTATTATTGAGAGAATACACTTGGCCTTCGCTGTCACCACGGTAAGGCTTTGCACTTAGGCCGAGGAATGTGCCTTGTTCGGAGATCACCGTACCCTGAGGGTAACGAAAATCAAAAACATCTTTAAATTCAAGGCTGGGTTTAGCTGCTAAGCTGCTTACACTAAAAAGTGCTGCGCTTAAGAGAGAGAGTTTTAGAGTCATATTTAGAGCATTTTAGTATGTATTTATGATGTTTTTATCACTTTTAACGGTGAAACTAAAATGCTCTGCGGTGTGCGGATGTATTTAAGCGGCTAGCCGCAGGTGCTTAAAGCCAGATTTTCTCAAGCTCAACCCACTGTTTATCGAATTGCGCGGTTGGTTTTGCTTTAAAGTCACTTCTGACAAACTGATTCATCTTACCCTCAACAAAAGCTAAGAATAGGTTAGCCAGTACACTTTCTTCGCTCGTGAATGTCTTACCTTCTCGTAGTTTACGCTCTCTTAATACTTGTTTGAATTGTGTCTCAAGCTTTTCAAATAAGCTTTGTACTCGTTCACGTAAGCGTTCTTGCTCACCTTGTAGTGCATCACCCGTTAAAATACGTGTGATCCCAGGGTTTTTCTCTGCAAAGGCTAGGAGTAGAGTAAGAATGTTGTAGATCCGGTTACGGGTTTCTTTTTCGTTTTCTAGGATTAAATTAATGCGTGACAGTAACGTATCTTCGATGAACTCAATAAGCCCCTCAAACATTCTCGCTTTACTTGGAAAGTGGCGATAAAGCGCAGCTTCTGAAACCCCGACTTCAGCAGCGAGTTTAGCTGTGGTGATACGCTGTCCCGGGCTGGTTTCCAGCATTTGTGCGAGTGATTGAAGAATTTGCTCTTTGCGATTACTACGTTTTGTCGCTGGCATGAAATTTCCCTTATTTTTCTAATTGTTATATTGTTTTTGTCGGGTTTATTAAGCACAGAGAGTGATGCGCAGAAGTGCAAACCCCGACTCGTTTACACGTTATCGGGGTATCATGTTAATGTTTTATTCAGTTTCTTTCCAGTCTTTTACATGAAGGTTATTTTATCTTTTCGGCAATAGCTTGCATGACAGTGAGTGCTAACTCTTTTTTGCTAGAGTGAGGGAGTTCAAGTCGGTCTTTTTTCCAATATAGGGTCAATGCGTTGTTATCTGAATTAAAACCACCTGTGCTATCCGACACATCATTCGCACAGATCATATCCAGCCCTTTATTTACCAATTTTCCTTGCGCATATTCGGCGACATTCTGCGTCTCAGCGGCAAAGCCAACGGTATAAGGACGAGACTGTTTTAGTGCTGCGACAGTGGCGATAATATCGGGGTTTTTGACCAGTGTAAGTGTGATTTCATCGCCTTGCTTTTTAATCTTTTGCTCGGCAACGGTGGCTGCACGGTAATCAGCGACCGCCGCGCAGCCGATAAAAATATCCGATTGTACGGCATATTCGAGTGCAGCTTGTTGCATCTGCTCAGCACTTTCTACATCAATTCGAGTAATTCCAGTGGGGGTATTCAGTGAAACCGGCCCTGCTATCAGATTTACGCTTGCACCTAGAGCTTTTGCTGCCTCGGCAAGACTAAAACCCATTTTTCCTGAACTGTGGTTGGTAATAAAACGCACCGGATCTAATGCTTCGCGTGTCGGTCCTGCGGTGATAGTTACCGTTTTTCCTGTTAATACTTGCTCAGTAGGGCGAAGTGCAGTTAAACACAGTTGTACCAACTCGTGAGGTTCAAGCATGCGTCCTGCGCCTACATCTCCGCAGGCTTGCTCGCCTTTACCGGGTCCCCAGATTTGGACATGGCGTGAAGTAAGGGTATTGAGATTTGCTTGAGTCGATAGATGTGCATACATCTGTTGATTCATTGCCGGCGCTACGGCAACAGGCGCGGGCGTTGCGAGCAGTAATGTGGTCAGTAAATCATCTGCAATACCCGCCGCCATTTTGGCGAGGATATTCGAGGTCGCAGGAGCAACCAGCACTAGGTCTGCCCATTTTGCAAATTCGATATGCCCCATTGACGCTTCTGCTTGTGGGTCAAGCAAAGAGTCAGAAACGATTTCACCAGAGACCGCCTGCATTGTCAGTGGCGTGATAAAGTGCTTAGCAGACTCAGTCATCACCACTTTGACATCTATTTGCTGTTCTTTTAGGCGGCGAACGAGTTCTGCGCATTTGTAAGCAGCGATACCACCGCTGATCCCAAGTAAGAGGCGTTTATTTCTTTGCATGTTTGTTTTATACGATCACAGTATCAATAAACTAAAGATATCACAGTCTGTGTTTGCTTTTGAATAATCGTGATCACCCGCTAAGCTTAATTTAGTCAAGGAGACATACAAAGATAAGGAATAGTAGGATGCAAATATCAGCCTTACCCAAATCTGCACGACCAAGAGAAAAGTTAATTGAGCAAGGCCCTGAGGCGTTATCCAATGCCGAATTATTGGCTATCTTTTTACGCACAGGGATCAAAGGATTAAATGCCATAGAGCTTGCCGAATCCTTGTTGCAAGAACAGCAAACGTTACAGCGTTTATTCAATGCCTCGTTAGAAGAGTTTTCAGCGTTAAAAGGCTTAGGCGTTGCCAAATACACGCAGTTACAGGCCGTTTTAGAGCTAAGTCGGCGTTATCTAAAAGAAGAGTGCTTAAGAGAAACGGTATTTCAAAACCCGACAGCGGTACGTGACTATTTGAGTGCTCAACTACGGGGGCTTGGGCATGAAGTGTTTATGGTGCTGTATCTAGACAACCAAAATCGCCTGATAAAAGATGAAGTGTTGTTTCACGGTACAATTAACGCGGCTTCGGTTTATCCAAGAGAAGTAGTAAAGGCGGCACTAAAATACCACTGTGCAGCCGTGATTTTTGCCCATAACCACCCATCGGGTGTGGCAGAGCCCAGCGAAGCGGATAAACTCATCACGAAAAAGTTGCAGCAAGGTTTGGCACTGGTTGATATTAATGTACTTGACCATTTAATCGTCGCCGGAAGTCATTGTATTTCGTTTGCCGAACGAGGACTGATTTAAGCTGAGTTGCTGTTTTATCAGGTGGGTTTCGCTTTCTCAAGCTGTCCTTTTGAACTGAGCAAAATAGAATGGAGCTTGATCACTCAGCTTTTACTCGAAGTGTGAGGTAGCTGGTGGAGTGTTGCTGCCTAAATATACGTATAAGCACGAAAATTAAACAGTGAAAATTACGATGTAGAAAGGGCCAAAATAGAAATTTGCTCGTTAAATCAGCATATTTGTATAAATTTTATAAATTAGTTCAATTTAAATGCAGTTTTTACTTTCCTAGTGGGCTTCGGATCATTATAATTGGCCGCTATCAAATTTACCCATGAGCTGATTTCAGTAGGATCAGATCCTTGATCTCTGCCTGTAGATACTGTATAAAGAGCGCCCTTTGATTTTACCTAGGGCACGCAGTTAAAAGGCCTTTAAGGGAAAATTAAGCTCGAGCGAAGTTATTGGAGATACATAGACATGTCTAAAGTCTGTCAAGTTACAGGTAAGCGCCCAGTGGTTGGTAACCACCGTTCGCACGCGCGCAACGCTACTAAGCGTCGCTTCCTACCTAACCTACAAACACACCGTTTTTGGGTTGAAAGCGAAAAGCGTTTCGTTTCTCTACGCACTACTACTAAAGGTATGCGTATTATCGATAAAAAAGGCATCGACGCGGTATTAGTAGATATCCGTGCTCGCGGCGAAAAAGTTTAAGGAGCTGAATCATGCGTGATAAGATCCGTTTAGTTTCAACTGCTGGTACTGGTTATTTCTACACTACCGACAAGAACAAGCGTAACATGCCTGAAAAAATGGAGATCAAAAAGTTCGACCCTAAGGTTCGTAAACACGTGATCTTCAAAGAAGCGAAAATCAAGTAATTCGTTTCAAGAATCAATAAAAACCCAGCCTCGGCTGGGTTTTTTGTTTTTGTACTTTAATTTTTCACGGTTAATTGCCAAAGCTCACCACTTGGTTGCTTCAGCTCACTGAAAATCACATCGCCATTTTGCAATATATCAAACTGTCCAATAAATCGTTGTGGCGGGGTGAAATACAACTTTTCTTGTTTAGTCTTCAGGTCAAATCGCCAAATACTTTTGTCTTTTTCATAGTAAAGCGCATTATCTCTGAGTCGCCAATTCAACCAATTTCTCACTGGTACATCCGTCACAACTACAGACTCTAGCCCGTCTTCCAGTTGCCAAATTCCGGGTTGTGTAAACTTGGTAAAATACAACACATTATTAAGCTTGTAGCCGCTGTAGCCACCTTGTGTTGTAAGTTGCTGATGTTGGTTTGTTATTAGATTTAGAGACCATAACTGCCAACTACCAGAGCGTTCACTGCTGTAAATGATTTCGTTGTTATCTTGGCTGTAATTGGCAACGTAAGGCTTAAGCTCAGGACTTATAAGTTGTGTTGTTTTTTGGCTGTTGATAGCAAACTGGTAAATAGCGTCTTGATATTCATACAGTATTGTTGAGGCATCGTGGTTAAGTTGAAAGCGCTGAAAATTAAATATGTGAGGCAAGTCAACTTGAGTGTGTTGTTGTGTTTCAGTGTCCATAGACCATAAAGCGGAATGCGCGCCGTGATCCGAAATATACCAAACTCGCGGCATTTGATTTGCGCGAGGTAAGCGATTCAATGCCTGATTATCAACAAGTGGTGAAAAGGTTTGATCCGATGCGTCGAAAAGGTGAATTAGGCTAGTTAACTTATATTGGTTAAAGAGCAGGGTCTCATTGCTATCTTGTAATACTAGGCTTTCGATTGGTGCTGTGAGCTTGTGAAGCAGTTCTGCTTTACTCGATTTTATATCAGCGCGATAAACGCTACTACCTGCGCTAAAGTAAATAGATTGTCCGCTGGCAGACCAAGTTAGTGCCGTGAGATTATAAGGTAACTTAACGGTGCTCTTTACTGACATGCTTGGGTAATCGTACACCGTCAGTTCGTGCTTATCTTCTCCAAGATAGCGTGCGGCGGCGAGTTGGTCTTTAGTTGTGGATAAACTAAATAGATGATCGCCTCTAAGGTTTCCTGAGATTGGAGGAAGCGTTAGCTGAATATGTTGTTTTGTATTCGAATCGAAACGGTAAAGGCCGTATCCACTATGTATATTTGTGCGTTTTCGATAAATGATTTCGTGCGGATTTGCGCCCCATATTAGTTTAATGTTTTCGATAGGCTGGCAAGGAAATAGCGCCATGTGCTGTGCCTGCGTGATATCAAACTGTTTTACGGTACAGCCATTATCATCGTCGATATAGGCAATGTGTTTGGCGTCTGAGCTTAAGGCTTGTGCGCTTATGTTGCCAGAAAACAGCTTTCTATTTTGCTTGCTGTGATTGAGCCATAACTCCGATTGCTGAGTGTCGGTAGGATGCAGGTAGCTAAAGCTTTTATATTGAGGTGCGCTACTTAACTGCAGCTCGATACCGCTCTGGCTCGTTAATTTTTGGGGCGCGAGTGGTTCGTTATTTTGCGCTGGCTGCATGAACTGATAGGCTATAAATGCACATACGCTGGTAATAAGTAGTGAAGCACCTAAAAGTGGCGCGATCCGGGAGCTGGTCTTACTTATTGTAGCCGGAGTATGACTTGTGACTGCCGGAATAAGTCGGTATCCAAGGGTAGGGATAGTCTCTATATACTCGGTTTTACCATCTAATTTATTCATATACTGGCGCAACGTCGACATGGCTTTATTGATTGCGCTTTCTGTGACTACGCGACCTTGCCACACTTCTGCAATGAGTTTATCGCGCGAAACAACATTACCATTTGCTGCAATTAAGGTTTGTAGCAATAAGTAAGGCTTAGGCTCAAGTCTGATGGAGTCTGTGCTACTCGTCAGCGTTCGATTAACCGTATCAAACCGAATGGCTGCAATCTCATAGCGCATTTATTATCCCTTTGATTATATTGTTTATATTTATTGGTAAGGAATTCCTCACAACGATTTCATGTGAATTCGTCGCGGCCTTTTTCAAAGTATTTAGAGTACATGAAAACAATAAAATAGGAATGGCTAACATGACAAGTCGAATGTTTTTAAAACAGGCGTTAGGTTTAACACTCGCAGCTTTAGTCGCGGGTTGTGGCAGCAGTAGCGACAGCAAAAAGGCGTCAAGCAATGACGATGGAGTGTTAAAGCCCGTAAATGGTTTAGAGGTTCATCAACTCAATGGGCGTTACTATTATATGAAGCCGATTGAAAAGTCGCATAAAGCGTACAAGCTGATGTTGGCTTTTCATGGTTCTGGAGGGACTGCTTACGGTATGGCAAGTTTAACCAAGCTACATGAGCAAAGCGATGATTATATCGTCGTTTATCCCAAATCAAAAAATGAAGAGTGGAATGAAGGCTGTGGTTGTAACAAGGCACATCGTTTAGGTGTAGATGACTTAGGCTTTGTTGATCAGATGATTGCGGAAATAAAAGCCAAATATGATGTCATTGACGGTGAAATTTATGCGACTGGCTTTTCTCAAGGCGGGTTATTTGTACAAAACCTATTATGTAACCGCTCGGGGACGTTTAATGCGATAGTAACGGTTGCAGCACCTATGTCCTACCAATTAGGTGATAGCTGTAATTTTTCGACACCTACAAACTACCGAATTATGCACGGTAAAGCAGACTCAGTATTGCCTTATAATGGCAAAAGTCACGCAAATTTTGGGCTACTCTCGTCACCTCAAGCGATTAAAATTATTGCTAACTTAAATTATGAGGCTGCTTTATCTGTTGATGAAGAAATAGCGGAAGGCGTGACGTTAACTCACTATCCTAATCGCAATATTCAAACGCAGCTAATTAGTGTAGACGGGGCTCATCATAGTTGGAATTTACCACCTGTCCATACCACCGAATCGATAATGACATTTTTTGAATCGACAAGTCGTTATGTGCTGCCCCAAGGTTCTGATCTTATCGCAGTAAACAACGATTATTACCATGTACGGCAATTAAAACAGCACACTGATAAACCAACCGTGGTCATGCTCTCGGGTGCGAATATGCATTTTCATAGTGACAGTGCTTGGTTCGCGTTACTACAGCCTTACTTGGCAGAGAGTTTTAATGTTTGCGTCATTGATAGGCTAGGGCAGGGATTAAGTAGTGTTGATGACGCGCCTTCCATGAATAAATTTGCACAAGACCTCCCTGTACTATTTGAAAAGCTCAATCTCAGTGATGTGCATTTGCTGAGTTACGCAAATAGTAATTCAGTGCAGCTAATTGCGATGCAAAAATCACAGGAATTTAAGCAAAAGATAGCAAGCATGTTGTGGTTAGACCCAGATATTTTGCTGCCACATTCTATTGCTCAGTATCAAGGTTACCCAGTTGATGTTTATCGTCAATACGGACAAGACTTGATTGATCATGTTGCTGCCGGTAATTGGCAAGAAAAAATGGATGGCAAAATAGCTGAAGAACAGGCGCATATTGAAGCTCTGCTTGAAGGGAGTGAGTTTGCAGACTACATGGATTGGCAATATTTCAATCACATCATGCAAACCCGCCACAGTGTTGCAGCTCAACTTACTCGAGTACACGAGATGATGAACTACCATGACGACTTGGAGTTAGTAAGAAACTGGCAGCCAGACAGCAGCATTCCGATTTCAGTGATAGACAGTGAGTTTGAAAAACTAGATATTGCCAATGCAGAGTCTGAGGAAGTGAAAGCCAATCTAATAAAATGGGAGGCTGAGGGGAGAAAATGGTCTCAAGAAGTTGCTGAAACCAGCGGTGGGCAGTATTTACAAATATCATCAACTGAGCACTTGATCCCATTTACCCATCCTGAGCTTATCAAGCAGGCATTGACTGAGCTTGCGAACCAATGACACCTATCCAATTTGCTAGATGAACGCTTGAAGCATTGAGTTAACATATAAAAAAACGCGAGCTTGTCTGCCGCTCGCGTTTAATTTTTAAAAGATTATTTGATATTTAAATCAGTATGTTACCTCATAGTAACAAATTCCTCGGAGCCGGTTGGGTGTATCGCGACTACCGAGTCAAAGTCTGCTTTGGTTGCGCCCATCTTCATTGCGACGGCGAAACCTTGGATCATCTCATCTACTGCAAAGCCGATACCGTGTAAGCCCACTACGGTTTCTTCTGGGCCTGCGCACACTAGCTTCATACGACACGGTTGGCGGTGCTGAGTGACCGCGGTATACATTGCAGCAAAGGTTGAGGTATAGACCTTGATGTTGTCTTTACCGAACTTTTCTTCCGCTTCTGGCTCTGTTAGACCAATGGTGCCAATTGGTGGGTGGCTAAAGACGACGGTAGGGACTAAGTCGTAATCCATTTTTGCGTTTGGCAATTCCGGATTGAATAGGCGCTCGGCTAGCATTCGACCTGCTTTCACGGCAACAGGAGTAAGCTCTATGCCCCCATCCATAATATCACCGAGCGCGTAGATACCTTTGGCTGTGGTGTTTTGCCACTCGTCGACTTTAATATGGCCGCTAGGCGTGGTTTCTACATCTGTCGCAGCGAGGTTGATAAGATCTGTCATAGGTTCACGGCCAATTGCCCAGATCAGTTTGTCTACGGTGTAAGACTCACCATTTTCAAGATGTAAGGTGACTGAGCCATCTTCTTCTTTAGTCACTGACTGTGGCACTGCGTGAGTGTGCAGCGTTGGACCTTCTTTTTCCATTACCTCAGTTAAGGTTTCAACCAAGATAGGATCAAAGTTACGAAGTGGAGCGTGCTTACGAACAAATAGGTGGGTTTCTGTGCCCAAGCTGTGCAATACGCCCGCAAGCTCTACCGCGATATAACCCGCGCCCACAACCGCTACGCGGCGAGGTTGCTCTTTAAGCTCAAAGAAACCGTTTGAATCGATACCATGCTCAGCGCCTGGAATATTAGGGATCGTTGGGCGGCCACCTACGGTAATATTGATATGATCGGCAGTGTAGTGCTCACCATTGACTTCAATGGTGTTGTTATCAACAAACTTAGCAAAGCCATTGATCACGGTGACGCCATTTTTCGCTAGGTAGCCGTTGTAACCTTGGTGAATACGGCCAATGTAGGCTTCGCGGCTTTCTACCAGCTTACCCCAATCGAAGTTCTTTAGTTCAACATCAAAACCATAATCTGGTGCGTATAGTTTAATGGCTTCAGCAACTTGAGCGCCGTGCCACATGGCTTTTTTTGGCACGCAGCCCACGTTTACACAAGTACCGCCTAAGTGCTTTGCTTCTATTAATGCCACCTTGGCACCTCGCATCGCCGCTCGGTTTGCAGATGCGATCCCGCCGCTACCGCCACCGATTGCGATATAGTCAAAATGTTGAGCCATAAAAATTCCTCGCCAATTATTTGTTTTGCTTAAACCCTACTACTTTATATTAAGTAAATAGCAAAAGTGCACAACCGAAGACCGATATTAAGCAAAAATCTGTTCAGATACTTGTAAATGCGGTCATTCACCCTTATTTCAACCTCAATATTAGAATAGAAAATAAAGAGCGTGCCCATGAGTAACCCATTAATCGGGCTAGAAGGATTGCCTCCTTTTTCGAAAATTAAGCCTGAACATATTGTTGAAGCATTAAAATCTGTCATCGCGCACTGTCGTGAAACTATCGACACTGTTTTAGCGCAGTCGAATTATACCTGGGACAACTTTGTACTACCGCTAGAAGAAGCGGACGATAAACTTAGCCGCATGTGGTCGCCGGTATCGCATATGCACTCAGTGGTCAATTCAGAAGCGCTGCGCAAAGCGTATGATGAGTGTTTGCCATTAATCTCTGAATATTCGACTTATTGTGGCCAACATCAAGGACTATATGAAGCTTATAAAGCAGTAAAAGAGTCAGCTGAGTTTGGTAGCTTAACGATTGCTCAGCAAACGTCGGTGGATAATGCACTGCGTGATTTTCAACTTTCTGGCATTGCGCTTGAAGCTGCGAAGCAAAAGCGCTATGGCGAAATTAAAGCCCGACTGTCGGAGCTGTCATCAAAGTTTGGCAACAACGTAATGGATGCCACTCAGGCATGGCAAAAGCATATTACTAATGAGTCAGATTTAACTGGGCTACCGGAATCTGCCTTGGCACTTGCCGCTCATACTGCCGAAGCCAAAGGATTAGAGGGCTGGGTATTTACGCTAGATATTCCTTCTTACCTTCCTGTGATGACTTACGCAGATAGCCAAGCGCTCCGTGAAGAGGCTTATCGTGCGTTTGTAACTCGCGCCTCGGATCAAGGGCCTAATGCTGGCGAGTTTGATAACTCAGCGATTATGCATGAAGCGCTTACGCTAAGACACGAATTGGCTCAGTTACTTGGCTTTTCTAGTTTTGCAGAAAAATCACTGGCAACCAAAATGGCTGAGACGCCAGAGCAAGTATTTACGTTTTTGAATGACCTTGCTGCTAAGTCAAAACCACAAGCCGAGCAAGAAGTGGCTGAACTACGAGACTTTGCGAATAAAGAACACGGTGTAAGTGAGTTAAAACCTTGGGATTACGCATATTATGGCGAAAAGTTAAAACAAGCTAAGTATGCGATTTCTGACGAAGCACTGCGTCCTTACTTCCCTGAGCATAAGGTACTTGCCGGTTTATTTGAAACTGTAAATCGCCTGTTTGGGATCCGTGTGAGTGAAGTCAAAGACATTGATACTTATCATCCAGACGTACGTTTTTTTGCTATTCACGATGATCAAGGTGAGTTGCGTGGTCATTTCTATCTCGACCTATATGCCCGTGAACATAAGCGTGGTGGTGCTTGGATGGATGACTGCATGGGCCGAAAAGTACGCGAAAATGGTGAGTTGCAGACTCCTGTCGCTTATTTAGTGTGTAACTTCAATAAAGCCGTTGGCAATAAACCTGCACTATTTACCCATAATGAAGTAACTACTTTATTCCATGAGTTTGGTCACGGTATTCATCACATGCTAACACAAGTGGATGCCGCGCCAGTTGCTGGTATTAATGGTGTGGCATGGGATGCGGTTGAGCTGCCAAGTCAGTTTTTAGAGAACTGGTGCTATGAAGAAGAAGCGCTGAACTTCATTTCAGGGCACTATGAAACGGGTGAACCGTTACCAAAAGAAATGTTAGACAAGTTACTGGCAGCAAAGAACTTCCAATCAGCCATGCAAATGCTACGTCAGTTGGAGTTTTCGTTGTTTGATTTTCATATTCACGCAGACTTTGAGCCGAATACGGATTGCCAAATTCAAGCAACGCTCAATGCGGTGCGTGAGCGCACAGCAGTTGTTAAAGCTCCCGAATTTAATCGCTTCCAGCATAGTTTTAGCCACATTTTTGCTGGTGGCTATAGCGCAGGCTACTACTCTTATAAGTGGGCAGAAGTGTTGTCTGCGGATGCGTTTTCTAAGTTTGAAGAAGAAGGGATATTTAACCCGCAAACCGGGCGTGAATTTATGCATCACATTCTTGAAAAGGGTGGTTCAGAAGCGCCGATGGTACTGTTTACTCGCTTCCGGGGTCGAGAACCAAAAGTAGATGCGCTATTACGCCACAGCGGGATCGCCGCCTAGTACTTTTTCCATTCTATACGCCTTCTTCTGAAGGCGTTTTTTTTGTCTTAGAAAGTGTGACTTTTTGTTAGCAAATTCAATATCTCTGACTATTCTATAAAGATATGAATTAATAGGGAAAGCCACATGACGAAACTGGTTCTTGCCATTGATGATGACAAACTCGTCCATCACATTGTTGATGAGGCGCTATCGCGTACGTGCAAAATATTACATGCGAAAAATGGCGAGGAAGGCTTACGGTTGGCTAAAAAATATCGTCCGGATATTATTTTGCTTGATGTCGAGATGCCTGGACTGTCGGGCTTTGAGGTATGTGAGCAACTCAAAAAACTAGAGGACACCACTGAGATCCCAGTTATGTTTTTGTCTTCTCGTGCCGATATTTCAGAGCGGATGCGGGGCTACAACGCCGGCGCTGCAGACTACATAGTCAAACCCTTTAACGCCGAAGAATTGCTAGCGCGTATTAATGTTCTTGATGACTATAGAAAAACCTCGTCGCAGCTCAAACAAGACGTACAGCGCGCCCAAACCACAGCTGAAATCGCCATGACCGACTCTGGTGATATGGGCCGTATAATGCGCTACGTTGGGCAATCGTATCACGCGCATGACCTCAATACTTTGAGCACTCATTTTTTAGAGTTTTTTATGCCGATGGAGCTCGATGTTGCGGTGGCTTTTTGGTACCACCAAGACGCGATGTTTTATTCCAGTGAAGGTGCTATTCAACCGATAGAGCAAGAGCTATTTGAGAAACACAAAGATGGCAGTCGCTTTGTTGATTTTGGTCGCAGAACTATCATTAACTATCCTAAAGTCTCTTTACTGATTAAAAACATGCCTGTTGATGATGTTGCGGTTTATGGTCGCTATAAAGATTTGTTTCCGCACATACTGGAAGCCACTGATGCTAAAATCAGAGACATGGAAGTCAGTGAAGATGCGCTCAATAAAGTGGAACATATCGGGCAGGTATTTGCTGAGCTGAGCGATCATTTAAGCGGCGTTGGCGATCATTACAGTGGCAAAGTTGCTGAGTTTCAGACGGTGCTAGAAAGCGACAAGCTTGCAATCTTAGAACCAAGTGAAAGAGAACGGTTGCAAGAACTCTATGAGCACTTCACTTATTTAAGCGATGAGCTAACCATAATTAAGTATAAGTTAGGAGAAGTGACTGAGGTACGCCAGCAGCTTATAGAGAGTTTAAACAAAATAGCGAAACCTTGGGGTGAGGATGAAGTGGCATCGCAAGCAGATATTGAACTGTTTTAAGCCACTGGATAATCAAAGACACTAGAAAGGGAAAGGGGTATACTGCCACGGTTGGTAACCCTTGGGAGCTTAGCTTGTACATTCACACCCCTTTTGAAGAAAACAGATCCTACCTAGATACGCTAACTAAGCTGTTTAATTTATCCGCGCTTAATATTAACGAGGCGGAGTTTCAATTGGTTTATGATGAGCTAGGCTTACAATTATTCAAAAAAGATGAGCCAAAACTCGGTGCTATCCGAGTCGACTTTGTGACTGGCGCAGTAGCTCATCGACGCAAATTTGGTGGTGGTAAAGGGCAAGCAATTGCAAAAGCAGTGGGTTTAAATAAAGGTGCTGTGCCTACGGTATTGGATGCAACTGCGGGACTTGGACGCGATGCCTTTGTGCTTGCGTCTATGGGTTGCAAAGTTGTGCTACACGAGCGTAACCCGGTAGTCGCAGCGCTGCTATATGACGGCTTACAACGCGCTTATCAAGATGCTGAAATTGGCGAATGGGTACAGTCAACTATGCGACTGGAGTTTGGCTCCAGCCATGACTTGTTAGAGCAAGCGGGTTGGCGTCCAGATGTAGTGTATCTTGATCCTATGTTTCCGCATCGTGAAAAGTCAGCGCAAGTGAAAAAAGAAATGCGCGTATTCCAAGATTTAGTTGGTAATGACTTGGATGCAGATGCACTTTTGCCTTTTGCTTTGCAGTTAGCCGCTAAAAGGGTGGTGGTAAAACGTCCAGACTACGCTGGCTTCTTAAATGATAAAACGCCAAGTATGCAAATAAAAACCAAGAAAAACCGCTTTGACGTTTATGTTAATGCCGCAATGAAATAGCACACACTACCTGATTTAATTTTGTGCAGTAGATATCTAGATGGATATACGCAAAAAGTATGGTTTTGTACTATTGTACAGAAAAGGTAACCAGATTTAATCAAGTTGTCATAAATCCTTAATACTCTTGCGGAGCATTTTGATAAAGGGGTTGTGATTCTATGCGCGTGTCTACATTTACTCGGCTATTGGCAATATTATTGACCACTGCGAGTATTCTACTTGGGGCGAGTCTGTTTTGGGCGAGCCAAGTATTAACCGAGCTTGATGTGCAAGACGCCGCTTACAATCAAGTTAAAAATGCGGTGATCATCGAGCTTGAGGGTACAGTAGAAGATTACTTGAGTGCGGGCGACAGTCAGTATTTAAGTAAGGCTGATGAACAAATCAAAGCATTACAGCAAAGTGTAGAGCAGTTGCCACCAGCGCTTGCTGAGCAACTTAAAACTAAACTCACACAACTACAACAAGATATTGCAGGCAAATACCGTGCACTTGGCAAGCTTTCTGGTAATGAACTTGCGTTGTTGGATAATGCGCTCAGACAAATGTCAGGTTCAGCATCGAGTCTCGTTAAGTACGCAATTAAAGCACAAGATAGTGCTGCCAAAGAATCCTACTTTAATCTCGCTTCAGACTATTTTAGCGAAGTATCAAACTTGAGCTTATATACCTACCAATTAGTCATGGCTTACGAACAGCAGACCGAGCAGAGTTTGATGTCGAGCTTAAGCCGTTTGCAGGATATTGCTGCGCGAATAGACCGACTCGAAAACTTAGGGGTAATGAGTGAGGTAGACGAAGACGAGCTATTTTTAGGTGCCGAAGCCGAAGACCTCGCGCTAGAAATAAAAGCGGAGCTTGTGAGCTGGCCTAAACGTTATGCCCGCGACTTGGAAAATACCTTACAGCAGTCCAAACAACGTCAAGCTGGCATGCTGGCACTGCGAGGTGATATTAAAGCAATCTCAGAGAATATCCTGCAAGCAGAAACCAACTTAAAAACTGAGCAGGCTGACGTAAAAACCAATGTATTTATGCTGTTTGGTGTGGCTATTGGGTTACTCGTACTGCTTGCAGGTGGTGTCTACTTTGTGCAGTTCAATCAAGTATTAACTCCGCTAAGACAACTACGCGATGGCTTCGCTCAGCTTATCGAAAGCAATGAATTACGTAATATTGAAAGTAAAAACCAAGACACTGAAATTGGCGAAATTGCGAGTTACTTTAATCAGTTAATTGATAGGCAGCGAGCAGAAGCGGACGAACGCTCAGAAATGCTGAGTGTGATCAATACCTTTATGGAGGAGATGAACACTAACTTGGCGCAGATCTCTGCACAAGCTGGAGACACGTTTGAGCAGGTGGAGCAAAACCAAGCACAGCTTGACTCGCTTAGAGCGCTTGGGGCGGATGCCAATCAAATCAACGCGCAAGTTGCCGACAATGCCAATAACACCTTTGAAGCAATGACACAAAGTGTGTCCTATGCGGATGCTATGTTGAGCGCTTCATCTACCACGCAAAAGCGGGTAGAGCAGGGATTAGAGAGCTTAAATGAATTACTTAATGGTGTTTCAGATGTAAGTAAAGTGATTGATATGATCAGCTCCATCGCAGAACAAACGAACCTACTCGCGCTCAACGCTGCGATTGAGTCGGCGCGCGCAGGTGAACATGGTCGCGGGTTTGCGGTCGTTGCGGACGAAGTACGAAAGCTAGCACAGCAAACACAAGCCTCACTGACTGATATTCACCAGCAATTAAATGTTTTGAGTGATAATTCAAACAAAGTATCGACACAAATCTCGGCTTTGGCAGACGAGGCACAGCAGCAAACAGGCCATGCACAAGAGTTGAAACGCAACTCAGAAGGTGTGGCAGAGAGCGCACAGAGCGCCAACCAAGTTGCCGCCCATGCAATGGATCTTGCCAATCAGCAATCAGACCTACTAGACACCTTTGGCCACGCCATGGACAGCATGAAAGGTCAGGTTAATAGCTCACATGAGCAAGTTCAGCAAATTCAACAAAGCCTTAAAGAGAAAATGCGAGAGATCAGGGGCACTTTAGGTTTGCAGTAATCAGGATTGTGCCGTAGATCGAGATTTATCTCGACAGCATAAGCTGAAAGCTAAAAGCTCGCGAGGTAAACTCGTTCCTACCAGCGAGTATTGTAGGTCGAGATTTATCTCGACTACTGCAAGCTAAAACGTAGCAGCAGCTTCACGCGGCGAGTAGTTAAAAGATCGCGAGGTAAACTCGTTCCTACCAGCGAGTGCTGTAGGTCGAGATTTATCTCGACAGCATAAGCTGAAAACATCGGAGCCGCTTCACGCGGCGAGCAGTTAAAAGAGCATGAGGTAAACTCGCTCCTACCAGCGTGTTTTGTAGGTCGAGATTTATCTCGACAGTATGAGCTGAAACGTCGGAGCCGCTTCACGCGGCGAGCAGTTAAAAGATCGCGAGGTAAACTCGTTCCTACCAGCGTGTTTTGTAGGTCGAGATTTATCTCGACTACTGCAAGCTAAAACGTAGCAGCAGCTTCACGCGGCGAGCAGTTAAAAGATCGCGAGGTAAACTCGTTCCTACCAGCGAGTGCTGTAGGTCGAGATTTATCTCGACAGCATAAGCCAAAACGCAGGAGCCGCTTCACGCGGCGAGTAGTTAAAAGATCGTGAGGTAAACTCGTTCCCAGCAACGAGTTTTGTAGGTCGAGATTTATCTCGACTACTGTAAGCTGAACTCTACAAAATAATTAAAAAAGGCCGCAAATGCAGCCTCTCGTTGGGGAAAGAAGACTCAACCAGAGCCTACTAAATTTTGCTTATGGCTTGTACTGCGCGTCTAACGTTAGGCCAGAAAACGTACGGTAAGCATTAACACTTAGGTGCCATGTACCCGCTTGCGGATTAGTGATTACACAAGTCTCGGTATTACCATTTTCATATGGACGACAGTCATAGCTGCTTGCTGTAGGCTGAGAGCCAAACTTAACGAATAAGTCAGCGTCACCTGAGCCACCAAATGTTTTCACGGTGAAGTCGCTCATACCCTCAGGCACTTCGATTGTGTAGTGAACCCACTGGCCACTTGAAGCTGAAATATCTTCAACGGTACCGCCACCCGCTTGAGGGCCACCTGTGCTAGAACCTGAAGTTGCCGCAACTAAACTTACGCCTGAATAAGCTTTATAGCCGTTAATCATTACATGGTATGTACCAGCTTGAGGTGCGTCAAAGCTACAAACTTCGGCATTACCACCTTCATAAGGACGACAATCATAGCTGCTTGAAGTTGGTTGACTGCCAAGTTTTACATAAAGGTCAGCATCACCAGTACCACCGCTCATGGTGAAAGTAACATTGGTTTTACCTGCAGGCACGTCGAAAGTGAAGAACTGATCACTACCAGCTGCACCACTTAAGCCTGTTTTCGCTATACCATCTTCGAGCGCATTACCTGTAGGAGGTGTAACAACATCGCCTAGTGCTGCGTTGACAGCTGCTGAAGCATCAACTAAACCGGTACCACAATTTGAACAGCTACCAGCGAAACTGCGAGTCGTATTTTTTAAGATTGACTCTACTTCATCAGGTGTCGCTGATGGTTTAGCTTGCTTGATAAGCGCAGCAATACCTGCAACATGAGGTGCTGCCATCGATGTACCTTGTGAGTAGTGGTAAGTATCATTCGAAGGTGAACCAGAACCTGAGTTGTGAGTAGATAGGATACCTTCAGGGTCATTCGCAAAACTTTGCGCGCCACCTGGAGCTGCAACATCAATGTTTGCGCCATAGTTTGAGTAATAAGCACGGCTACCATCACGACCCACAGATGCTACGTTTACCACGCCATTACAGTTACCAGGGTTGTAGTTTGCTGAGTTATCGTTGTCGTTACCTGCCGCAATAACAATGACTGTACCGTTGTTACGTGCTTGGTTAATTGCGTTTTGCGTCGTCGAGCTACATGCACCCGAGCCACCTAAACTCATATTAATAACATCGGCAGGGTTAGCATTTGCTGGAATGCCTGATACTGAGCCACCTGACGCCCAGATAATACCATCAGCGATGTCAGAAGTTAAACCACCACATTTACCAAGAACACGTACTGGTACTACTTTAGCGTCATACGCAACACCGGCAACACCTTCACCGTTGTTTGATACTGCTGCAACGGTGCCTGCTACATGCGTACCATGCCAGCTTGAACCTTGTGCACCGTGAGTATAGCCACACTCATTTGCTGAAATTGCATCACCAGGATCTCGAGCATCGCTATCGCGACCGCCACCGTCATTCGCGACAAAAGTATCAGAAATCATATCGTAGCCAGGTAAAATATTCGCATTCAAATCTAGGTGCGGACGATAACCTGTATCGAGTACAGCAACAACAACGCCCTGACCTGTTGCTTTATCCCATGCAGCAGGTGCATTAATACCAGCGGCAGCCTCGTAGTAATGCCATTGGTCGCTATAACGAGGGTCATTTGGTGTTGCGAATGGTTTTAACATCTGGTCGATTTCAATGTATTCAACATTACCTGACGCTACTACTTCTTCCATAAACGCTTGCGCTTCTTTTGCAGAAAGCTTTTTGTCAGCACGCATAACGTGGTGATTGTTTAGTGCCATCGAACGTACGTATTGAGCACGGGCACTTGCTTTGCTGCTCTTAAAGCCTTTTACGAAGCTTTCTGCGCGCTGTTGCATTTTACCAGGCGCAAGGTCAGCGGCTGAAAGCCCCATCATTTGTGAACTTGCATCCTTATATTTGATAATAAATTGAGTACCAAGTGTGTTTTGAGATGAAAGTTTTTGTGCTGTTGCTGCAAGTGCTGCATCTTGGCCGATTGATTGTGCTGGTGCGGCTGTAACTGCTGTTGCAGTGAATAATGCGCTCACTGCGACGCTTAGTGCAGCACGCTTAAAGTTTTTATTGATTGTCATAATGTTTCCCTAGTTTCTAACTTGTTGTTCAGCTGTTAATAAAAAGCTGATGGTCAGTGAAAGTAAACTCCTAGTTAAAAAAAAGAAAGCGCTGTTTTGTTATTTGCACTAATTTTTTAGTTATATGTGGACGGATAAATGGCTATAAAAAATTCTTACTGTATTGTTTTTAATCGATATTTTTCATTTTTGTGAGAGGGTGAATAAATTTCAGTTACATTGTAAATGACTGTAAACAAAATAGTGTTTTTAACTTTGTGAAGCATTTGTAGCCAATAGAGTGGAGACTTTCTTAGTATTAAAGGTTGGTTTTTTTTGTTGTTCTAGTTGTATTTTCTTATTTTTGAGGGTTTAAGAAATGATAGCGCTGACATAATGTTTACAAGTGTTTAAAAGGTATGCGAGTGGCTATTGATATTCGCAGCTGTGATTGGATAAAGAATCTAGGTATAATTTTCGCTTGGTCGCGATTTTGCCGTTAAAAGCTAAACTGTTGGCAAAGCGGTAAGTGTAGAAATCTTAGATAAAAAGTTGAGTGAGTTTATGCAACAAATAGAGGTAGTCGTTATCGGCGCAGGCGCTGCAGGATTGATGTGTGCTGCACAGGCTGGATACCGAGGGCGACAAGTTGCAGTGGTTGATATGGGAAAAAAGCCTGGTCGTAAAATTTTGATCAGTGGCGGTGGCCGCTGTAATTTTACCAACGAAAATGCTTCACCTGCTAACTATCTATGTAAAAATCCACACTTTGTAAAGTCGTGTTTGAGCCGCTATACCCAGCATGATTTTATTGAACTGGTAGACCGCCACGGTCTTGCATACCACCACAAAACACTTGGGCAGTTGTTTTGTGACAATAGCGCGCAAGACATTGTGGATATTCTTCTTACAGAATGTGACTGGGCGGGCGTGTCACTTCACTTACGTCAAGAAGTCCTTGCGGTTGAACACCAAGCTGATGGTCGCTACTTAGTCAAAACCACGACTCAAACCTTTAACTGCGAGTCAGTGGTGATCGCCGCTGGTGGCCTAACCATGCCAAAACTTGGCGCAACGCCAATCGGCTACAAAATAGCGGAGCAATTTGGTTTAACGGTGTTACCAACCACGGCAGCGCTTGTACCATTTACACTCCATGATCACGACAAAGCACGCTTTGATGGTTTGTCTGGTATTAGCGTAGATAGCCTAGTGACCAGCGCAAGCGGTATCCAATTTAGAGAAAATATTCTCTTTACTCACAGAGGCTTATCTGGCCCTGCAATTTTGCAGATCAGCTCATTTTGGAAAGCAGGCGAGTTTGTTAGCATCAATTTACTACCTGACTTAGATGTGCAAGCACAACTCCATGATTGGCGCAGTGAGCAAGGGCAAAAGAGCCTCAAGAACTTGCTTTCGACCATTTTACCAAAGCGCTTTATTGAAGCCCTAATCAGCGACGGTAGCATCCCAGATAAAAACGCCAACCAACTCAGCCACACTGAGATTGAAAAGCTCACTGAAACTCTCACCAGCTGGAAAATAAAACCAAATGGTACAGAGGGTTATCGCACCGCAGAGGTTACGTTAGGCGGTGTAGATACCGACGAACTAAGTTCAAAAACCTTCGAAGCTAAAAAACAAAAAGGCCTGTACTTTATCGGCGAAGTAACCGATGTCACTGGATGGCTCGGGGGCTATAACTTCCAATATGCATGGAGCTCCGGCTGGGCATGCGGACAGGTTTGTTAGCCCAAATAACGCTCAAAAGCGGCTATAGATTGATATTAATTGTAGCTTATCAAAAGAAAGGTTTTACCAATTAAAAAGGACACTAAGTATGGCACTTAGTGTCCTTTTGATTGTTAGCCAGTTATCACGTCATACTGACTTTGCCTACTAACGGTGCTTCAGGATAGGTTTCAATAGTTTCGGCTTCGCCACGGTGATCGCTGGCTAGCTTTTCATAAAGCAGCGGTAAGACAATCAAAGTGAAGAAAGTACCAATGAGCATGCCTGCGACTAAGATAATACCTATACTGTTGCGCGCTTCTGCGCCTGCGCCAGTTACTAAGACCAACGGGAAGTGACCAAGCACGGTTGCACCTGTAGTCATCAGTATAGGTCTTAGACGTGTGGCCGCTGCCCCTTTTACCGCCTCAAATTTCGATTTACCTTCAAGTTGTAAATGGTTCGCAAATTCAACAATCAAGATGCCATTTTTGGCGATTAAACCGATGAGCGTAATTAGGCCGATTTGACTGTAAATATTGACTGTTGTGAGTGATAAAAACGGTAGCATCAATGCACCTGCGAGTGCCAGCGGTGCGCAGCCGAGTAGTACCACGAGCGGATCTCTAAAGCTGTTGAACTGGATCGTCAGTAAGAAAAACACCACTATCATGGCAAACAAAAGTACGCCAACCATGGTATTGCCTTCTTTTCTTAGCTGTCTTGATTCGCCAGCGTAGTCAATTGAGTAGTGACTAGGTAAAACGTCTGCTGCAATTTCCTCTACCTGTGTGAGCGCTTGCTCTTTGGTAATGTGTGGTAGTGTGCCTGCCAATATTCTAAACGAGTTTTGCTGGTTGAATGAGCCTAGCACTCTAGGGCTTGTAAAGGTGCGCAAGGTAGCAAACGCTGAAATCGGAATAAGATCGCCAGCATCGGTTCTTACTTGCATATTAAGAATGTTCTCAGGATTGTACCTTTCGCCATCGCCCACAATGGGAATGACGCGGTAGGCTTTACCTTCTTTGTTGAAGTAGTTGGCAAAATTATTCGACATATAAATACTAAGTTGCTCGTTTACCGACGACAAACTGAGACCTAAGTCAGCAACCAGCTCTCGGTCGATTTCAAGCTCGGCTTGCGGCAGGTCGATTTTTAGGTCGGTATTGACGAACATAAAGCTGCCACTGGCGGTAGCGCGTTGAATAATCTCATCAGCGTACTGCTTCATCGCAGTTGGGTCGTCACTGGCACGGAATACTACTTCAACATCAAACTGTCCTGCGGTAGGAAGCGATGCTGGTAGAATAGGAAATAAACTTAGTCCAGTCACGCTGCCTAACCGGCCGTATAGATCGTATAGTAAGTCGTGTACTGAATTTTCTCGCTCATCAAATGGTGCAAGCTCTACACCACCAAAACCTGCTGCCGCCGTAATAATCTGCCAAGTAAACTCAGCGCCTTCAGTGGCGTTCATGACTTCGGCTGTGTCATTCATTTTCGCTGAAGTATAAGCTTGAGAAGACTCAGGTGGTGCTTCCACTACGACTTGGATACTGCTTTGATCTTCGATGGGCGCTAGCTCTTTTTGTGATAACAGGTAAAACGGCACCGACAATAAAGAGAACACGATAGCGACAAAAAAGACCTGTGGACGCCACTTAAACAAGGTATCGAGTGCTCGAAAGTAGAACGCTTGTAATCGATCAAAATAGCCATTGACCTTTTGCGTTAATTTACCTTCTTTACCGCCTTCGGGATTAACGTAAGCACTCATGATGGGCGATAAGGTAATAGCAACCAGTCCAGAAATTAATACCGCAATGGCTAGGGTGAACGCGAATTCTCTGAATAAGAACCCCGTTAAACCTGTTAAAAATCCGATTGGCGCGTAGACCGCAGCAAGGGTCAGCGTCATGGCAATTATTGGGACGAGTAATTGACGTGAACTGATAAGCGCGGCTTGTAATCTGGGTTTGCCTTCGCGCATATGACGTGCAACGTTTTCAACCACCACGATGGCATCATCCACCACTAAACCAACAGAAAGCACGATAGCCAAAATGGTCAGTAGGTTGAGTGAAAAGCCCATTGCTGAGATCACCGCGATTGCGCCTAAAATAGAGATAGGAATAGTCACCAGCGGCACCATGGCGGTTCTAAACGAGCCCATCATCGCGAGTACAACAATCCCCACAAGTAGGACGGTTTCCCCAAGCGTGGTGAAGATTTCTTTTATGGAATCACGCATATAAAGCGTGCCATCGTAGCCAATTCTTAGATGCATGCCGTCGGGTAAGATGGTATTAATCTCATCAATCTTTTTATACAGCGCATCACCAATATCGATTTCATTGGCACCCGGTAATGCCCACACCGCTAAGAATACCGTATCGTGGTCATCAAGGCGTGCGGTTACCATGCCTTCGGCTTCACCGAGTTCTACCGTGGCGATGTTACCAAGCTTGAGTTGCGTGCCATCAATTTCTTTTACCACTAGGTTGTTAAAATCAGCTACCGTTTTTAACGAGGTATTGGCCATCAGGTCGATGCGTTGTCTGTTATTTTCACTGTAACCTAAGGTGGCAATGGTGTTGTTTGCTTGTAGCGCGGTAAATACATCGCTGGCACTTACGCCATAGATAGCGAGTTTTTCGGTATCGAGCCAAATTCGCATAGCGGGATCGCGGCCACCTTCCAGCGTCACTTTTTGGACACCGGGAATATCAGACATAGAAGGGACAACATTACGGATCAAATAATCACTCACGTTATTACGTGGCAGACCTTGAGATTCTACATCGAGATAGAATACCGCATATGGGCTGTCGGCACGTACGATTTGAATGGCTGGATCTTCCGCTCCGCTGGGTAACTCAAATTTAATCTGGTTTAATCGGGTAGTCAGCTCAGCCAAGGCGTCGGTGGTACTGTGATTAAGTTCAAGCCAAGCGGTAACTTTGCTAAGTCCCGAGGTAGTTATCGAGTCTACATAGTCGACACCCGGAACGGTAGAGGCCACTCGCTCGATAGGCTCAGTAACATAGCCTTTTACGACGTCTGCGGCAGCGCCCGTATAGACAGTGTTGATCACCAGTGAGGCACTTTCTATTTTTGGATATTGCTGCACCGATATATCTCGGGCGGCATTAAAACCCGCTAGTACAATAAGCAATGACACCACGATCGCCAGTACCGGCCGGTTAACAAAAATATCCATGATAGACGGCTTATTTTCGTGTAATGCGCTCATTACTGGCCTCCGTTATTGCCATCAACAGCGGCAACCTGATCGGTATAAACCAGTAAGTTTTCTTGTAGCTTAAATGCGCCTTCAGCAGCAATAAATTCACCACCGCTAAGGCCTGATAGCACAAGTTGCTGATCGTTGACCTTATCGCCTAATGTGATTTTTACCGGTTTTGCCCGCCAATTTTGGCTGTCGTCCTTTTCAAGTACATAAACAAATTCCCCAAAGTGATTACGAGTAATCGCATTGGTTGGCACTACTGCGGCGCTCACGACCTCGGTTGGTACATTGACTAACACCATTTGGTTGTGGCTGAGTGTGCCATCGCTGTTTTGTAGCTCAGCACGATAACTTTGTTGACGCGATGCGACATCGACCATTGGCATTTTGGCTGATACGCGAGCAGGCTTTTGGCCGCTGGTATTAGAAATTGCTACGTTAACGTCTTCGCCTAAGTCAGGTTGTGGTAAGGTTTGTGGAATTTTGAAATCCACCCAAATGCTGTCGTCTAACCCAACCAGGAAAGTGATTTCGCTATTGGCATCAAGTAATTGACCAACCTGATATTGCTCTAACCCCGTTTGACCCGGGTAAGGTGCTCGGATGGTTTTTTTCTCGATTAATGTGGTTAGTCGTTTTACGTCTGCCTGATTAATTGCAACTTCAGCCTCGGCTTTGTCTACCTCATCTGGGCTGATCCGTTTTTGTTCTAGTAATTTGGCAACCCGTTGATAGGTTGATTTAGCAAGCTTTACTCGAGCTTTAGCCGCTAATAGATTCGCCTCATCAATGCTGCTATCTAAGCGCAGTAATACTTGGTTTGCTGCTACTTGCTCACCGGGCTGAAAACCGACGTAAGTGATAAGACCGGGATACTCGTTACTAATGGTAACGGTGCGCTTGGCATGGAGCTGACCTACAACCTTAACCGATTTAATATGCTCAGTGGTTGATACATACGTGCTTTTTACCGAAGCCGAGGGCTCTGGGAAAGATTCCCCAAAGGCGATTGCCGCTTGGATTTGTGTAAACTTCACAAATCCAAGGCTGGTAATAACGATGAGAATGATGACAACGGCCATAAGCCAACGTTTGATGTTCATTGTGATTTCCTTAAGTTAACGAAGCTCGAGCGCTTGCAATTCTTTCTCTATGCGTACCAGCGAATCTTGAGTGATAGGCTGTTGCCATGGATAACTGTTAAGTAATCGCACGGTACTGCGAATAACAGGGTCATTAAGCTCAAGTGGTGCGAGCAATGAAGCCGTGCCCTCAACAATTTGCTTAGTTTGTTGCAAGCGCAGTACTTGCTCATATCCTACGGTAAGCGCCCATCCGGTGATGATGATTTCTTCCACCATGTCGTGTAGATCTGGTGTAGCTTGCAACTCACCTGCTTCAATGCCATCAATCAGCGCTTGTTTAAACACGTTTTCACAGCCACCACAGGATTCGATAATTTTATTAGTCCAAAACTCAGAAGCCCTTTTAATCACTGCCTCATTGGTAGAGTAGGACTGCAATTCATAATCAAAAGAGAAGCGTTTTAGTTTTTGTGGCGAGATAAGACACACTGCGAGCATGCGTTCTGGCGTGCTAAGTGGTAAGGATAACACTTGCTTAAAAACACTGGATGTATGGGTAAAAGACTCATAGGCCAGCGCCATTACTAGGTCTTCTTTGGTCTGCACAAATTTATAGATTGAGCCCATAGACAACCCTGCAAGCAAAGAGACTTTTGCCATTGTAAAGTCAGTGACTGAAGACTCATTAATGCATTGTTCCGCAGCGTTTAAAATCATGCGTTGCTGGGTTTCTTTATCATATTTAGGTGCCGGTGCCATCGTTTCTCCTTAGAGGTTGAACCTTATTCGAATGATATTCGAATAAGGTTCAATTATAGAGAGCATTTTTAAAAGTGCAATAAGTAAACAGAATTTTGTTTTCAAAATAGGAATTTTGTGTATAGATTGGTTCTGAAGGAAGGCTCAGCACGGCGCGTCATTGTTATAGCGACGTGCTAATAGTTTAGTGGTTTAAAATCCAGCTTTTAACGGGCTTTAACCACTCGTCTCTCGGGAGATAAAAAGCGCCGTGTTCCTTACCGGTTGAAATCGAAATCTCTGAAAAGCTTTTGAGGTTTGCAGAGCGTGCTTTCACAAAATCGCAAGAACCCACTTGATCTGAGGTTTCGTAAACGGACAACACCTTGCCATAGAGTTGAATCTCGGTTTTACTTTTGATAAGTCCAGCGCAGCCTGCTAGTACCACGTAGTGAATGGCATCATTTTTTAATGCATCACTTGCCATTATCGTTAACGCGCCACCGCGAGAAAACCCCACGAGCGTAATGTTGCTAGCACTGACGCCCGCGTCCAGTAATTTGTGAACCTTGCTAACCAAGGTTTTTGTATACGCGTCTGGTGCGACGCCTTTAGGGCGGTGCTCAGCAATTAGCGTATAGGCATCATCACTTAAAGCTTGTTTGATGGCTGGAAAGTCATATTTCCCCCAGCGCTTATGAATAGGCGTTTCATTATCACCTTCAACGATATAGCCATGAGAGTAAAAAACATATTTGGCAGATGGATTAATCTGCTCAGGTATATCTGGGAAAACTGCTTTTGCAGAGGCGATTGATGCCACGCAAGCGGCAAAGGAGGCGCATACAGCGCGTAGTAAAGGATTCATTTTTGAGTCTTTTTAGTTGATGTAGCGAGATGGTAGCCAAGCTTTGATAAAAGAAGCAAGCGTAGTGCGACCATCGTTGGGTATTGAGGTGAAGGCCAAATAAAGTATGCAGATATTTCTATAGTAGGTACACTAACTAGCGAAACAGGTAATAGGGTAAATCGAATGAGTAGATTACAGTTTTTGAAAGTAAATAGTGATGTAGCAGATGACATGCTCAAGTTAAAAGTGCGTGACTCACAACAACATCTAATTGCATCAAACGCCGAGTGGATCATTGAGGATAGCTTTAATGAAGATAGCGTGTGTTTTGGTATGTACGATGATGACTTGCCTGTTGGTATGATTGCGCTTATTGATCCTCGCTTGGTTGGGGATGACAATGGGCACTTTCAGGCACAACACTTATACATATGGCGTTTGATGATTGATGAAGCGTCACAATCTAAAGGCTATGGTAAAGCCGCGATGTGTTTTGCCAAACAGTATGCTGAGTTAATAGGGTTAGTTGGTTTGTCGCTTACAACCATGGATACAGAGGCCGAAAACGCGTTGAACTTTTATCAAGCATTAGGTTTTACTCCGACAGGAAGAAGGCTTGATGGTGAAATTGAGCTCATCTACACACAGTAATAATTACGCTTCAGGCTTACGCCATTGCCAGCTCGCTCTTATCACCCATCCAGCGCCAGATAATCGGGTCAACAATATCGCTGTGGTTTTTTAGCACGGTAAAAGCGAGGCTTCTCACTTGCGGTAATAAATGTTTATCACGGCTAAGATCGGCAATTTTTAGCTCTGCCAATCCAGTTTGTTTTGTACCAAGCACTTCACCCGGGCCGCGGATCTCAAGGTCGCGCTCGGCGATGACAAAGCCGTCGTTACTTTCTCTAAGCACTCCTAAACGCTTTTGCGCAGTGACCGACAGTGGCGCATGGTAAAGTAGTAAGCAATGTGATGCGATTTGTCCGCGACCAACACGGCCGCGCAATTGGTGAAGTTGTGCAAGGCCCAAGCGCTCAGGGTTTTCAATGATGATAAGGCTAGCGTTGGGTACATCCACGCCAACTTCAATCACGGTTGTGGCAACCAGCACATGGGTATGACCTTGTTTAAATTCGTCCATGATGGTCTGCTTTTCTTGGGCTTTCATGCGACCATGTACCAGCGCAATATTAAGTTCTGGCAAGGCTTCGGCAAGTGCTTTGGCGGTGTCTTCTGCGGCCTGGCATTGTAACGCCTCCGACTCATCTATCAGCGTACATACCCAGTAAACTTGACGCTTATCTTCAACACAGGCCTTTTGTACTTTTTTGATCACTTCATTGCGTCTGGTGTCTGGCACGGCGACGGTTGTGATTGGTGTTCTGCCCGGTGGTAGTTCGTCGATAATTGAGGTTTCAAGATCTGCATAGGCCGTCATTGCCAAGGTTCTCGGGATTGGGGTTGCAGTCATCACCAGCTGATGCGGATAGCAATCGCCAAACTTTCCCTTTTCTCTCAGCGCTAGGCGCTGATGCACACCAAAACGATGTTGTTCGTCGATGATGATAAGCGCAAGGTTAGAAAACTGTACTTGCTCTTGGAATAACGCATGGGTGCCGACCACCATCTGTGCTTGCCCTGAAGCAATACGCTCAAGAGCATGAGTGCGTTCCTTACCTTTGGTTTTACCACCCAGCCATACGGTTTCTATGCCCATAGGTTCAAACCAATTAAGGAAGTTGATGCCGTGTTGTTCGGATAGGATCTCAGTGGGTGCCATCAGTGCTACTTGGTAACCCTGTGCGATAGCCGTTAACGCGCTAAGCGCTGCCACAAGCGTTTTTCCTGAGCCAACATCCCCTTGCACCAATCGCATCATGGGATAGGGATGTTGTAAATCGCCTTTGATCTCTGCCACTACTCGGCTTTGGGCATTGGTGGGGGCAAATGGCAAGGCCGACAAAAACTGGGCTTCAAGTGGATTGGTGGGCGGTAGTGCAACCGCTTTTACCGCTTGGCCTTTTTGCCTAAGCTTAAGCAAGCTGAGGTTTTGCGCCAATAACTCTTCAAACGCCAATCGTGCTTGCGCGGGGTGTTGCCCAAGCTCTAATTGCGCTAAATCCACTTCCTGTGGTGGGCGGTGGAGTAATAACAGCGCTTCTTTTACACTTTGCTGCGATGGCCGATATTGAGCTGGCAAATAGTCTGGTACATCATACTTGCGCAGTAACTCAACGGCTTGATCGGCAATTGCCCGAATGCTCAGTTGCTTTAATCCTTCGGTGGTAGGATAAACTGGGGTAAGCGTCGCAAGACTCGGATCGCTCGGTGCAGAGCGCGTCTCTTTGATGCTGTATTCTGGATGCGCCATTTCAAAGCCATAATGACCGCGGCGAACCTCACCAAAACAGCGGATCACTTTGCCCGCTTGCATGGCATTTTTTTGTGCCGCATTAAAGTTGAAAAAGCGCAGCGCGATCCGCCCCGTCCCATCATTAACATAACACACCAACATGCGGCGTTTGCCTTGCGTGATTTCGCTGCGTTCAATCTCGGCTTCAATACTGACATGGCTATGCGCTTGCAGCTCGCAGATAGGATAGGTGCGTGCACGGTCTTCATAGCGTAGCGGAAGGTGAAATAACATGTCTTGCACCGATTGAATGCCAAGTTTGGCCAAACGCTCGGCCGCTTTTGGGCCTACGCCTTTTAATTCGGTGATTGGATAAGTGGCCAAATTTGGTGTCGACATGCTAATCCTCTAGCGCGATCCGCGTTATTTATTTCTTCTGCGTAAACTTAAGAATGTCCCAAAAAGCCTCATCTGCAACGATTTCACCGTGCTCATCAAGTGCCGGGTAAGGTAGCCCTTTTTCGCGACAGCGGGTTGCAATGATTGGATGACATCCTTCAAATAGTAACTTATGTTTTACCACAGGATCCATCATATCTGTACGTTTGTACAGTCCTGCTGCATCTCTTTGGCGCTGCGCTTCGTATAAAATAAGCGCTGCAGCAACAGACACATTGAGTGATTGCACCATACCTTGCATTGGGATCACGATGTGCTGATCCGCATGCTCAAGTGCGCGCTCTGAGATCCCTAAACGCTCTTGCCCGACAATAATAGCGGTAGGTTTGGTGTAATCAATTTCACGAAAATCAACGGCGCTATCGCTAAGATTTGTAGCTAATAATTGTACACCTGGGTTTTGTTCACGAATTGTCGCAACAGCTTGGTCGATATGCTCATGCATATGGGTTTCAACCCAATTTTTGCTGCCGCCAGAGGTATTGTTTGTTAACCGTCTTTGATCTTGTGGCCATACTGCGTGTACATGGTGACAGCCAACCGCGTCTGCGGTGCGCACAATCGCTGACAGATTATGGTGCTTATGTACTTCATCTAGGCATACTGTGAGGTCGGTTTGGCGTCTATCTAATACGCTTTTTACACGATGGAATCTATTCTCAGCCATCTACTTACTACTCTAATCAAAAAATTCCCGCGATTATAACAAAAAAGAAGCTAGGGCATAACGGTGCGCTGAATTGGGTTTTGCAGTGAGATTAGTGTTTCGGTTGACTGGATAGACTCAATGGTTTGCACTTTATTGATAAGCACATCTTGAAGGTGGTCGATGGAGCGCGCCATCACTTTGATAAAAATGCTGTAATTGCCTGTGGTGTAGTAAGCCTCAACAACTTCTTCAAACTCCTTTAAACGTGCAATGGCTCCCGGGTAGTCGCCGGCATGTTTTAAGTTTATTCCGATAAAACAGCAGACATCATAACCAAGTCGTTTGGCATTAATGCTCACTTGAGTTCCCTCAATGATCCCCGCTTGCTTCATTTTTTCGACCCGAACATGGATGGTACCGGCGCTAACAGCAAATCTTTTTGCTAATTCTGCGTAGGGCGTTCGTGCGTTTTCTTTTAAAGCATGAAGGATGGATCTATCCAGATTGTCGATCTCATAATTTTCCATGTAAATATCCATTAACAATTATCGTTTATATAAAATTTATAGCATATTTTTGATGAAAATAATTATGTAAAGGTGTTTTTGTTGAGGGTTATTGATGTTTGTGTCGCTTTCTTTAAATATAGACTCAACAAAACGACAAATTCGGGAATGAGGACCTAACCATGTTGAGCAAGTATCAAGAGACACAAAAACAGATAGCACGAGTAAAACAAGTATTTTCAGCACAGCTAACCGAGCAATTGGGTTTAGTTGAAGTACAAGCGCCTATTTTGGCGCGTTTGGGCGATGGTATTCAAGACAACCTAAGTGGCCACGAGCAGGCGGTGCAGGTAAAAGTGAAAACGCTACCGGATGCGCAGTTTGAGGTAGTGCATTCACTTGCTAAGTGGAAACGTAAAACACTAGGCGATTATGGTTTTGCTAAAGGCGAAGGCCTCTATACGCACATGAAAGCGCTACGCCCTGACGAAGATAAGTTATCGCCAATCCATTCTGTCTATGTGGATCAGTGGGACTGGGAAAAGGTGATTTGCGAAAACAGTGAGCGTTCGCTGGCAAAACTAAAAGAAACGGTAGAAACCCTTTATCGCTCAATTAAAGCAACTGAAAAAGTGGTTGAGGATGAGTTTGGCATTGCGGCATTCCTCCCTGAGAAAATTACGTTTGTGCACAGTGAAGAATTACGCACTATGTATCCAGATTTCACAGCTAAGCAACGTGAAAAAGCGATTGCCCAAGAATATGGCGCGGTATTTTTAATTGGTATTGGTGGAGAGCTTGGTGACGGTAAGATTCACGACGTTCGCGCGCCGGATTATGACGATTGGTCAACGCCAACATGCGACAAATACCAAGGGCTTAACGGTGATATTTTGGTGTGGAACCCGGTGCTAGAAGACGCATTTGAGATCTCGTCAATGGGCATTCGTGTTTGTCCTGATTCGCTAGCAAGACAGCTTAAATTAACCGATGACGAAGCACGCTTGAGCTTAGATTGGCACCAACAGTTAGTTGCGGGTGAATTACCACAAACCATAGGAGGTGGTATTGGCCAATCGCGTTTAGTGATGTTGCTGTTGCAAAAGCAGCACATTGGTCAGGTACAAGTTGGGGTGTGGCCTGAAGAAGTACGTAGCAGCGTAGCCGATTTGCTTTAAACAGATCACGAGGTGAATACCTTGGTAGGCGCTGCTTTACGCGGCGAGCTGTTAAAAGATCGCGAGGTGAACTCGCTCCTACGGGGTGAATGCATTGGTAGGCGCTGCTTTACGCGGCGAGCTGTTAAGAGATCGCGAGGTGAACTCGTTCCTACGGGGTAAATACTTTGGTAGGAGATGCTTTATGCGCGAGCTGTGAAGAGATCGCGAGATGAACTCGCTCCTACTGGGTGAATGCCTTGGTAGGCGCTGCTTTACACGACAAAATAACATTCTGTTTTAGAGGAATAAATTTAGTACAGTGATAGGTTTCTGGGTTACTCACAGTGCTGAATTTATTCCTCGACTTTTCCTTATTCTCATCCCTAGTGTATTCTTATACGTTACTCGGTATAATGCCCGCTTTTAGCTCTGCGGCAGACTTGAGTAAACCAATACCACTCGGCCGGTACTAATTGTTGAGAATGACTATGACATCACCTACACGCGGTAATCTGTTTATCCTTTCTGCGCCTTCTGGTGCGGGTAAATCAAGTTTAATCAAAGCGTTATTGGAAAAGCACGACGATATTAAAGTGTCGGTGTCTCACACGACGCGTACTCCTCGTCCAGGCGAAGAAAACGGCGTACATTACCATTTTGTCTCGGTTGATGAATTTAAGCAGCTGATCGATAAAGGCGATTTCTTTGAGTGGGCACAAGTATTCGAAAATTACTACGGCACTTCAAAACAAGCGATAGAAGATCAGCTTGCCGCTGGTATTGATGTGTTTTTAGATATCGACTGGCAGGGGGCGCGTCAGGTGCGTGAGTTGATGCCAGAAGTAAAGACCATCTTTATTTTACCTCCTTCAACTGCGGAGCTAGAAAAGCGCTTAAATGGTCGTGGCCAAGACTCTCAAAAAGTAATCGCAGGTCGCATGGCTGAAGCGAAATCAGAAAGCTCACACTACAACGAGTTTGACTATATTCTTGTCAATGATGACTTTGAGCAAACACGCGGTGAACTTGAACATATTGTTATTGCCGCAAGACTTGAGCAAAAAGCACAGTCTATCCGTCATCAAGCACTTATCGCCGACTTGCTAAAATAATTACTTTTAAACCTGAGGTTTTTTAACCATCAATACTTGGCGAAAGGCTAGACATACAGTAAACTAGCCTTTTGCATAATGAACTGAATTTGGAGTGCTTCGATGGCTCGCGTAACTGTAGAAGATGCAGTAGATAAAATTGGTAACCGCTTTGACTTGATTTTAGTAGCAGCGCGTCGCGCTCGCCAAATTTCTGTAGGCGGTAAAGATCCTATGGTTGATGCTGAAAACGACAAGCCAACCGTAATCGCGCTACGTGAAATTGAGCAAGGTTTTGTCACCACTGACTCGCTTGATATTATCGACCGTGAAGAGCAGCAACACCAAGAAGCTGCAGAGCTTGCTGCAGTAGCTGCAATCGTTGGTGGCAATCGCTAATCCAACCACTGTCTAGATTCAATAATGCCAGCTTTTTTGCTGGCATTATTGTTTTATAGCAATTGAAATTAAGCAAATTGGTATAAATCGCCAGCACATTACACAACGCGTAACGCCTTTAATTTCCTAACAAGTAGCATAAATTGTTCATTGGCATTGCTGGTGTTTCATCGTATATTCTTAAGTAACTAGCTTGTAACCCGTTTTATACTCGCCGAGTATAGCTTCTCTGAAACATTGGAGTGTGAATGTATCTGTTTGAAGGCCTCAAAAAGAAAATCTCAGAATATTTGTCACCAGAAGACGTCGATTTGGTGCAAAAAGCCTATGTCGTGGCCCGTGAGGCACACGAGGGACAGACGCGCTCTAGCGGTGAGCCCTATATCACTCACCCAGTAGAAGTAACCCAGATCCTTGCGAGCATGAGGCTTGATCATGAAACACTCATGGCTGCGCTTATGCACGATGTTATTGAAGACACTGACTTTAGCCAAGACGACTTAGCGGAAATCTTTGGTGATACGGTCGCTGAGTTGGTGGAAGGGGTGTCAAAGCTCGATAAACTGAGCTTCAAAGATAAAAAAGAGTTCCAAGCCGAAAACTATCGTAAGATGATCATGGCGATGACGCAGGATATTCGTGTCATCCTTATTAAGCTTGCAGACAGAACGCACAATATGCGAACGCTAGGCGCTTTGCGTCCTGACAAGCGCCGTCGAATTGCCCGCGAAACATTAGAGATTTATGCACCAATTGCAAACCGCCTTGGTATTCATGATATTAAAAATGAGTTAGAAGATCTCGGGTTTCAGGCGTTATATCCAATGCGCTATCGTGCGTTACGTTCAGAAGTCGCAAAAGCACGTGGTAATCGTAAAGAAGTGATCAGCAATATTCAGTCTGAAATTGAATCTAGACTGGAAGAAGCGGGTATTCAAGGCTCAGTAAAAGGCCGTGAAAAGCACTTATACAGTATTTACCGCAAGATGCTGAATAAAGAGTTGATGTTTAACGAGGTGATGGACATTTACGCCTTTAGGATCAATGTCGACAACCTGGATACTTGCTACCGTGTGCTAGGCGTTGCGCATAATTTATATAAGCCAATTGAAACTCGTTTTAAAGACTATATTGCCGTACCGAAAACCAATGGTTACCAGTCGCTTCATACGTCGCTGGTAGGCCCGCACGGTATTCCGGTAGAAATCCAAATTCGTACTCATGATATGGATCATATGGCGGATAAAGGGGTAGCAGCGCACTGGATGTATAAAAAGTCAGGTGATAATGCCGGCCATACCGCGCAGCAGCGTGCGCGTCAGTGGATGCAAAGCTTGCTTGAGCTACAGCAAAGTGCAGGCTCGTCTTTTGAATTTGTGGAAAACGTTAAAACCGAATTATTCCCAGAAGAAATTTACGTCTTTACGCCAGATGGCCGTATTGTCGAGTTACCAATGGGGGCGACGGCAGTTGACTTTGCCTATGCCGTGCATACCGATGTGGGTAATACCTGTGTAGGTGCTCGTGTAAACCGTAAGCCTTATCCATTGAGTAAAGCGTTGGATACTGGTCAAACTGTCGAGGTTATTACTAGCTCAGGTGCACACCCTAACGCTACTTGGCTGAACTTTGTGGTAACGGGTAAAGCACGCCTTGGGATCCGCAATTACCTCAAGAGCCAACAAGAAGAAGAGGCGATCCAACTAGGCCGTCGTTTGCTCGACTCGGCATTGGGTGAGTATAAGCTAGATGATATTGCTCAAGAGCAAATCGACAACGTACTTGAAGAGCATAACCTCAATACCTTGTTGGAGCTGCTGGTTGAGATTGGCTGTGGCAATATCATGAGCGTATTGATAGCGAAGCGTTTACTGCAAGATGATAATGCGGTAGAAGATATTGCTAAACGTGCCAAAGCCGCGATAATCGGAACAGAAGGCATGTTGGTAACCTATGCTAAATGTTGTCGTCCGGTGCCGGGTGACGCTATCACAGCATATATGAGCCAAGGCAAAGGCCTAATGGTTCACCGCCAAGAATGTAAAAATATTAAGGGTTGGCGCAACGAGCGTTCGAAGTACTTCGTCGTGAAGTGGGAAGACAACCCAGAGAAAGAATATATAGCGGCGCTGCGTGTGGAAATTATTAACCACCAAGGTGCGTTGGCTAAATTAACCAATGTGGTTGCGACGACTCAAGCTAATATTGTCGAAATCGCAACGGACGAAAAAGAAAGTAATTTATACGTGATTGATCTAGGTATTACCGTGAAAAACCGAATTCATGTCGCTGATATTATGCGCCGAATTCGAGTGATGCCAGATGTACAACGCGTGTATCGTAAAAAATAAAGGAACATTAATGAACAAAGCTATTATTTCAACAGATAAAGCGCCAGCAGCAATTGGCACTTACAACCAAGCGGTAAAAGTTGGTACTGCGGTCTATTTATCTGGCCAAATTCCATTGGTACCAGAGACAATGGAATTTATTTCTGAAGATTTTGCAGAGCAAACGCACCAAGTGTTCAAAAACCTTATCGCGGTATGTGAAGAGGCTGGTGGCGAGTTACAAGATATGGTTAAGGTTAATATCTTCCTAACTGATCTGAGCAACTTTGCAACGGTCAACGAGATCATGGCTCAGTATTTTAGAAAGCCATACCCAGCTCGTGCTGCAATTGGTGTAAAAGAACTACCAAAAGGCGCACAGGTTGAGATTGACGGTATTATGGAGTTGCCTTCAACTAACTAACCACAGGTTAACTAGTTGTTAGATATATCTCTTCGCTCCAGTGTCAATCGCTGGAGCGGCTTTTCAAAAAGCCAACACAGTCCATTCATTTTCCCCTCGCATTACATTACAGGAAGTCCCATGACCGCAGCCAGCGCACTTACTAGCCGTGCATTGAAATTAAAAGCAAGTACTGCTGATCTTCACGACCGCATAGATAACAGCATTATGGCAAAAGACCCGTTTGCCAGCATTGAGCGTTATCTCCAGTTTTTGACTCTTCAGTACCTGTTTCTTAAAGATGTCGCTGCATTATATGAGCACCGTGAACTCTCTATGCATATTGACGATCTCAAATCGCGCCGACGGCTTGGGTTGTTGGAGCAGGACTTTGCTGACTTACAGCACACATTACCTGTGCCGTCTTTGTCGCCGTTTATCACAACTTCAACCGAGTTTGCGACTGCTTTGGGCGCGTTTTATGTCGTTGAAGGCTCTAAGGTTGGGGCCGCAATGCTTGGGCGTCAAGTGCAGGCGCGTTTGCCCGTCACAGGTGAGTATGGCGCGCGTTACTTAGCAGGCCCCGGAGTCGGGCGCGGCAGTGCGTGGCGTCACTTAATTCAATTTATCGATACGGTTGAGTTAACCTGTGCACAAGAAGATGCATTGATCACCGGCGCTCGTCAGGCCTTTATGCGTTTTCAGCAGTATCAAGCAGAGGTCTATGCTTAATACAATTGGTATAAGTTGAACGGAGAATAGCACGGTTGCAGTCGCGACATTACATCGCGACAGATTAGTGACTAGCACATATTGGTTGGGCAATCACAATGTAATGTATTTGGCTCAGGAACACATGCTAACGCCTTTGATGGGCAGACCATCGTTGGGCTATCGGTGTCACAGTTTAAGTCGCGACTACAATAGTAGGAGCAACCACCGCCAATCTCACGGGTCTTGTTGTTATCCAAAATTAGCTTACTACCTGCTAATGACTTCAGTTGCTTTTTGTTCAGTTTTAAATCCATCGTTTATTCCTTCAATTGATTTAGGGTAAAAGCAGCACAGATCACTATGACCTATGCTGTGGCTCGGATTTTTTAAGCGTTAAGTCTTCTTCACTTTCTTTAATTGGCGCAGGACGAAAACGTTCAACGTAAACTGTTGCTAGGAGTACAGTTATGACACATGAAAGCAGAATCGATTTAATGTAGGGGTAAGCCTTATAAAACCAATTCCAGCTCCAAAATTGTTTTGCAAAACTTTCATCTACTCCAAAGTATTCTAGATTTCGAATAATGTTCTCAGCTAAAGTTGCCAGATCTACTAGCATAAACAAAAAGAATAAACCGACCAGCAGAATATCAGCATGTGTCATATAGATATATTCTTGCTTCTCCGGGGCAAATCTATTTACATAATAGGTGGATAAGCGAACTCTATTTTTGAGATAGAAAAATACCCCAAGATCCATCAAAAGTTGAAATGATAATGTTAGGGTGTTTTTTACATAGGCTGGATGCTCAGCGAACCATAGTTCTGCAATTAACTCATAGCCAACAAATTCAATAGCAATAAATAGGAGTAATCCGATAGTAATATGTATTATATTTTCTTGTTCTTTTGCTATGTAAGAGAAAGATAAAACTAGTAATAGCAAGGGGATATCAACGAAACGTTCAAAATAAATATGAAAGTACGAGATCAATCCCCAAAGGGTTAGCATGATGAGAGCAAAGCCCCATGTTCTGTTCATTAGATAACTCCAAACTTCATACGTGTTAACTTCCTAAATCGGCTGTTACATTTTCTGTTTCTACTTTTGGATCGTCGCCAATTTTTCCTGTACTACCACCACTCACCAATTTGGCAGAAGTAATATATATAGGTTGGGTGTAAATTAGCTTATTTTTTGGTTTTGTGAGTAATAACTTTTTTACGAAATGGCGATTCAAGAGTTTCATATTAGTGTTCCTTGCGGTCTTTGCAGTGGGTTAAACTTGTTAATACTGTACCCTGAAAATCACCTATTGAGAATCACTTGTAAAACTGAGAGGTTTTAAATGTGATCTCTTGTTCAGCTGTTTGCTTGCCTGTAATCCCACCCCTTCTGGGTTTACTTTAGTCTTGATTGCCTTACTCACCTTTTGTGATTTTGGGATCTATTTTTAATAAACCGTCACTACCCCCCGATTACGGTATTTAACTGGTGAATATCGAGCACTTGGAGCTGCGTTGCCTTTTGAGCATGAAGGCTTAACTTCGGATCTTTTGCTGTTCCGCCATGACTTCCCCCAGTTACCTTCTTGATTTCATGAAAGTATATTTTTCTGGAGTTTAAATTTTTGGGTGTTGTACATTGCATTAATGAGTTCATTTATTTTTATCCTTTTGCAGCTCAAATCAACTAAAAACATGACTACTTACTCTTCCACTTTCTTTGCATCAGGAGAGGTCGGGCTTTTGCGTCTTAATTGGGTATCACTAATTAAGCTCCGCAGGGCTTGAAACTGTTTAATAATGGGAGAAAGGTCAATATCACAGTATTTACACCAAACTTGAAAGTGATCCCATGGTATACGGCTTACACCATTTTCATAGTTTTCGTATGTTTGGCGGCTAATACCAACAAGATCGGCCATTTGCTGCGTGGTTTTTTGGGCAGCAAGGCGCATTCTTCTGAGGTCATCACCGTTATATTTAAAATTGGGATTGCCCACCAATTTAATCCTTTCTTGTATGGGAGAGTATGTTCACTCTATCTAAGTTATTTTTATGTGTAATCTTTGTTAACTTGTAATTGTAATCAATAAAAATGTTTCTGCAAGAGGAAATTTAATCAGTCAATTATGGATATATCGCTCAAGAACCTACGTATACTTTTTACTTTATTTTCATCATTTTAATAGAAAAATGGGTTCGACAAGATTTTTTAGCGAGGCTTTTGTTACTGTAGTGTGAAATGAAAACAAGGGTAACAACTGACTGAGGGTGATATGGATTATCTACGTCAATATAACGACTTAAATATTCTCTATGAAGCACTTAAAAAATCGAGTCGCGGAGAGGTTGAGATAGCAGAGACGACCGCTAAGTGGTTTTCTCTTGTAGAGAGTACCTTATTTGAGCTTCAGGAGCTGGCGTATATGGAAAAGGCGTATATGCAAAAGTCACGAACCATGAATAATCTTATCGAACTGGTGTATGCCAGTGTTCCTACCACTGAGTAGGGTAAATAAAAGAAATAAAATTGTATGTTTTGCAGTGGTAAGAGTGCCAATCTAGCTCAATTAAGTATTGGCACTCTTTTTTAGTGATTTATATGACTTTTAGAGCTCAAATGGCGCGACGCCTTTGGCTTCCATCATATAACCTGTTTGCGCGATGTCGCCCTTCCAAGTAGAAACCTTAATCGTGCCACTGACTGTGATTGCATCATATAGGCTTTCAATCGGAACACCGCCTTTAATTTTGACATGAACAATTTGGTTTGGCGGCGGTGGTGGCACGTGAATACAAGCGCCAAAGTAGGGAACCAGCAAAAATTCGGTGATCACTTCACTGTCACCTTCAAGTGGTACAACAAAGCCGGGTAAGCTGACTAGTTGACCATCTAACTCTTTGACTACTGGGGCATCTAAGTCAGGTTGCACCCAATTTTGCTCGGCGCCATCATGACTTGCTGCGTCTTGATTGCTGATCTGGACATGCCCTTTTGGGATTAAATCTTCCCAGAATATCTCTTTAGGTGGTGCTGCGTTTGCGATACCACTGAATACCATCGCAGTGATGAATGCAATGAAGTAAAAAACGTGAGTTCGTGCGGTTAACTGCATCTTGATCCTCTTAGGTTTTAATTTGCATGCCATCGGCAAGCGAGTAAAAATAAGCACGGGCGGCAGGAATGGCGCCGATCAAAGTACCTGCGCCTATAATAACGCTTAGTAGCGTGAGTTCATAGGTTGAGAGCGCTGAGATACTTAGGACTACGCCAAATTGACTTTGTAGGCCGGATTGGGCAGCAATGAGCAAGGCATAAAAAAGCGCTACACCGAAAGCACACCCTAACACGGTGATAAAAATCGCTTCGCTAATGAGAAGCGTAAAAATATGCCAAGGCCGCGCACCAACGGAGCGTAGGATAGCAAGTTCTCGGCGCCTTTGATTCAACGTGGCGAGCAATGAGGTCAACATGCCAAGTAAGCTTATCAACACCACAGCAAGGGTAATGAGAAGCAAGATTTTTTCGACGATATCTAGCATTTCCCATAATTCTCTTAATGTCACCCCCGGCATAATTGCCAGCAAAGGCTCACCTTTATACTGATTAATATTTCTGCGCACTTGGAGGGTATAGAGCGGTGACTCAAAACCGAGTAAAAATGCAGTGATTTGCTTTGTTGAACCGATTAAATCACCGGGTTTGGAGTCGAGGTTGTGAACTAGAGCATTATTGTTTTTGCTGTCATGCTCATGCTCATGCTCATGCTCATGCTGCGTTGCATCTTGTTTTCGTGCAACTATTCGTGATGGCTTGCTGTGCCCTGAGCTATGCATACTCTCGATGGCACTTAATGGCACATGTAGCGTTTTATCTACCGGCGTTCCTGTGGCTGCCAAAATGCCAGAAATAACCAGCGGATTGTCATCATGATGATGGAAACTGGTATTGCCCATGCCATGAGAAATGACGATTTTTTGTCCCAGCTGATAACCCAGTTTTTTTGCGACCATAGCCCCAAGCACCACTTCTTGGCCATTGTGAAATGGTCGACCAGCGGCAAAGGTGAGGTGTTGTTTTTTAGCGTATTGATAATGGCTGAAGTAACTTGCATCTGTGCCCAGCACAGCAAAGCCTTTGTGGCTATCGCCTAAACTAATGGGAATGCTCCAAGCAACGCCGCGCTGTGCCTTGATGTACTCGTAACTTTGCCATTGTACGGCATTATTGGCGTGACCAATTCTAAATACGCTTGAAAGCAAAAGCTGAATATCACCAGTACGTGCGCCGACAATCAGGTCTGTGCCAGAAATAGTGTTTGCGAAGCTGGATTTTGCGTCTTGGCGTACACGCTCAACCGACAGCAGCAACATGACACTAATTGCAATGGTCACTAGAGTTAGGGCGACGCTGGCTTTTCGGTTTAGTGTACTTTTCCACGCAAGTTTGATTAGCATAGCGATGCTCCTTGTTGTAAATCAGGCAAGCTTATTTGCCTATCAAATAACGGCGCTAAACTTTTATCGTGACTGACAAAGAGAATAGATGCACTGTAAACCGCGGCTTGGCTAAAGAGTAATTTAATAAAGCCATCACGGCTGTCGGCATCGAGGGCTGAGGTTGGCTCATCGGCAATAATGATTTCGGGCCTGCCAATAAATGCGCGAGCGGCGGCTACGCGCTGCTGTTGGCCAATACTTAACTCCGCGACACTGCGCTGCTGAGTGTGCTCGTCTATACCAAGATCAGAGAGCAGAAGTTTGGCTTCCTGCTCAAGCGATTTATTCTGCGAGGAGATGTTTTGCCTGCGCTTTTTGGAAAATTCGCAGCCAAGAGTAACGTTTTCAACAGGCGACAAATAGGGCAACAAATTAAAGTTCTGAAAAATAGTACCTATATGGTCGGCTCTAAACTTATCTCGTTGGCCACGGCTCAGTGCGCTCGCGTTTGTACCTGCAATTTCAATTTCTCCCTGCTGGCAATCCAAGGTGCCGGCAATAAGTCCTAGCAAAGTCGATTTACCGCTGCCGCTTGGACCATGTAAAAACACGTGTTCACCTAGGGCGATATGTAGCTTAGGTATGGTTAGCACCGGGGTGCTCGACTTAGGCCATGTAAACTGTAATTGAGATATCGTAAGCATAACGCCTCAACGCTGGCAAATAATGTTGTGATGGTATAACAATAATGACTAAAGCAAAACTAAGTTAAGCTCAACAACAAGCGTGTAAGTTAAATTGTGATTTTTGTTCAGCTCGACTATTATAGCGACCCTAACCCCCTCATTATTTTGTGCCCTTTAGCAAGGCGCATCCTGTCATTGGAGTAACAATGAGTAGCTACAAAGTTTTAGACGTTAATGACGATCTTCCAATTCGCACTAAAGGTGCGGTTCACAGTGGTAAAGTACGTTCAGTTTATTGGTTAACCGACGCCGACAGTGCACGTTTAATTGAAGAAAAAGGCTATCAAGTCCCGGTTGGTACAGAGCTGGCAATTATGGTCATTTCAGACCGTATTTCAGCGTTTGATTGTATTTGGCAAGGTGAAAATGGTCTTAACGGTGTACCGGGTAAGGGCATTGCGCTTAACAGCGTTGCTTCACATTGGTTTTCACTTTTTGATAAAGCTGGCCTTGCAGGTAATCACATTGTTGATATTCCACATCCTTATGTTTGGATTGTGCGTAAAGCCAGTACGGTAAGAGTTGAAGCGATTGCGCGTCAATATATTACCGGCAGCATGTGGCGCGATTACGCAAAGGGCGTAAGGGAGTTTTGTGGCTTGCAATTACCAGAAGGTTTAGAGGCCAATCAAAAACTAGATGATGTCTTAATCACACCATCAACCAAAGGGATCATCAAAGGTTTAGCAGACGTACCAGAAGTGGATGACGTAAACATCTCTCGTAAAAACATCGAAGATAATCTTGCGGCGTTCAACTTTAAATCTGCGGCAGATGTGGATAAGTACGAGCAGTTGCTAACCGAGGGCTTTGCCCTGATCAGTAAAGAGCTTGAGAAGCTTGATCAGATCTTTGTTGATACTAAATTTGAGTTTGGTTACGTTGAAGATAAAGACGGCCAAGAGCGCCTAATTTACATTGATGAAGTGGGTACGCCTGACTCGTCACGTATCTGGGATGGCCCAGCTTATCGCGATGGTAAGATCGTTGAAAACTCAAAAGAAGGTTTCCGCCAGCTATTGATAAACAACGTACCAGATAGCGATGTGCTGCTGAATAAAGACCGCATGCCTGAGCGTGAAGCACTTGCTCGCGATTATCTTTTGCCAGAAGCTGTGATGATGTCGGTAAGCGAAACTTACGTTGGGATCGCAAGTAAAATCGTTGGCCGTGAACTAACGATCCCTGCTGATCCTCGCCAAGAAGTTATTGATATTCTTGATAAGCAGTACGGTTTAATAGATTAATTCCTTTTCAGTTGCCCTGATAGACAAGTTTATTAGGGCAATTTCCTCAATTCACTTGCTTTTCATTGCAAGGTCTCTTTTACTTAACCTAATTGTTGCAAAAAATAGAGTCAGATATGCGAACGTCTGTTCTACTCCTACTAAGTTTTTGTTTTTTATTCCTTTTAGATTCAAACTGCGCAAATGCTGGGCAATTAACAGTGCTAGATGGCAGCGGCAAGCCCTTGCAGCATGCCGTTGTTGAATTGACGGACGAGCCTGTCGAGTCAGCAGCAAAAGCAGTGGCGGTTATGGATCAAATCAATAAACAATTTGTTCCTTTCATCCTTACTATCCAAAAAGGACAATTGGTTAATTTTCCCAATAGCGATGATATCCGTCATCACGTTTATTCGTTTTCTGCGGTAAAACCTTTTGAGCTAAAGCTATACGCTGGCACGCCAAATCAACCGCTTAAGTTTGAAAATGCTGGTGTAGTGGTGTTAGGTTGTAACATTCACGACTCTATGGTGGGCTATATTTACATTGCAGATGACAAGCAAGTATTGGTATCGGATGCGAATGGATTAGTAACTTTGCCGAATTCTACGAAACAAGTAACGGTATGGCACCCCTATCAAGATAATGACATAGATAGTCGGCAAACCGTGCAAATAGTGAACACAACGGCGCCAATGTCCGTAACAATAAAAACAACTTATCCAGCGCCGCGTAATACCTTTGGCGAGCGCTTTGGACAACATGAATGAATAACAGCTTTAAAAATAAAATAATTAGTCTCTGTATTTTGCTTATCCTTGTCACGGCGGGGATGAGCTTGGCAAGTTTTTGGTGGTCCACAAGTAAATTCAATGAAGCGCAAGTGCAAAGAAAAATTCAAGTGGCGCAAAATGTTTATCAACAATATTTAAAAGCGCGAGAGCAGCTATTGGTTACCGCGGCGACTGTACTGACCGCTGACTTTGGCTTTAAACAGGCGGTCGCGACGAGAGATGCACAAACCATCAGTAGTGTGTTGCTTAATCACTCCCGCCGTATTGATGCCGACTTAATGCTGTTGCTGGATGTGAAAGGCGATCTGATCTCCGCTAACAGAGAAGGACTCGACTTCCCGAGCGACACCAGAACTTGGATGCAAGCGTTGCAAAGCCACACCGACCACTCAGCTTTTGTGGTGCTTAGTGAGCAGTTGTATCAAGTGATTATTTTGCCTGTGCGAGCACCTAGGACGATTGCATACTCAATTATTGGCTTTGAGGTTGGATCTGCTGTGGCGTTAGAGCTCAAAGAGCTGACAGGAATGGAAACAAGCTTTGTTGGTGCCGCTGATAACCTAAAAGCAAGCTCGCTGACTGCTCTTGCACTTGGTGGTGATTTATTTACTTTCCTAGCGGCGCAAAAAACGACACGGTGGCTTAGCCAGTATCCGGTATATGAAAGTGCTGAGGTGAGTTTACCTTCTCTTGCAAGTAACCCGGTGAGTTTGGTACTCAGTGCGGATTTAACTACTCAGTATCAAGAATTCGATAAAATGGTGTTGACCATTATTTTACTCTCCCTCGGTACTATCCTTATTGGTTTTATCACCAGTGGTATTGTTGCCAAGAATCTTACGACACCGCTTAGTAAGCTTACAGAGTTGGCAAAACGCTTTGCTAAAGGGGATTACTCAGCCAAATTGGAAGAGGCTCGACCGACCCAAGAAATTTGCCAGCTTGTTGACGCTTTTAATGATATGGGCGAAGACATTCAAGAGCGTGAAGAGCAGATCCGCTTTCAAGCCAGTCATGACCATTTGACTGGGTTTTTTAATCGTAATGCGGCATTGGATAAACTACATAGTATGCTCAGCAGTGGTGCAGAGTATTACTTTATTGCCATAGACATAAAGGGATTACGCCATATCAATGACAAGCTCGGCCCTCGGGTAGGAGATGATTGCATTAAAGCCGTGGCGAAACGGATAGCGGAGATCAATACAGCAGAAGGCGGATTGAATGTTAGGCTTGGTGGTGATGAGTTTTTAGTTGCACATCCAGCGAGTGCGTGTGCCGATCCGCAAAGTGCTGTGCTCGGTATTGTTGAATGTGCTGAGATGCTAAATCAAGGTCTGAGCAAGCCCTACACTGTGCAGGGGTTAGATATTTCGCTTCACTTTAGTATCGGCGTAGTGCATTACCCCAAACAAGCACATACTCCCGAAGATGTCGTTCGCCGGGCTTTGATCGCAGTTGATACTGCAGCGCACGATGGTCATGATGTTTACTACTACCAATCAGGTGAAGATGAAGCCCATCTAGAGCGCCTGCAAATTATTGATGAACTAAAACACGCTATTGCCAACGATGATGGTCAGCTTTTTATGACCTACCAACCAAAGCTAAATATGAAAACCAATCGTATCGATAAGGTTGAGTCTCTCATTCGTTGGCAACGTAAAAATGGCGAATGGGTGTCGCCCGAACTATTTATCGATCTTGCCGAGCAATCAGGTTTGATTGTTGAATTAACTCAGTGGGTAGTAAAGACTGTGGTGTCACAAGTTGCTAATTGGGTACGCCAAGGTGAACGCATCAAGGCAGCCATTAATGTATCGGCACAAGACATCGCAGATAAAAACTTCTTGTTTCATCTTAAGACGCTACTAGACACACATAACGTCAAACCTGAGTTGATCACCATTGAGCTTACTGAGCGAGACATGATTGAGAATGAGGAAAAAGGCATTGCGGTTCTTCAAGCGCTCAAACAGCTTGGCGTGCAGGTCTCGCTTGATGATTATGGTGTGGGTCAAACTTCCCTTGGTCGATTAAAAATGTTACCTATTGATGAGTTGAAACTCGACAAGGTGTTTATTCTAAAGCTCGCACAATCGGAAAAAGACCAGTTTATTGTGCGCTCCACTATCACGCTTGGTCACCAACTTGGTTTTAGCGTGGTTGCGGAAGGCGTTGAAGACAAAGCATCGCTTGAGCTACTTGAGTCAATGCAGTGTGATTATGCACAAGGTTACTATCTAAGTAAGCCGCTCAAAGCCGCTGACTTTGACCTGTGGCTGGGGAGATATAATGAAGTGGGCTAATGTTTTTGCCGTGTGCTTACTAGTGTGCGGACCAACTTTCGCCGCAACAGGAAAGCTACTAGCGACTCCTGGGGTATCACAGGTTGAGGGAAGTGCAGGTGGTGGCATTGTGCCGTGGGCGCAGCTTGCTGGATATGCATCGGAAGATGAATGGTCGGCGAGCGGGTTTTGCAGCCGAGCTAGCCTGAAAGACTACCAGCTCGATGTGTGTGGCGTTCAAGCCAACTTATTCAATCGCGTAGAGTTAAGTTTCGCTCGACAAAACTTCGATGTGGATGCGCTTAATCTTGATATTGAGCAAGATATTGTCGGTGCCAAGGTACGGCTATATGGCGATATCGTCTACAGTAAATATCCACAATTGAGCTTTGGCATTCAGCATAAGTCCTTGGATGATGCTACGGTTGCCAATTTGCTCGGCGCTGAAGATAACTCAGGAACGGATTATTACTTAGCTGCAAGCAAACTGCATTTGGGTGCTGTAGGCGGTTATAACTGGTTCTGGAATATTACGATGAGACACTCTAGAGCTAATCAACTTGGCATACTAGGTTATGGTGGTGCTAACGACGGTGCGCCTTGGCAACTAGAAGCCAGCAGCGCAGTATTTTTATCGAGGCATTGGGCTGTCGGTGCCGAATATCGCCAAAAATCCAACAACCTTGGACTTGGTGAGTCAGATTGGAAAGATGTATTTGTCGCTTGGATCCCGAATAAGTCAGTGAGTGTGACGGCGGCATGGCTAGACCTTGGCAAAATCGCAGGGCAGCCTTCTCAAACGGGTTGGTATCTATCTGTTACGGGGTACTTTTAAATGAAATGGTTATCACTAACGGCAATCTTGCTTTTCCTCGTGGCGTGTAGTGCTTCGACTCCACAAACCTCCCTGTATGAGCAAATAGGGGGTAACGCTGGCGCAGAAAAGCTAGTAGACGCGTTTATTAAACAGATTGGCAATGATGACGTTATTTTACCGTATTTTAGAGAGTCCAATGTTAGGCACTTTCGTGAAGGGTTTATTATTCATCTGTGCGATACCTTAGACGGCCCTTGTGATTATGAAGGCGATAGCATGGTACAGATCCACACCGGCATGGCTATTAGTGAGTCTGACTTTAATCGAGTGGTTGATCTCTTGATCAACGCAATGAATGAGGTTGGGATTGCTCACTCTGTACAAAATCAAGTTCTGGCCCGCCTAGCACCGATGCGAAGTGAAGTTATCAAGTTGTAGGCTCGATAGCAAAAAGCTTGTAGAGAGAATTGTTTGTATTTTGTTAGCAAATAACCCCTTGCTGATAAACTGTGTTGTTTTTTGGAATTATGGTTCTTCATTCAAAAGAGTAAAGTAAAAGCTGAATTTTGATGCTTAATTCTGTAATCTAGTAGCCAAATTGTCGTAAAATCCGTCACGGTTTTAGCAACAAACAAATGCCATAGTGAGTTACAGCTCAAACCGTGCTGATTAGAAAGAGAGCCAAGTTGAAAAAAGTTATCACATTTGGAACCTTTGATGTATTCCACGTTGGTCATGTCAATATTTTAGAGCGAGCGAAAGCACTGGGTGATTATCTCATTGTGGGGATCTCATCGGATGAACTTAACTTTTCGAAAAAAGGTAGAAATCCAATATACTCAATAGCAGATCGCCTAAAAATCATTAGCTCATTGCGATTTGTAGATGAGGTGTTTGTGGAGGAGTCTCTGGAGCTAAAAGCGCAATATATCAAAGACTTTGATGCTGATGTTCTGGTGATGGGTGATGATTGGAAAGACAAGTTCGATATATATAAAGATATCTGTGATGTGGTTTATTTAGAGCGCACCCCATCAATTTCAACAACGGAAATAATAGAGGTCGTACGCAGACCCGAAGGAAAATAATAGCATGAAGCACGTGGTCGATAGGGATTGGCTCTTTGCAAATCTTGGCAAAGTGAAAGTATTGGATGCTGGCATTGTGAAACCGGGTCAGTCAGGCCCTTATAACGCCCCAGCAATCATTCAAGACGCGCTGCGTTTTGATATTAGTGGTGCGCTAGCTAATCCCCATGCTACATCACCCAATATGTGCTGCAGTCCAGCTCAATTTCAAGCAGAAATGCGACAGCTTGGTATCAACCAACATGATGTGTTAGTCGCTTACGATGATAAGGGTATGTTTAGCGCTGCCAGAGCTTGGTATATGCTCAAAATGATGGGTCATAAACAAGTGTATGTACTGGATGGTGGATTACCTGCTTGGTGTGAAAAACAATACCCTTTGAGTCAAGCGTACGCGCAAGTCCAACAAGCAGGAAACTTTGTCGCTGCATATGATGAAACAGCATTTGTAGATAAAGCCGCTGTGCTTAGTAATATTGACGCCGAACTGAGTTATCTATTTGATGCTAGAGGTGCAAAGCGCTTTACTGGTGAAGAGCAAGAGCCTCGTGCAGATATGCGCAGCGGCCATGTGCCTAAAAGTAAAAATCTGCCATACACGAGTTTGTTAAACGCCGATGGCTGCTTTAAACCACTCACTGAGCTTGAAGAGTTGTATAGCGACTTATCAAAGGACAAAACTAAGCCTCTGATATTCTCTTGTGGCTCAGGTGTTACAGCTTGTATTTTAGCGCTGGTGGCTGACGAGCTAGGTTACGAACATTTGACGGTATATGACGGCTCGTGGAGTGAATGGGGCGCTGATCCCAATGTGCCCGTTGAGACAAATTAATCCACTATTTAATGTGAAAAAGGTGCCATTGGCACCTTTTTCATGTGTGAAGCGAGCTATTTACTCGCTTCAAAATAGATCACTTATGATAAGTAAGGCACGCTTCAACTTCGTGCTTTGAACCTAAGATAACACCAACGCGTTGATGTATTTCTTCAGGTTGAATATCCAAAATGCGTTCACGACCAGTGTGGGCAATACCGCCTGCTTGCTCGATAAGCATCGCCATTGGATTGGCTTCGTAAAGTAGGCGAAGTTTAAATGGCTTGTTTGGATCTTTACGATCTTCTGGATAAGTGAATAGTCCGCCACGGCATAATACGCGGTGAACATCGCCAACCATTGCCGCTATCCAGCGCATATTGAAGTTTTTACCACGCGGTCCGGTTTCACCTTCAAGTAGATCGGCAATGTAATTTTGCATTGCTGGGGTCCAGTGGCGTTGGTTTGAAGCGTTGATGGCAAACTCTTTGGTGTCTTCTGGAATGGCTGCAAAGTCTTGCGTGAGTAGGAAGCTACCGTGTGTTTTGTCTAGGGTAAACAAGCGAGTTCCCTTGCCTGTTGATAGCGCTAACATGGTTGATGGGCCATATAACACATAGCCCGCTGCTACTTGTTTATGACCTGGCTGCATAAAAATAGCAGGATCGCTAGGGTCTGAACCTTCAGGCGCTTCCATAATAGAAAAAATAGTACCAACTAGTGAGTTAATGTCGGTATTGGATGAACCATCCAACGGATCGAAAGCGACAATATAGTTCGCTTTTGGATTGCCGGCGACGGTGTAATCTTCTTCTTCAGAAGCGATGGCTTTAACATAGCCAGATTCAAGCAAAATATCTTTCAATAGCTGGTTTGAAAGTACATCGAGCTTCTTTTGCGTTTCACCTTGAATGTTCTCATCTAAGGTTGAACCTAATACACCTGAAAGTGCACCTTGGCCAACACGGAACGATATTTCTTTACATGCCGCGAGAATGGTTCGGATTAGAGAAACCAACTCACGAGAACAACCATCTTCAATTAACACCGGAGGGAGTCTACGCATTTTTTAAATCCTGATCACCTTGTGTTTATGGCAATAAATAGTGTGAGAGGTGCCATAAACAGCGCTGTAATTCGTCTTGAAAGACTGTAAATTGTATACGATTTCATATACAACTGGGGTTAAGCCTCAAAACCATAAATAACAAAGAGCAGCCATGAGAAAAATAACGTGCTTCACTCAAACTGTATCCGCTTTGCTACTGTGTATGATAACCCAAGCACACGCAGCAATTAAGTCTATTGATGAATTTACTGCCAGTTTTAATCATCATCCCGGTTTTTACGCCTTCTATAGCGATGATTCGAGCGGCAAACTGTACTTAGACATCGACAAACTAGACGCCCCTTTCTTGTTACAGCATAGTTTACCTTATGGTGTAGGTTCGAATGATATAGGTTTAGACCGCGGGCAGTTAGGTGGGACGCACTTAGTTCAGTTTGAACGTTTTGGTGATAAGGTAATGCTGCGTGCTATCAACACGTATTATCGCGCAAGTGCGAATAATATGGCCGAAAAGCAAAGCGTTAAAGAGGCTTTTGCTTCAAGTATTCTACACGGGTTCAACGTGGTTGCAGAAGATAAAGACAGTGTTTTGGTTGACTACACGCCTTATCTACTCAGCGATGTGCATGGTGTTTCTCGCACGTTGGCAAATCGTAATCAAGGTAGTTTTAGCTTAGACTCAAGCCGCAGCGCTGTGTTTATGTCGCGTTCAAAGGCATTTGTTAAAAACACAGAACTTGAAGCCGTGTTGACATTCAAAGGTACAAAGCCTGGTGAATATGTACGCCAGGTGAGTGCAGATCCTTATGCGCTTACGGTACATCAGCACCATTCTTTAATTGAGTTGCCTGACGATAACTACCAGCCACGTGCATTTCATCCGCAATCGGGTTATTGGAGTATCGAGCATAAGGATTACTCAGCGCCGCTTGGACAGTCAATGTTTGTGCGTTATATCCCACGCCACCGTTTACAGAAAAAAGACCCAACTGCAGAAATCTCAGAGGCCGTAGAGCCGATTGTTTACTATCTTGATCCTGGTGTACCTGAGCCGGTCAAAACTGCGTTACTTGATGGCGCTAAATGGTGGGATCAAGCATTTGAAGCTGCTGGCTACAAAAATGCGTTTCAAGTCAAAGTACTTCCTGAAAATGCCGACCCTATGGATATTCGCTATAACGTGATCCAATGGGTGCATCGCGCTACTCGTGGGTGGTCATATGGCGCGTCGGTGATAGACCCACGTACCGGTGAAATTTTAAAAGGTCACGTGACGCTAGGTTCGCTTCGTGTCCGTCAAGATATTCTTATCGCCGAAGCACTTTCTGCGCCATTTGTTGAGGGTAATGAGGTGACTGAGCGACTTCATGCTATGGCGCTAGACCGTATTCGTCAGTTGAGTGCACATGAAATTGGCCACACGTTGGGCATTGCACACAACTTCTCAGCGTCGGTAAAGGATCGCGCGTCAGTCATGGACTATCCTCATCCGCTGGTGGGATTTGAAAATGGCCAACTGGATATCACTAAGGGCTACGCAAAAGGCATGGGCACGTGGGATACACAAGTGATTAAATATGGTTATAGTGATTTCGCTGGTGCTGATGAAGCCACTGAGCTTGCAGCTATTCTTGCTGAAAATAAGGCGCAAGGGCTTGAATTTATCTCTGACTCTGACGCCAGAGCGCAGGGCGGGGCACATCCAACGGCGCACCTTTGGGACAATGGGGCAGATCCCGCAGCTGAATTACTGCGTGTGCTGGATGTCCGCAAGCAGGCGTTGAATAGCTTTGGTATTCACAGCATTCAAAAAGGAGTTGCTCTGTCGCAGCTAGAGGAGAAACTGGTCCCACTGTATCTTTTCCATCGTTATCAGGTTGAGGCCGCAGTAAAATTGATTGGCGGTGTGGATTACGACTATGAAGTTCGCGGTGACGAGATGATAAAAGGGGCGAAAGTCGTGGCTAAAGAGGCGCAGAAAAATGCGGCCAATGCGCTTTTGAGTACGCTGTCGCCTGCGGCGTTGACTATTCCTGACTCTATTTTGGCGTTAATACCTCCTAAGGCTTACGGTGAGTACAAAACTCGCGAAAGTATTAAAGGGAGAACTGGACTAACCCTAGATGCGATGGCATTACCAGAAGTCGCCGCACAGCATAGCCTTGACTTGCTGCTTAATCCACAGCGATTAAACCGTCTTGCACAGCAGCACGCACGCGATACTCAATATTTTGGTACACAGGCGCTTTTAGAGGCTTTATATCAGCAGGTATTTGCCCAATCAGGCAGCAAAGGTATGGCTCAAAAGCTACAGCAACGAGTGCAATATCTAAGTGCAACTCAGCTTGTAAAACTGAGTCACAACGATAAAGTCGCACCTGAAGTGCAGGCGCAATTAAAGTTTTATTTAGCAAAAGTTGCGAAAGACTTTAATCAGTCGTCGGTATTTAGCGATGTTGCTTTTGAGCAAGCGTTTAAACATATGCTCGCACAGCAAATTAATCACTATCTAGATTCAGGAGAGTGGCCTGAAAGCTTTAAGGCGCTTGAAATGCCGCCTGGCTCACCAATCTAGTCTTTAAAGCAAAGCTGAAAAAAGGGCGCTCGAGGGAGCGCCCTTTTTAGTTATAATTAATACCAATTGAATTAATTCTCTAATCAATTTGAAGGGTGAAATAGCATATTAGCTTCGTTAAAAATTTCTCATTTAGAACAACTAAATAGCAAAATTTTTGCCTTGCTACTAAAGCTATTTCCCCGCTTCAAGATAGATCATTTACTTAATACAACTGGTATAAGCAAAGCAACTTTCTCTTATTAGCTGCTTAATAATATCCTGACTTGGCTGGATTTTTTCCATTGCTAAAAACTCGTTGGGTTGGTGTGCTTGATTAATGGAACCTGGCCCCATAACGATAGTTTCGCAGCCTAGCTGTTGTAGAAAGGGTGCTTCGGTACAATAGTTTACAGCAATTGCTTGTTGTCCTGACAGGCGCTCAGCCATTTTCACCAAAGCAGAATCTGTCGAGCCGGTAAAAGCCGGAATGGGTTCGTGCATATCTATAACCGAGACACTATTCGGATACTGTGTATTGATGGGTGCCATAGCTGCCGTGAGCATGGCTTGCAGTTCTTTGATGCTAAGACCTGGCAAAGGGCGCATATCAATATGCAGTTCACAACAGCCACAAATACGGTTGGCGTTGTCGCCGCCATGAATGTGTCCAAGGTTTAAAGTTGGGTAAGGAATAGCAAAATGTGGAGTTGAATATTTATTCTTTAATTCTTCTCTTAACTTTAATAAATTTGCAATCACCTGATGCATGATTTCAATGGCATTTAAGCCGCGCTCAGGATCTGAGCTATGACCTGAGCGACCAACGATGCGGATGGCGGTCGTCATATGGCCTTTGTGGGTAAATACTGGCACCATATCAGTGGGTTCACCAATAATGCAGCGCGCCGGCTTCAAGCTTGGATGTTTTGCGATTTCCTGAGCACCAGCCATGGTGGTTTCTTCATCGGCGGTGGCTAAAATCATGATAGGAGCATTTTGCTGTAATTCATCAAGCTCTGAGATTGCATTCAATACGAAAGCAAAAAAACCTTTCATATCAATACTTCCAAGGCCATATAATTTATTATCTTGCTCGCTTAATTTAAAAGGATCGAATTGCCAGCGGCTATCGTCGAAGGGAACGGTATCCGTGTGGCCGGCCAACATTAATCCACCATCGCCATTACCTCGTCTTGCAATTAGATTATATTTTCCTTTTGCATGTTCAAGCTCTGTTACTTCGACAGTAAATCCTAACGTTTCGCACCACTGTGCGAGTAGCTGGATCACATTCTGATTACTCATGTTGAGACTGTCTTCTAATGCACTGATAGATGGCGCGGCGATCAGTTGCTGATACATTTCCATAAAAGCGGGCAATTTCATAAAAATTCCTAAAATACTTATTCAAAGTTCTTGCATAAAAATATAAAGATGTTTAGAGTGAATATCAATTCACTTTTTTAGCATAAATATATTTTGGAACAGCAATGCGACGATTTGACTTCAACAACTAGCAGAACCAATCCTAATCAAACTTTTTTAATCTTGAGAACACTATGTTGAAAGTATCTATAATCGGAGCGAGCGGCTACAGTGGCGCTGAGCTTGCTAAGCTGGTTGCCAAGCATCCTGCCTTCACACTTGCGCATTGCTTTGTATCTGAGCAAAGCTTAGACAAACACAAATTCATCAGCGATTTATATCCAGAATATTCGGGCTTGCTAGATATTGAGCTGCAACCCTTAAATGAGCAAGCTTTTTCGTTGATAGAGCAATCATCGGACTATGTGTGTTTATGCACGGATCACAAGGTTAGCGTAGAACTTGCACCGGTATTTTTACAGATGGGCAAACGGGTTTTTGACCTATCTGGAGGTTACCGTTTATCTAGCAATGAAGACTACGAAACTTACTACGGTTTTTCTCACCCACATCAAGACTGGTTAGCGCAAGCGCAATACGGGTTAGCTGAATGGTATGGCGATGTTATTAAAACGGCGAAGTTAGTGGCGGTCGCAGGCTGCTACCCCACGGCGGCACTCAATGCACTTAAGCCATTACAACAAGCTGATCTGATAACAGAGCAACCAGTTATCATCAATGCTGTTTCTGGTGTGACTGGCGCTGGTAGAAAAGCGAATGTCGCCACACACTTTTGCGAAGTATCTCTTGCACCGTACGGTTTGTTTACGCACAGACATAGTCCAGAAATAGAAAAGTACCTTGAACACCCAGTGTTGTTTACGCCGCATTTAGGGAATTTTAAGCGTGGTATCTTGGAAACGATCTACGTCACTCTGAAAGAAAATATCACACCAAATCAAGTTGATGCCGCTTACCAGGTGCTTGCCGATGAGCCGCTGATCAGATTAAAGGGGAGTCAACTCCCATCAATCAAAGCCGTTGAAAATCAGCCTTTTGTTGATATTGGTTGGCAGCAAAAGGGCAATCAACTGATTGTAGTGGTCGCGATTGATAACTTGCTTAAAGGGGCGGCAGGCCAAGCATTACAGTGTATGAACTTGGCGGCGGGACTTGAGCATTATCACGGTTTAGGAGTATCAGCATGAGCAAACAAACTTGGGTGATAAAACTAGGTGGTGCGGTGTTGAATCAAGAGGGTGCAGCGCAAGCATTGTTTTCAGCTATCAAGCAAATTCAACAGGATGCACCACACAAGCAGTTTGTGATTGTTCATGGTGGCGGGGCGCTGGTTGATAAGTGGCTGACCGATGCCGGTTTTGCTACTGCAAAACATCAAGGACTGCGGATCAGTCCACAAGAGCAAATGCCCTATATTGTTGGTGCACTTGCAGGCTGTGCTAACAAGCAACTGATGGCGGACGCCATTACTGCCACGCTCAAGCCCGTTGGATTGTGCTTATATGATGCTGGATTTTCCACAACTCAAAAGCTTAAAGCGCTTGGCCGTGTAGGTAGCTGTGAAGCGAGTGAAGGTGGCATGCTTGAAGCAGTGTTGGAGTTTGATAGGTTACCTGTTGTTAGTTCGGTAGGTATTGGTGCGGACGGTCATTTATACAACGTGAATGCGGATGAAGCAGCAGCTGCTATCGCCAGTAAACTTGGTGCAGAACTTATTTTTATGACTGACGTTGAGGCGGTACTTGATGGCGATAAACAGCCATTAAATCAACTTAACGCGGAACAGATTTCAACGTTAATCGCGCAAAAGGTCATTGTGGGCGGGATGGAGGTCAAAGTTAAGACCAGTCTTCACGCTGCCCAACACTTACGACGAGGGGTGTACATCTCTAGCTGGCAAAAGCCAGAAAATTTAATTGCGTTGCTCAATGGTGAGCACGTAGGTACACAAATTCTGCCGTAGGAAAACATCATGACTAAGCATTTTTTAACTGGTTTGGAATTAGACCAAACTAACGTTTTGAACTTATTAAAGCTTGCAAAAAATATTAAAAATCAACCGCAAGAATATAACCAAGCCTTAGCTGGCAAGTCGATAGTTACGCTATTTGAAAAGCCGAGCTTGAGAACGCGGCTGTCGTTCGATATCGGTATTCATAAACTGGGCGGTCATGCTGTGTATTTAGATCAGCAAAATGGCGCAATGGGGGCGCGTGAATCAGTAAAAGATTTTGCGCTTAATATTTCGACTTGGGCCGATGGCCTTGTGGCGCGCGTAAATCACCATAGTACGCTTGAGACGCTCGCTGAGTTTTCGTCGGTGCCTGTTGTGAATAGCCTATGTGATTTATATCACCCTTGCCAAGCGTTGGCTGATTTTCTCACCTTATTTGAAACTTACGACGATGTCAGCCAGATCAAAATCGCTTACCTCGGTGAAGGCAATAACGTAACACATTCATTAATGTTGCTTGCGGCAACATTAGGCACTGATTTTGTGGCGGTTTGTCCTAAAGGCCATTCTCCAGATGCACAAATTGTAAAGCAGGCTGAACAAATTGCAGCGGTAAATGGTGCCTCAGTTCTGGTCAGTGATCGGGTAGAAGCGGCGGCTGGCGCTAATGTGCTCTACGCTGATACTTGGGTTTCGATGGGGAATAAAACGCCAATTGAACAGGTGAAAGACACCTTTATGCCATATCAAATCAACCAACAATTGGTTGAAGCATGTGGCGCACAAACCATTTTGCATTGCCAGCCAGCACATCGTGAGTTTGAAATTACTTCCGAAGTGATGGACGGGCCAAAGTCAAAAATTATTCAACAAGCTGAAAACCGCATGCATGCCCAAAACGCATTGCTGGTATCGCTGTTAAACAAAGATTACGTTTGAGGTTAAAGAACATGAGCAAGATTAAAAAAGTGGTACTGGCTTACTCTGGTGGATTAGACACATCAGCGATTGTGCCATGGTTAAAAGAGAACTACGGTTGTGAAGTTGTCGCCTTTGTTGCCGATGTAGGTCAGGGTGAAGAAGAATTGGTCGGGGTTGAAGAAAAGGCAATCGCATCAGGTGCCTCTGAGTGCTATATCGTCGACTTAAAAGAAGAAATGGTTAGCGACTATATTTATCCAACTCTTAAAACTGGCGCTATCTATGAAGGGACATATTTACTGGGTACTTCGATGGCGCGTCCTATTATCGCCAAAGCACAAGTTGAAATCGCTCGTAAAGTTGGTGCAGATGCACTTTCTCATGGTTGTACTGGCAAGGGGAACGATCAGGTGCGTTTTGAATCTTGCTTCTCAGCGCTTGCGCCTGATCTTAAAGTGATTGCACCATGGCGTGAATGGTCATTGTCAAGTCGTGAATCGCTGCTTGACTATTTGGCCGAGCGTAATATCCCTTGTGCAGCCTCTGCCACCAAAATTTACAGTCGTGATGCCAATGCTTGGCATATTTCTCACGAAGGTGGTGAATTGGAAGATCCATGGAATGAGCCAAGCGATCAGGTTTGGACCATGACTAATTCTCCAGAAGCCGCACCGGATCAGCCTGAATATGTGTCTGTATTAATCGAAAAGGGTGAAATCACCGGTGTTAACGGTGAGCGTTATAGTCCTTATCAGTGTCTAGTTAAGTTAAACGAGATTGCATCACCGCATGGTGTTGGTCGTGTGGATATCGTTGAAAACCGCCTAGTCGGCATGAAATCTCGTGGCTGTTATGAAACACCGGGAGGCACTGTGATGATGGCTGCGTTACAAGCGATTGATGAGCTGATCTTAGACAAATCTTGTCGTAAATGGAAAACCGCGCTTAGCGAAGAGTTTGCGCACTTAGTTTATGACGGTCGCTGGTTTACCCCACTTAAAGATTCAATTCTAGCTGCCGCAGAGTCTTTCGCACAGCAGGCAACTGGCGAGGTGGTGCTTAAGCTTTATAAAGGCCATGTACATGCAGTGCAAAAGCAATCAATCAATAGTTTATATAGTGAAGATTTTGCCACATTTGGTGAAGATGACGTATATGACCAATCTCATGCGGAGGGATTCATTCGTCTATTCTCATTATCTAGCCGGATAGCGGCGTTAAACAAGCAAAAGCAGTCTTAAGGTAGGAGAGCGAGATGGCATTATGGGGCGGCCGTTTTTCATCAGGTCCTGATGAGGCATTTAAGCAATTTAATGATTCTCTGCCATTTGATTATCAATTGGCAGAGCAAGATATTGTTGGCTCTATCGCTTGGGCGGGTGCGCTAAAGCAAGTAGAAGTATTAACTGAAAGCGAACATCAGCAGATCATCTCTGCGCTGAAACAGCTTTTGGATGAAGTGATTGCTGATCCGCATAGTGTAGCAACCGCGGGACATGAGGATATTCATTCTTATGTTGAAGCTAAACTTATCGACAAAGTGGGTGATTTAGGTAAAAAGCTGCACACAGGTCGAAGCCGTAACGACCAAGTAGCCACTGATTTTAGACTGTGGAGTCGTAAAACGGCGCAGCAACTGCTTGTGGCACTGAATTCACTAAAGCTAGCTCTAGTGACACTCGCAGAGCAGGAGCTTGGTACTATTTTGCCTGGCTACACCCATTTACAGCGTGCTCAGCCTGTACTTTTTAGTCATTGGTGTATGGCTTACGTTGAGATGATTGAGCGCGATGAGTCGCGCTTAAATGATGCGCTTGAAAGGTTAAATGTGTGTCCACTTGGCTCAGGTGCGCTAGCGGGGACTGCCTATCCTATCGATCGTGAAGTGTTGGCCGTTAACCTTGGCTTTAGAGAAGCCTCTCGTAATAGTTTAGATGCGGTCTCTGATCGTGACTTTGTTGTTGAGCTACTCAGTTGTGCGTCTATTTCTATGATGCATTTATCTCGTTTTGCTGAAGATTTGATCTTTTACAATTCTGGTGAATCTGGATTTATTGATTTGGCCGACAGTGTGACATCCGGTTCATCCTTGATGCCACAGAAAAAGAACCCTGACGCCTTAGAGTTGATCCGTGGCAAAACAGGTCGAGTTTTTGGCGCCTTTAGCGGCATGATGATGACGCTTAAAGCTTTGCCTTTGGCCTACAACAAAGACATGCAGGAAGACAAAGAAGGCCTATTTGATGCCATGCCAACTTGGCTTGCGTGTATTCATATGGCTGAAGCATGCGTTAAAGGCATTAAGGTTAATGATGATAAAACGTTAGCGGCGGCAAAAGGTGGTCACGCCAATGCAACAGAGCTTGCTGATTATCTCGTTGCTAAGGGAATACCGTTTAGGGAAGGCCATCACATCGTCGGTGAATTAGTGCAGTTAGCAATTAGTAAGGGGCAAAACCTCGAGGATCTGAGCTTAGAGGAATTCCAGCAAGTCAGCGCAGTAATTGCAGAGGATGTCTACCCGGTACTCGAAATTGACGCTTGTATTGCCGCTCGTAAAGCATTAGGCGGCACCTCATTGCCACAAGTGACCAATGCCATTAAAACGGCAAAAAAAAAGCAAAAAATCCTAGTGCGTGATGCCAATTTAGATGATGTTGAAGCCATTGCCGGACTGATCCAGTATTGGGCTAAAGTAGGTGAGAACCTACCGCGAGCGAAAAGTGACATGATCCATAGTATCAACGAGTTTGCGGTGACAGAGGTCGATGGCAAAGTGACAGGATGTGCATCTTTATATATTTACGACACTGGGCTTGCGGAAATTCGCTCTTTGGGTGTAAATCCCGAAAGCGAAATAAAGGGACAAGGGCAACTTTTAGTTGAGCATTTACTGGTGAAAGCCAAAAAATTGGCACTCAATCGTATTATTGTGCTAACTAGAGTGCCAGGCTTCTTTATGAAACAAGGCTTTAACAACTGTACCAAAGATAGCTTGCCTGAAAAAGTGATGAAAGACTGTGAGTTGTGCTTGCGTAAAGATAACTGTGATGAAATTGCGATGGATTTCATTATAAAACAAACATCTAGCTTAAGTATTCCATGTAAATTTGTGGCTTAACATCCAACTTTTATAGAATCAAAAAGAGCGCTAGTAAGCGCTCTTTCTGTATGTAAATCAACCGATTGAAATTAATTTAATAAATGTTGGCATGTCTCGTGCTATGTAAATCTCGATAATTTTTAGGTGACTCACTTTTAGAGTTAAGACTAATTTGTAAATATTGAGGGAAATTCAATGCTAAAGATGATTCTAGCGAGAAAAAATCAAGCTAAAACAGCTGGTCAAACAAAGTCGCTTTCTGATAAGGTAATTCAATCTGGAAGTAAACTTGAGATGGTATCTGGCGCACGTGGAAGTGTAATTACTCCGCCTGGGTCTAAAGAACCGTACTAATGATTAATGTTAATTTATGACTTTTTTGGTATGAGTATAGGAGCCCTTGTTATATGGGGCTTCTTGATGGCCACACTGCTACATCTATTTTTTTATATACTAAAAGTCCAGAAAAATTTACAGCTACTCCTTGCTTCTACTCTGTTATTTATCTCCTACTTTGTAAGCGATTTTATCATTGTTTCTGATAGCTATAACACAGCTATTCACGGCATATTTGCTTTATTTGATCTCTTTACTTTATTAGCTCTTTTTCTTGCCACTTATACTTTTTTTAAAGATGAAAAGCTTGAAGTGGGCGTTTTATATACTATGATAGGTTTGGCTATTAATACTGTTATGTTCTTCTTTATGTATATTGATACATATATTTATGAAAATGTAACGCGCTGGCTGTTATGGTATTTGTACTCATATTTAGTGATTTCTGTGGACTTTATTATGGTTACTTCTCTATTAGTCAATAAAGATTGGTTAGGTATTAAATGGGCTATAAGTAAGGTGAGAGCTAGGGTAGCTTGAAGTTGTGGTCGATTTTCACTATTTGTTTTACTTGTTTCTTAGTAGTTTGCACTCATGGATTCTACTGTTTGTTGCACTCTTTAACTTTGTTCGAGCAACTAAAAACCCTAAATTTAAGCAGCTCAGTGGCATTTCATTTCTCCTCGCAGGTTCATATTTTCTCACAATACCTACATTTTATTTTTGCGAGTCAAAAGGCTGGTTAACTGGTACAGCGGGGTTCTATGATCTTTCAATTTACTTTATATTTTTATTCTTAGATATTTCTACAATACTTTTGCTAGTTAGTCTCCCCTGAAACCAATTTAATTTATTGAATTACTTGAAGATCTAAACGATCTTACTACCCTCAAATTGCAGCTTTTTTGAATCACATAGCCAAAACATTGCAATTTGAGTGTAAAAATGAAACCAGAACCAACCACGCAAACACCACAAAAGCACCTGTTTCAAATCGAGCTTATTGATATTGTTTCACCGCGTCATGAACTCGTGAAATTGGCAAAACTCATTGATTGGCAGCGTCTAGAGGTTGAATTTAAACAGCATTATGGCGATAAAGGCGCTGGCGCCAAGCCTATCCGCCTACTTGCGGGTCTCGAATATCTGAAACAAATTCACAAACTGTCTGACGAAAACACGGTGGCCATGTGGTGCGAAAATCCGTATTGGCAATATTTTTGTGGCATGCAATTTTTTACGCATGAACCGCCTTGCGATCCCAGTTCAATGACACGCTTTCGCAAGCGAATTGGTGAGGATGGCGTTGAGTTAATGCTGTCGCTCACGGTAGATGCGGGCCTTAAAAGTAATACAATTAAGCCTTCAAGCTTGCGAGAAGTAGTCGTAGACAGCACCGTTATGGAGAAAAATATCGCCCATCCAACAGACAGTAAACTACTAGAAAAATGCCGCAATAAACTGGTTGGCTTCGCTAAGCAAGCCGGCATTGTGCTTAGGCAAAGTTATGAACGAGTAGGCCCTAAGGCCGCTCAAAAGGTGGCAAGTTATGCTCATGCCAAACAATTCAAACGCATGAAGAAGACACTGAAAAAACAGAAAAACTATCTCAGGCGAGTGATGAAAGACATCTTGCGGAAAATCACCGAGCAACCAAGCAAGGAATTCTTCGACACCCTACAGCAGGCTGAGCGACTGTTAAAGCAAGAAAAAACGAGTAAAAACAAACTCTATAGCCTACATGAGCCGGATGTTGAATGTATCGCCAAGGGAAAAAGCGCAAAGCCATATGAGTTTGGTGTCAAAGTGAGTGTCGCGACAACATTGAAAGAGCAGTTTGTGGTGTGCGCTCATGCAATGCACGGCAATCCCTATGATGGTGACACGTTATGGGAAACGTTGAGAATAGTAGAAAACGTCACGGATAAAAGACCATACAACTGTTTTGTAGATAGAGGTTATCGCGGGCACTTTGCAGAACGTTATGATGTGTATATTGCAGGGCAAAAGCGCGGTGTGACGCCGAGTATTAAGAAAAAACTCAAGCGACGCAATGCGATAGAGCCAATCATCGGGCACATGAAACAAGATGGTCACTTAGGGCTTAACCGCTTAAAAGGAAAGCTCGGTGACAAACTGAATGCAGTGCTTGCGGGTATAGGCCAAAACTGTCGTAAAATCCTAGCCCAACTGCGGCTTTTTTATGCCTGGATTTTATATCAGTTATTAACAGCGAAAAGCGCTGCGTAATAACAGGACTGTCGATAAAGGTGGTGCTCAGGCTGGACTGATCTTGTACTGCCAGTCTAAGCATTAAAACGTCAATATTCAGAACCGACTAGTTAAGCTATTTAAGTTTCCAGAATTTAGACTGACAAGAGTAGTGAAGTCCTATGTGATAGGTTTTTTAACAGTAAACTCATTTCTTTTTGTTTTAATTATAAGTGAGGATATTATTACTAATCACCGAGTGGATAAAGAGTATCGTGATTGGGTTTACTGGTTATACACTATCGGAATGTATATAACCGATTGGCTTTTAATTGTCGTTTTGCTTATTCCTAAGGACTTTCTTGGATTATACGCCATAATAAAAGAGCGGCGATGGCCGCTCGTTAAAACTGATATTCCACGCTCAACGTGAGTGCTGCGTGGCTTTCGTCTTCTTCCTGAGACTTATCTTGCCATGCCTTTAGGCCAATTTTAGCAAGCGCGCCAAACACACCTTGTTGGTAACCGAGCTCGAGCTGATTTCGTTCAACGTCTAGTGTGTCAAATTCAACTCGTTTTAGTTTGGCATAAGTACCAATGCCATCTGTGCTGAAGTAATCTAACGCGAGAGTGAGGTTTTTAGCGTCTAATCCCGAGCTTGCTCCAAGCCAAAGGTCGCGTTCACTGTAGTTCGCTGAATCTAGGGTATTGTCTCTTGGGCAAAGCGCGAGCTTTAGCTCGTCTTTACAATCAATGCTTGTATCTGAGTATTCAATAAAGCTTTTAAGACGATAGTCTTTACCACCCCAATAACTTTCAATACCTAGGGTGTACATTGGATTGCTTGGTAACGCACCACTGTCGTTATTGCCTGCAAACTCACCGTATAAAGCGAGCGGTTGATTAGCTAGCCTAGTGGAATATTTGAAGTCAACGCTGGTGAGGCGTTGCGTTTGCTTTTCGCTTTCAAGGTTTTGTTGTTGATAAACAAAGTCGCTGGATGTTGTACTAAAGCCAAGCTCTAACCCTTGAATTGGAAAAGCTGCCGCTCTAAACCCCCAAAAATCACCATCCTTTTTACTGGCTATACTTGGGCGTTGTTTTGCCATAATGGCCGTCACTTGCCAAGGACCAACGAAAGAGAGAAAGCTCGGTCCAATGTAGTTGTTATTGGCACGACTCAAACGAACCGCTTTCATTGGGGCTGCGTTGTTTGAAAGCATCAGCGCATTTTCGTTACTCGGTCCCCACCAGTAGCTTAGCCGCTCAGCGCTGAGAGACCAATTACCAAACAGCACTGCGAGGTGGCTGCCGTGGTGATTAACATATTTTCCATCTTGGCCTTCATCTGCGTAGTTAACCGCAACTTTAGCGCTAACAGCACCACCTGTAATAACGCCATAAGTACGCAAGCCTGAACGTTCATTTTGACGTTCACCAAAGCCTGTTGAGTGCTCTTCAGCACCGTTAAAATGTGCTTTTACACTACTGTATCTTTCTCTTTTTGCTTGTTTTAGCGCATGGCGTAAATGTGCCAATGCAAAGCTTGCGGTTTCAGAGAGATTTCTGTCATCAATAGCGGCGAGGTCATTTACAATGCCGCTCCATAGCAGAGGATATTGATTAACTGGGCGATTTATCACGCCTTCTGCAACCAGTAAATCTATGCTGTGTTTAAGCTCACTTTGCGACACCTCTATCCAAGGTGAAGCGTGCGCATAAGTACCAACCAATACGGCTAGGGATAATAGGCACTTTTTCATCCGTGTAGTTTTTCCTCTAAAGCTTTGGCAACCAGCGGATGAACAAATTCACTGACATTGCCTTTATGAAGCGCAACTTCTTTTACTAAAGTTGACGAGATAAATGAATTCTTTTCAGATGGCGTTAAAAATACGCTTTCCAAATCGGGATGTAAACGGCGATTCATATTGGCCAGCTGGAACTCATAGTCAAAGTCAGACACCGCGCGAATACCGCGGATCAGCACGTTGGCTTTTTGCTCTTTCGCTAAATCAACGAGTAATCCTGAAAACCCAATCACCTTTACATTTTTATGTGACTTTAAAATTTCTTCAGCCAAAGCAACACGTTGCTCTAGTGAGAAACAAGGTTGTTTATTTGGGTTATGGGCAATTGCCAAGATCACGGTATCAAACATTTTTGCTGCACGTTTGATTAAGTCTTCATGTCCATTAGTGAGGGGATCAAATGTGCCAGGGTAGAGGGCGATGACTTTCATAAGCGTAACTATGTTGAATTTTTTTGTATGGTAACAAGGTTTTTTTGAAAAAACACTGGTCAGCTTTGTCGGATCTAAGCTTATCTAGAGGTAAAATTAGTGCTATTTTTTCACATGGAGCGCGCAATAGCCTAGTAACACTAGCAATAGCGCGACCACGTTATCAACAAAGATAGAGAATCGTAATGAATACCAAGGAAAAAATAATACGTACCAGCATCGCGTTATTTAATTTGCATGGAGAGCGCGCGATTACGACAAACCATATAGCGTCCAGTTTGGGGATTAGTCCTGGCAATTTGTACTATCATTTTAAAAATAAAGAAGACATCATTCGGCAAATATTCGCGCTTTATAGCGAGCATTTAAATACGCATTTTAAGCCACTGGAGCAGCACAACGAACCGCTTGAGCAGCTAACTCAATATTTAGACTCCTTGTTCGACCTGATGTGGCGTTATCACTTTTTCTACGACAATCTGACAGACATCTTGGCTCGTGATGATGAATTGAAAAAAAACTACATTGCTTTTCAGTCACGCTTACTTGAGCAAGTAAAAGCGGTAGTAATTGGCCTAAGAGATACGGGCGTGATCACCATAGATGATGACGATGCTAAAGAGCTTGCGCATATGTTGAAAATGACCGTTAGTTTCTGGACTCCTTATGTTAAAGCCAGAAGAATGACAGGCGTCCTTGAGCAACAAGATATATACAATGGCATTGTTAAAGTACTGATGATTTTTAAACCTTACGCGACGCCCATGAGCGCACCGAAAGTGGCACAACTTCAGCAGCATTATCAAGCACTAGCTGAGGCGAGCTTACCGAGTATTGCTTAGCCTTAAATAACTAAGCGGGCCTTTTGCCTGGGGGAGCACAGGCAAAAGGCTTTGTAGAGCACAAAGGGAAAAGGTTTGTTTATTTCCTAATCGGCTCTGAGTTTGATATACTCGCGCGCCCGAACTGTCCCTCGGTCAGTGTGCGCCACGATAGAGTCCGCTTAGGTCAAATCAGTGCGTCATCGCAACCGATAATCGATCTGTAGTAGAGTGACTTTTATGCTTAAATTTATCGTCAAATTACATCCCGAAATTGCTATTAAGAGCAAATCCGTCCGTAAGCGTTTTACCAAAGTATTAGAGAAGAACATCAAAATGCTGTTGGTTCGCGTTGACGAAAACGTAAAAGTTAAAAATAACTGGGACAATATCTCAGTGACGAGCGAGCTAAGTGACGAGAAAACCCGCCTTGGTCTAATTGACCACCTTAAACGCACGCCAGGTATTGTGCAGTTTATTGAGGTGCAAGAAACACAGTTCGATACGCTTGATGATATCTACCAACAAACGATTGCTTTGGTTGAGCCATTGATCAAGGGCAAAACGTTTTGTGTACGCGTAAAGCGCCAAGGTAAGCATGAGTTTACTTCAAGCGACGTGGAGCGTTATGTTGGTGGCGGTTTAAACCAAAATGTAGAGGGTGCCAGCGTAAGGCTGAAAAAACCTGATGTGACGGTTAAAATCGAAGTCAAAGACAATAAAGCCTACATCGTTCGTCACCAGCACTTTGGTCTAGGTGGCTTCCCACTACCAACGCAAGAAGACGTGCTGTCTTTGGTTTCTGGCGGATTCGACTCCGGTGTTGCGACTTATCAAATGATGCGAAAAGGGGCGCGTACGCACTTTTTGTTCTTTAACTTAGGTGGTGCAGCCCACGAAATTGGCGTTAAGCAAGTAAGCCACTACTTGTGGAAACAATTTAGCTCTACCCACAAAGTTAAATTTATTACGATTGACTTTGAGCCAGTTGTCGCTGAAATTCTTGAGAATATCGAAAGCGGACAAATGGGCGTGGTGCTAAAGCGCATGATGATGCGTGCAGGTGCTGTAGTCGCAGAGCGTTTGGGGATCCCAGCACTGGTAACTGGTGAAAGTATTGGCCAGGTATCGAGCCAAACCTTGGCTAACCTTAACGTGATTGACCGTGTTACAGAGATGCTGATCTTACGACCGCTTATTCAACACGATAAAGAAGAGATCATTCGTATTGCCAGAGCGATTGGCACCAATGAAATGGCAGAAGCAATGCCTGAATATTGTGGTGTGATCTCTCAAAAACCAACGGTAAAAGCACAGCTTCACAAGATATTAGCTGAAGAAGAAAAGTTTGACTTTGATGTATTGAATACAGTTGTAGCGAACGCGACGGTAAAAGATATTCGTGATATTGAAGCTGAAGCAAAAGAAGAAGTGAAAGAAGCGGAATCGGTAAGTGAATTACCTGACAACGCGGTGGTACTAGATATTCGTTCTCCAGAAGAGGAAGATGCCAACCCTCTAGAGCTAGATGGTGCACAAGTGATCCACTTACCTTTCTTTAGATTAGCCACTAAGTTTGGTGACTTACCACAGGACAAAGAATACTACTTGTACTGTTCGAAAGGCGTAATGAGCCAGTTACAAGCACTTATTTTGCATGAAAATGGCTATGCTAACGTCAAGGTGTACCGTCCTTAAAATAAAGCGTGTTAACAAGCGTTGGGTGAGACTTTAGGATTTACCCAACGCGTTTTTTGTGGGGTTGCTTGTTTATCCCCGTTTATTTACTAGGTATTTTGTAGCTGCCTTCCACAGTTAGTATCAAAGCGCATCCATGCGCTCCTCGTTCATTCTTTTGAAACGACGCAATCGAGCGAATCAAGAAAACGTCGCCCCGACATCATACTGAATCCTAAACCCAAAAAACGGATAGGAAAGCAACCGACATCCCGCCGGCGCATTGCATATCGGCTTATGCTTCTCAGGTGTGATGAAAGGGGAATTATACCAGTTGTATTAAGTAAATGATCTATCTTGAAGCGGGGAAATAGCTTTAGTAGCAAGGCAAAAATTTTGCTATT
>NZ_SGPI01000038.1:0-181776 GCF_004208845.1 Pseudoalteromonas sp. CO348 | reverse complement strand
TTCAAATCTCACCAAAGTAGGAGCAGGTTAATCCTGCGAGCTTTTGTTAAAGATCGCCACGTGAAGTGGCTCCTACGAAAAGGCGATCTGGTTTAGCAAATATTCAAATCTCACCAAAGTAGGAGCAGGTTAATCCTGCGAGCTTTTGTTAAAGATCGCCACGTGAAGTGGCTCCTACTAGACTAAACTGCGCACTATTGTTTGGGGATCGCATTTCCTTTAAACGACACTTTGATATTCGTCACTTTACTTAAGTCATAAAGCTGTGGATTTTTCAGCTTAATTGACCAAGTGGTAAACGGAGTTGGTTTAAAGTAATTAATCGCATAATCGTTTGCTATTGCACCACTGGTGATTGGATCTATGCGCGTCGTTTCACTATCTAACAGCTCGTAACTTACCAATCGGTATAACGACTCTGCACTAAATTGATAGGGTTGCCCTTTAAACCTATCTTGATATGAACCACTAGATCTTACTTCGATATCATAGCGCTGGTTCTCATTTAACCCAGAACCTTCTAGTACAACATTGACCTCGTCTAATCTAACTCGATCAAACTGGGAAAAATCAATATCTTCCAACGACAGCGTAAAACTCATTTCACCGTCTTGCGCAAAATCCAGCAATTGCTGCGGCGCATCTAACTCTTCTATGGTGAGCATAAAATCTTGAGGTCGAGGGTTAAAACGCAATAATGACGCGGCCTCTTGTTCACGTAGTAAAGCTAAGTCGTGACGGTATTCTTGATAACTTTGATTAAGGCTTGGTGTCACTATGGTGTCATCAAGAGACCAGTAGCTAAATGCCGCCTGATAGTTTGTTAATGCAACAAATATCGGACGTTTTAGATTATTCAGAGTCCGGAATAGCTGTTCCTCCATGTCCTGAATTTCATCTAGACTGTTTTGATTATTTTGTAAAAATGCATCTATACGATTGATCTGTTTAAGCTTTGCATCAGCGGTGATGCGCAAATCTATCTGTCTAGATTGCTCCTGGGCAATATCAATCTCTACAGCAACTATTGCCTTACCATGATTAATCAACTTTTCGATAGCAACAAGGTAGTCACTTGCACCATCAATGTCTTCATCTATGGCCTTTTTCATTTGTGCCTTAGCAGTTATCAAAAATTCGTCCCAAATTCGATTTGCCTCTTCTTTGGTCGGAATGAGTGAATTAAGACGATTGAACTCTTGTGCAAGCTCACTACTAGAAAACGGATCAGCGGTTTTTTGCGATAACACGTTTAACTGGCCGCTAACCGTTTGTACTTTATCCATTAATGACGCGATATCATCAATTTTGGTTTTTAACTCATTGATCTCTTGGATTGTGGCGGGCAAGCTCGCGACCAAGTCTTTCAGACCGCTGGTGTCACCCCCAGCAGCACCCGCAAATGCAGTGCCCGCACTAATTACGGTTTCAAGTACTTTAAGCCCAATTTCAGTGATTTTATCTAGTTTGTAGTCCAAAATTCCTTGTTGAAACTCGACCCCAGAATAGAAGACATTATTTTCTTGTCCGCTGAATGATGCTTTTTGTTCATCAAGTGTTTTTACCAAGCTCGTCAGTTGCTCAACAGAGCGAGAGATAATTCGTTGCTCAGCAGATGCAACGTCGAATAGGTTATCCTGCATCAAAGTGAGATCTTGGCGTTTGTTTTCTAAACTTCTGCCTTGTTGCTGAAAATTATTGTAGCTATCCTGATATGCTTCCATCGCGTCAATATATGCTTTAATCGTTAACTCATAAAAGTCGCGGGATAGGCTAGGCACATAGTTTTTGTTAAGTGTTGCGTACGACAAAAACTGTTTAAAGTTAGCCAGCTGCAAGTAAAAATTCTTTGCTTGAACGGAAGATTCTCTAACATCATGAGCTGCGTTTAAAATAGATTCAGGCCAACTCAACATCTCAATACTCAACGCTGGATTTTGATCATAGATAGAAGCCGCCATATCGAATGACTTTTCAAATGCATCTAAAAAGTACTCTTTATGCACAGAGATAAGTGACGTTAACGCTGGCGAAACAGGCGTTGCAAACTTATTGCCTTGTATTACCTGATATAGCGTACCAAACGAATCCGGTGCAATACTAAAGCGTTCAATTTCACCATCACTTGGCGAATGAGCTGTGATTATATTGATATTGGCCTCAACTTTATCAGCCATAAATACCAATGTTGATGCTTGAGCACTTTGGGTGTCTAAATTGATACTCACCGTACCATTACCCATTATTTTACGTGCAACGATAAAAATTCGTTTGTTTGGTGCATCGAAAATCATGTTTCGGTCGATTTCTACCGTGTCAGCCGCAATGACGATAGTATTATGATCTCTTGCACTGGAAAGCACGTCATTCAAATTTACATGTAAGGCCGAGACCAAATAATTTTGTGTGTCTATCTGTTGTTGATTTGAAGTCGTAACGCTCGGTAGGTTTTGACTTAGCTCAAGATTATATAGCTCGTTCCAAGTCGCAGCTTGGCTCGAAAAAGCGCAGCCAATCAACAGGCTGAGTAAAGTTGGTTTCATAGTAACTCCTTGTTGCAACATAAAACACCAACCTATTGAGCGCTCTATGAGAGTAGATCGCTCAATAGCTGTTGATTTATGATGCTAAAAATTCAAACTTATTGATGTTTACTGCTGTGATGTAGGCAGGTAGGCATTTTGTAGAAACGTCCTTGCTTTGTCTGCAATGTCTTTCCATGAGTTGCTGGCATTGCTAGCAAGAGGTGAAGAAACGATCCCTGCAACAATCACGTTGGCATTACGTAAAGCATTTTCACTGTCTAATTGAGTCAATACATCTCGAAGAGACTTCATATCTCCATACAAAGACTGCCAGTGCACTTGAACTTTGCGTACATTAATCAGCGCAGTTTCAATTTTTTCGTTCATGCCTTCCACTTGACCTTTGGCAATTTGATAAGAGGCCGCTAGACTCATCGCGTGAGCGAGTTCCTTATTCGCCGTCTCAATTTGAGATTCTACTTTATTAATCTCGCTCTTTACTTCCTCTAACTGAGCACCTTGGATACTACCGCCAATGATTAGCCCAAGTATGCCGCCAAGACTACTTAAGCCAATACCGGTTTTTAAATCACTCTTTTCATCATTCAGATCGTTAAGTCGTCGTTGTAATGTGCTAATTCGGTCACGTATATTAGCTGGCTGGTCTTTGTTTAAAATGTCCTCAAAAGTGCCTTCTAGTGTATTTAATTGTCCAGAGTGTGTAGTTAAATCTCCTTGAAAGGAAACAAGTTGATCTACCACTGATTGGGTTTTTGTTAGATTACCATCAACAAAATTCATGAAGGTGTTTAGAAATGAAATCGCTACTTGTCTGCTTTGCTCAGCAGCTTGCAAATCTCCGCTTAGCGACGCGTTATGTAGCTTTGTTAGTTCATCAATAAATGGTTGAATTAGCAATACATGGGTATCGGAGTAATTCGCTAATTTTGTCGCAAGATCAATGATGCTAGGATAAAGCTTATGATTCCAATTCTGACCCGACGCATTGATTGATTCAAAGGTTGTCATCAGTGCAATGTAGTCGTTATTTAGAGGCGTATCTACTGGATATCGCGTCGCACTTCTAAAGGCAGCTTCGTTATTAGGTAAACTAACAGCTGACTCAGCAAAAACTTGAATTGTATGCCATTGCTCCTGAGTAAGTAGGAAGTCATTCGACCCAACATCTATAAACAGCGGTGAACCTTCGATATCGCCTTGAAGTGTATCGTACATAATTGGTGAAATTTCTGGGACGTTGGTATTCGCCGTAGCAAGCTGACTAAGCCCAAATAGCTGTAGTGATGTTACGATAGCGATTGCGCTTTTCTTTAACTTAATTGATTTCATCTTTCATATTCCTTAATCAATCGGTGTTCTAACTGTTAAGTTGCACTAGACCTCTTTTGGTCTCTAAAGATGCAACTGAAGATAAAAGTGCATGTAGTTAAAATGTTAACCAGATGTACTTTTAATATTATTGATATAGGGACAATGAGAATGGAAGAATTTCTACACTTTCTAACAAATTGAGGGATTTAGTTGCATTTTCAATAACACTAAATAACATGGCATACAATCTACAAAATAACAAATTAAGTAAATGAAAGTTAACAAAAACGAGCTACAACCTAGCCATCCATAGCTATAGATGTAGAGGGTTTTGTTACAGACAGATAGTCAACAGTTTATTTTTACAGCTACTTTCGCTCAAAATTCAATCTCAATTAAATTGTTTCATAAAATCGAACTCAATGTTTCTACCGCTGTAAATGAGACGCACATTCTTTGTTGAAAAAATAAATTCAATCTATTATCAGCCATCTGATCTTAGTCAGAAAAATTAAATTAACAGCCCGTTAGCACAACCACTTAAAGTTATCTAAATGACTTAAAAATTCAAACAAGATTAAATCTAAAACGATTAAGGAGATTATCAATAACCACTTTTAGCTAGGTTGGGAAAGTGACGCTGAATTTGGTATAGACCATAAAGTACATTTCATTTATAACTATTAAAAATACATGTTTAATTTATGTAATATTTATGTAATTTTATTTAGGTGTGGCGGTCTTTATCTTATAAAGTAACGTGAAAAGAGAAGTCAAAATGAACAAACTAAGAAGAATGATGATATTTAAGGGGGTGGTAGAGTCAGGCTCACTGACCAAAGCCGCGGAGAAGTTATCTTTGTCTAAATCAGTGATCAGCCAACATCTCAAGAAACTAGAAGAAGAGATAGGAACACCACTATTATACAGAAACACACGAAGCCAATCATTGACCAACGTTGGTAAAGACTTCTATGCGTATTGCCTTGAAATCAGCCATTTATCAGAGTTAGCTTGGGAAAAAGCAAGATCTAAGCAATCAGTACTTGCAGGGCAGTTAACAGTGACAACATCCTATGCTTTGATGCAAACCATCGTTGCACCTGCACTATGTAAGCTGATTAAAACGCATCCTAAGATCCGCCTGAATTTAATTAATGAAGATCGCCCTCTCAATCTAGTGGAGCGGGGGATAGATCTTGCTGTTAGAGTGGGAAAAAGCACAGATGTGGAGCAATCACAGCAATATATTGGTTCATTTAGAGACGTTCTGTATAAAGCAAAGGACAGTGAATTTAACGACACCACCGCTCCTTACATTGCAAACTCTTGGGAAGGTAAAGTCACAAATTATGAATTTATCCATACCACACAAAATATCGTTAAACCGCTTTCATTCAAAGCACATCACAAAACCAATTCCGTTAGCGATACAATAGGGCTCATTGAAAGCGGTTTGGGTATCGGGTTAGTGCCAGAAATCATCGCATTTAATAATCATAACCTGGAGCGAGTAGATCCCGAATTCGAGCTGGAAAAAGTGGAAGTATTTTGTATTCATAAAGGTAGTACTGATGTACCAGCGACGATACGAATTGCGCAAAGTGCTATTAAAAGCTATATGGATGCTCATCAATTTGTATTGAAAAATGCTGCGATGCACTAGTGAGCGTCAGATGGAATGTTGTCCTCATTTGCGTTACTAAGAATCTACGTTATGCTTGCAGTAGTTTAAGAAAATTATTTCACTCTAAACATGAAGTTAAAGGAAAATCTATTCTCCCGTTGTGCCTTGGTATTTGGACTAATATTGTTTGCGATAGTGAGTCAAAGTACACAAGCGAAAATAACCATTGCGGTTGTAGGCAAAACTAAAAATGACACCTTTTATGAACAATCGTATAAAGGGTGTGTAGACTTTGCGAAACAACATCCAAATGTAGAATGTATCTACGATGGTGCAGACGACTATCAAGATTTTAGAACGCAAAGCCTTATTATTAACGAACTATTGAATGAAAAGGTAGATGGGTTATTAATATCAACTACCGATTCAAACTATCTCGTGTCCCGTTCACTCAAAAAGGCGAAGCAATTGAAGATCCCAGTGATCACTTTTGACTCTGACCTTTTAACAGAGCATAAAGATTACCGTCTCGCCTATGTAGGAACCGATAACTTTGCATTTGGTGTTGCACTAGGAGAAGCCGCCAAGCCTTATAAAAAGGCGGCGCTTCAATCGTTTTGTATTCAAACAGGTCATCACTCAACACCTAATTTAGATAAAAGAATTAAAGGCGTTAGATATGCACTCTCCACACATACAATAGATAACCTTACAAAAACAGAAAATGATCTCAAGCAGGGGTGGCAAGAGTACGAACGATGCCCACTTTATACTATGGGTAAACGAGAAGATGCGATAAGCCAACTATTGACCTTGCTAAGTTATGAAGCCCCCCCGATTTTTATTGCTGTAGCAGGCTTCGCCCAATTTCACTCTAATTATATTGAACGCGTATTGCCATACAAAGAGAAGATCAAAAATAACAATGCAGTGATCATTTCCGCAGATACAGAAGAGATGCAACTTAAAGCTTTGGAAAAGGGACTTTCAACAATCAATATTGGCCAAAACCCCTATGAAATGGGCCGAAAAGGAGCGGAATTGCTTTATAATACGATAGCGCTTGGCCAGACACCTTCCGAGGATAACTACTACTTAGACTTTCATTACTGCAACCAAACAAACACTCTTAGATGTACCATTAACCACTAGCTTTAATAACTTTGTTATACGTAGCCTTAAACTTCAGTCAAAATGACGGATAGGTTTCGACATCTATTTTCCACGCAAAAAAAACAATACTAAAGTAGTAATTCAAAAATCTATTTCGAGAAGTAAAACATCATAAAATCTGGTTTTTCGGTTATTCATTGACCGCCAACAAAAAAAATACGACAATGGTAGTATATCGAATGACGTTAATGTAAACAAAAAATTTACATTAACTCTATTTTATTGGAGTGGCTATGAAACTTAACTTTGCAACCTTAGCGTTAATGTCAGTTATTGGTACAGCAAGTGCTGCCGACAATTTAGTCGTTAACGGCTCGTTTGAAACATCAGGCAATATTTCTGGTGATTGGGCGTTATTTGATAATCTCCAAGGTTGGAGCAGAGAAGGTGCCAAATTCGAAATTCAAAAGCAAAGCCTTGGTATTATCGTACCTCAAGATGGCAATCAATACCTAGAGCTTGACTCGACTGCAAATTATACAATCTACCAGAATATCCCAACAATGGCTGGTAAAAAGTATAAAGTGAGTTTTTATTACTCACCTCGAGTAGTAAACAATGATTCAACTAATCGCGCACGTGCATGGTTTGGCGATAATACACTAGTAACGATGAATGCAACGACCCGTGGCTGGACAAAGTACGAGTATACGGTTGAAGCGACAGGTAGTTCGACGCAGTTACGTTTTCAGGGTTTAGGCACTTCTGACTCATATGGTGCGTTATTAGACAACATCGTCGTGACAGAAGAGGAGGAAGTTACACCTCCAGAGCCGCCAGTAACCTGTAAAGTAGGCGTGTATGGCATAAATAACTTTGGTGAAGACAGCAATAGCTACGTTTATAAATTCGACATGGTAAATGGTACCTATGAATACGTTGACGGCATCGCTAACACAGCCTCAAATATTGCTGCGCACCATGGCGCACTTTACTTTATGGAACAAAACGACAGTGCAACTAAGGCGTCATCACTTTGGAAAGTTTCATTAGATAGTGCAGAGCAGACTCTAGCTGCTAATGCGGTTTCATGGCCATTATACCGTTCAGCAGTAACGCCAGACGGTACTAAATTACTCGCAAGCAGCAAAACTTATCTTTATGAGTTTGACATGCAAACAGGCGCAAAAACAGTGCTTGGTAAACTAAGCTATGCAGGTGATGACTTCTCACATGGTGATATCGCATATTCAGCAGATACAAACGTGATTTACGTACTAACGGGTAAAGCACTTTACACGCTAGATAAAGGCGACATGACTTTAGATCTTGTTGGCGAGCATGGTGTAAATTGGGCATCAGGTTTAGCAGTAAACTCAGATGGCACATTATACGTGTCTGGTCGTAACTCAGGTGAAGACGCGAAGATCTACACATTAGACCTAAATACGGCACAAGCAACCTTTGTTATGGATGGCCCAGAGCACATCAACGACTTAACGTATGTAGCTAATTACTGCGAATAGGTCTAAAACAGCAATAAGCAAGGCGAGGGGAAACTCTCGCTTTTTTTGTTTATAGCCAAAGTAGTTGATTGTTTTATATTAGAAGATTAAGTTTGTAAAGACCTTAGCGAAGCCGCTTTGATACTTCCAAGACATATAAAATCTGTAAGATAAATAGACTGGTTAGCGTGTCTAATCCTGCATTCTCTCTAAAACCTCTTTTTGAATTTCTTCTTTACTCGGCCTGCCAATTTCTAAAAGAGGAAACACAAAGTGAATAACAGTTCCTTTTTTTGAGCTTTTAATACTCAACTTGGCTTTATAACTTTTCGCAATTTGTTTTATGGTATATATCCCTAATCCGAAATGAAGTCGTGAATAAAGCGCCATTCCCTTACCATTATCAGAAATCATGACATGAATTTGATCTTGTTGTTTGCTAATGGACAGGCTGAGTTGTGTTGCTTTTGAATGTTTAAGCGAATTATCAACACAATGGTAGGTTACGCTGTAAATGTCCTTTTCCAACTGTTTTTTAAGTTGTGTCTCACCAATGGAAATATTGAAATCGAGATCCATATCACTCATATATGAACAATGAGCCTGCAACATACTGATAGCAACGCTCAGTTTTTCTTTGCCAAGTGCCGCATGACCTCGTGCCAATGGTTCGAGCTTCAAAAGTGCTTGGTCGAGTTTGTCTAAACCTTCTGAAATCGTAATGTCACCACCGCTACACAACTCTTTAGCCTCGGCAACTTTAAGGACAGCATCACTCAAGTCTTCTTTTTGGTATTGGCGTTGATTATTCCTGAAAACTTTATGAAAACTCTGCACCCAAATATATATATACACAGAAATCGCAATTACTAGGATAAAGATCAAAGTAGCATACATTGAAATAGCTAAAGGTGTTGAATACCACGGCGCAGCCACGTTAAAAGTCAGCGCCGTAACGTCACCGTAGCGTCCCTTATTCTCAACCCTAAATAAAATATCGTATCCCCCTGGCTTTAGATTGCTAAGTTGCATTCCTGCAGCTAACAATTTTTGCCATCCAGTATCGTTTATGTTTGCTTCAAACGAGTTGACATGCTGATCTACAAAATTGTAGTCACTAATCGTTATTTCAATAGCTGAATGCTGACTAACCAGTTCAGAAAACTCCAAATAGGTTTTACCATCCAGAGTGACACTTGTTACCTTTGGAGCGTAAAGATCGACTGAAGGTGCCGTTGTGAGCTCAAATATAAAATCTGAACTAGCAGCATAAAGCTTATCGCCCAGAACCTTAAGACTTCCTATCGTAAAAGAGTGCGCTTTTGTTCCAGGTACCAATTTTGTATGATCCGCCCCCCTTTCTATAATGTGGACACCATTGTTGGTCGCTAAATACAAATTGTCATTAAACTCCACAAACTCCTTAACAAAATTTGGTGAACTTAACTTTTGCCAAACTCCACTATTGGGTTTAAACCAGACACCTTTTCCATAAGTCGCTGCAAATAGGCCTTCCTCTGTAACATAGCTATCAGTGACAACTACACCATCTTCAAATAGACTACGCGTCCAGTCTTGTGTATCAACAATCAACAAACCTTGTTTGGTGCTTGCATAGATATAGTTCCCACTATGATTAATGTCTAAAACTTCTAAACTAGGAAGCAATTGTCTAAGCTTTTTATCTACTATCAATTCTAAGTGTGAATCAACTTCTACAACCCCATAACCATTTGTCGCGATATGTAAATTATTATCGATCACTGAAAAATTTAGCACATAATCATCATGGACTTTTGTTACCTTCTTACTCGCTAAATCCACAAAATATGTACCCACATTGGTTCCTATCGCGAGACCGCGATTGAATAGTTGAAAGGCCGTGACCTCAAATGCCTGTGCAGATATTTGATTATTTAACCAAGTTAATGGCTCAAAATGATTTCTGTCGGCTTTTTGAAAAATGCCTTTTGTAGTGCCAACCCACAATTCTCCAGCAACGCCCTCAAGTACGTTGTATTTAGACCCTAAAGACAATTCAGAAGACTTAAGACCAACTTCAATAGGCTCGAATGTGTTTAGACCTAAACCCCACACCCGATTTTTACCATCTACATGTAACTTGCTGTAGTTTTTCTTCTTAGTATTGATACCGGTTCTCGTAATGTTTAGGTCTGAGAGTGTGATTTCATTGACACTATCGTTATCTGTAAAATAGATAAAATAGGGGGCAGCAAATACTATATTATCAGCATTGTGTATTTCCATATTTGAGATAAGCTGCTGCTGTAGGGTAGAGAAGTAACTCAACCTATTATTAACAAAGTAGACAACACCATGCGGTGTTGCCGCTAAATTTCCGTTATCAATGCTTAGTGCTTCAACGGTTTTAATTACACCATCTTGTACTATAAACACACCATCTCTGGTCATTAGGTAGGCCAAATTTGCAAACGCGTCAATGTCTAAAACTCGGCTTGAACTGCTGTATATTGTACTAACTACTCCAGAATCTAGATCAATCCTTTTAACATCATATTTTCCTAAAGTGAAAAGCGATGAATTTGTTAATGCTAGTTTTGTCGCTTCCACAGACGCTATTTTTTTCGATTCTAGACTTGTTAGATTCGTGACCCAAACGTCACCATTAGAGTACAAAGAAAACAAAGTCTTATGTTTCAGTTTAATATCACGAACTAAACCGCTTGGTAATCCAGCTGCTTTACTTAAAGGAAGAAAATGACGACCATCGTATCTATATACTCCATTGTGCGAGGACAAATAAAAATTATCGTTTGAGTCATGAACGACGCCATTTAGATGTTCAAATTGGAACGCTTGCAACTGCAATGAAAGGGCAGTAAGAAATAAAAATACGAAGATACGCATGAGACAATCCATTCATTAAATGCGGCCAACCACAAGAGCTGGCCTTACTTCCTAGTTGACCTCGTACGCATTGTGATCTCTTACACCACAACCCGCTACGACGATAGGCAAATCGATCTTAGTTTCTCCAGATGCCGTTTTATCAACTATATTACGCTCCATTGTAACACTCTTTAAGCCTTTGTTAAGTTTTTGATTGTCATCTTGTGATTTTTCCCAATCAAATTGCTTTTCACGCTCTGCAAGTACAAACAAATAGGTGGGTTTACGAGGATCAGATTCATTCTTTTTATTATTCCAAGAATGCATTACCGCTTCGCCGGCTTCAACACCATATAAATGTGTGTAGGCTGCCGCTAATAGCTGAGCTCCAGAATCACTCATCACCATAAGCGCCGTATTTTTATAGTCGCTACCACAATCGAATGACACGTCTACATTTAATGTAGAACCATCAGGCAACAGCAGATCGGCATTCATCCTAGAAACTCGAGCACGGTCTTCTAGTGGAGTTAGGGCGTTAGCCGCACTAATACAAAACATAGTTGCAGCGATTGGAAGTAGTATCTTTTTAAACATAGAGATTTCCTTTTAGTCATAAAATGCGTCCCTTCATCAACAGTTTCAACCAATACGTTATTGAGTCGTATCTAGAGAGTTTCTCCTACAACAATGACATGGATTGTTTAAGTGTTAGAAGGCCACGCTACGGTATGCAGATCTCGCATGAAAACATAATTTGCAAGGCCACATCTACCATCTTATTTGCAGCTAAAATATCTTCAACTACAAAAGTACTGTGAGCTTAATCTTTAAAGATCTTCTCTCTACTATTGTTGATCTGTAGAGCACCAACTGTAAACACTTAGTTAAGAGCTAATTTTTTATTTTATAATACCAACTCATAGTAGACGATGCTTTTTGCTAATGATTACTACAACGGCTAAAAACGTTACTAGCTTATGGAGATGCAACTTTAATTGTGCTCTGGACAACAGCATGACTGATGATATGAATACTAAAGTTGCTGTTGTAATGCGACGAAAGAAATTAGTGGTGATTTTTCAAGTATCTTCTTTAATTGCATCTTTGGTTGAACAACATCCGTCATTTTGCGGGAGTTTACACTATTTAACATAATATAAATTATAGGATTATTTATACAGTATTGCACAATACGTATCTGAATTACTATAATATGTCCAATACTAACCAATATCGGACTTACATGATTTTACCACTAGTTGATACCTTAAAGCAGCTAAGGTATCAAATCGCCCACCTTGAAGATGATACGCTTGCGCATGAGTATCCTGAACTGACAAAGTTCTTGGCTAGTCATGGTAAATCACTACCGGTACATAACGAGTTGCAGTTCTTATTTCAGTTTTTGTATGTTTACGGTCGTAAGTCTGAAGCAACTTTTAACCGTTTTCGTAATGAGCTTGAGCGCTTTTATTTATGGTCGTGGCTGGTTGCTGAGAAGTCAGTGTTTGAGCTAAAACGCGAAGACATCGAAGCGTATGTAGATTTTGTGGTAGAGCCAGATAAAGCATGGACGCAAACTTCTGTACAGTGGCGTTATAAGCAAAATCAAGGAATCCGTCAGGTTAACGAAAATTGGCGGCCATTTGTTCTCAAAGAAAACGGCGCTAGCCAGCAAACGTTGGCCGCGATGTTTACCGCGCTGAATGTGTTTTACAAGTTTGCTATTTTAGAAGAAAAGTCGTTCGCTAATTTTGTTCCGGTGGTTAAAAAAAATAGCCCTTATTTAGTTGTTCAATCGCAAATCAATCTTCCTGATACGCTGAGTGATTTGCAATGGGAATATGTTTTTGGTGTAACTCGTGATTTAAGTGAACAGCAACCAGACCTTGAACGGAATCTCTTTGTATTAGCTTGTTTAAAGGGTTTGTATTTACGTATTTCAGAGCTGTCAGATCGCCCTCATTGGTCACCGGTAATGAGCCATTTTTGGCAGGATCAAGATGATTTTTGGTACCTAAGAATTATGGGTAAAGGCAATAAGCTAAGGGATGTAACGCTTAGCGAAGACTTAATCAGCTATTTAAAGCGTTATCGGCAGTACCGAGGATTAAGCGCCCTGCCTCGCGTTGATGAGCCCTACCCCATTGTTCATAAACTAAGGGGCCAAGGCGGTATGAACGTTCGTCAATTACGCCGTATTGTTCAGCAAAGTTTTGACTTAGCAGTGGCTAAACTAAAAGAAGATGGCTTTACGGAAGAGTCAGAGCAACTCGAAGCCGCAACTTCACACTGGCTAAGACATACAGGTGCAACACATGATGCGCAACACCGCCCGCTAAAGCATCTATCTGAAGATTTAGGTCACGCTAAAATCGCAACAACAGATCAAATTTATATTCAAACCAATATTAAAGAACGCGCCAAATCGGGTTTGAAACGGAAGATTTAGGCTCTGAGCGTTCGGTCTGGATTTTAAGGAGTATATATGAGCTCAAGCTCATTGGTAATAATTGAAGATGACTTAGGCCTTGCGGAACTGCTTAGGCGCTTCTTTGAAAAACATGGTTTTATCGTGAGTATCCAAAATGATGGAGTGAGCGGATTGGCGCATGTCCTGCAACTTCAGCCAGATTTTGTATTGCTTGATTTGATGTTGCCAAATAAAGATGGTTTCGAGATCTGTAGGTCACTACAAAACAGGTACAATGGTAAATTGATTGTGTTAACCGCGAGTCACGATGATATAGACGAAATTACGCTATTAGAAATGGGGGCTGATGACTTTATTCATAAGCCAGTCAACCCACGAATTATCCTAGCGAGATTTCGAAAACTAGTTCGCTTAGCAGAAGAAAGTGAGAATAAACAGCAAAATGGGCACGTGATCCGTGTTGGCCCCTTCTCATTTAACTCATCGACAAGGCAAGCAAGCCAAGATGGTATACCGCTTGGTCTCTCAGACAGTGAATACACATTATTCCATTTTTTGGCGTCTAATGTTGACTCTATTCTAAGTCGCGACCAGATTTCAACTCAGCTGTACGGCCGCTCATTTGATGGTTTCGATCGTACAGTTGACAATAAAATAATGAAGATAAGAAAGGTTATCGGTGATGAAATGCCCTATCAACACCTCATCACTGTAAGAGGGAAAGGATATATTTTTGTAAATAGCAAGGAAACTGAATGACAAGCATACGTTTTGCATTTGCAAGCTTACTCTTTGTTAGTGTGTTTTTAGTGATAAACCCCCTTTTGACTTCTCTAGCTACAAGTTATTTCTCAAAAGAGCTGAAAAAGGATGTAGAGCTAGATTATCTAGCCTATGTTTATGCTTTAGATGCAGCTCGTCCTGGCTTGGATGATGCTCAGTGGCAAGCTTTACTTGCCCAGATCTCTGAAAAAAGTAATCTAAAAGTACAGACACTAGATAAACCTGCATTTGAGCAAACGACTAAGTTAGTCATCGAAAACGTTTATGATGAGGAATTACAAACCGTAATCGCAAAAATACAAGGTAAAGAGTTAATAGCGTTTTCTGCGCTTGGAGTGCAAGGCTCTGCTGGGGCAATCCTCAATTTTATTCAGTATGGTTTACCCTTAGGACTAATCTTAGTCCTATTTTTGTTGCACTCACTTTGGTTGCAATTTCGACTTTCTAGGTTAGAACATGCTAGTAAATTAATTGCACAAGGATTGTTATCTAAACGTGCTGATACCGGACTTTTAGCAGTCGGACGTGTCAATTACGCCTTTAATCAAATGGCTGAAAAATTAGAGTGTGCCTTTGCACAGCAAAGGAATATGATCAGAGCCGTATCTCACGAGCTCAAAACGCCATTATTCCGACTTCAGCTCAAGCTTGAGTTGCTTGATGTTCCACCAAAGAACAAAAATCTGGTTCGAGAGTTATTTGAGGAATGTGAAGAGCTTGAAATGCTGGTGCATGAAATTTTGGAGTTCAGTAAAGTAGAACAGTTTTCCGCGAAGACCAGCGTTTCCAATTTTGATTTGCGTACTCTAATTAATGAATACATCGTCAATTTAGAAAAGTACTGTAATCACCCTATAATTATAAATTGTCCAAACTCATTATGGATAAGAGCCTGCCAAACAGATGTTAAACGCGTGCTTCATAACTTAATTGTTAATGCTGATAAATTTGCAGTCGAGCAGATCCGTGTTTCACTAAGTTTATGTAACGCTCAACTTCTCTTAACTGTGGAAGATGATGGCATTGGCATTGCTGAAGATAAACATGAGTTAGTCTTCCAAGCCTTTTTTACGGTAGATGAAAGTCGCTCAGGAAAAAGACGAGGTGCAGGCCTTGGCTTGACCATCGTAAAAGAAATTTTATTGAACTATGACGCTGAGGTCTCGGTAAGCAGAAGTGAACTCGGTGGCGCATGTCTAACTATCAATTTGTCCTCAATATTGATCTATTAACTATGACAAACCCCTGACAAATCCGCGACAATCAAATTACTACTTACACTTTAAAATAACTTCATATTTTAATCGATAGGAAGTTATGATGAAAAAATTCAACTTAAGACCGATCACTTTAATCTTGTGTATCGGACTTCCTGGTTGCCACTTTGACGAAAATAAAAGCAGCGTAGAGGTTGTTCAACAAACGCAAAGAAATGAGCTTTGGTATTCGGAACATTATGGTGAAATAAAACAAATAGTTGATGAGCGTCTAGTGACCTGGCAAGTAACAGGCTCCTCTTGCTATCCAATTCTGACATTAGACCCTCTTCCGTTATTTGATGCGTTTAGCGCCAAAAGTGCAGGCTTGCTTACCTATAAACGACCCTACGATTCTGGCCCTGTAAAATACACTGAAATATCCAGTCTCGATGAAGTCTGTAAAGACGGATTTATATCTACCTCAGATAAAAGTGACTATACCTTTGACGCACAGGCAATCTTTGAACTTTTTTGGCTGGATATGAAAAATCACTATGCATTTTTCTCTGAGCGTAATATAGATTGGGACGCTGTTTATAACCAGTATGCTGGGCAGCTAAGTGATGCCAATGAGACAAAACTACTAGGCGTATTTCGTGAAATACTTGAGCTACTAAATGATGGTCACACCAGGCTTTATTTTAGCCTTGAAGAAGAACCGATAAATTTTGAAGCTAAACCTACCCTATCCAAAAGGTTAGAACGAGAAGCGGTTGCTCTAAACTTGAGTGGTGAACTTGCTGAAAAATATATTGAAACGCAAACGAATCAACTACAAATGACGATTGCACAATACCTGGATCAAGAGACAAAGCAAGACTTTATAATGCGTAAGCAGCAAAGTCCAAATGGCCCTAATTGGGGAGTGATTAACACTGGTGGTCAACATATTGGTTATTTGAAACTCTATCATTTTCAAAACTTTATTGATGTAGCAGGTATTGAGCGTCAAGATATTAGTTATGCCAATGCGGCTTTCAACGATTTACTGGATGAAATTTTCACAGACTTATCCCGTACTAATCAGCTGATTATTGATATTCGCGATAATGAAGGTGGCCATGACATACAAGCACTAGAATTAATCAAGCGCTTTATCTCACAAAATACGCTTGTTTGGGATATTAGTACATTTTATGCTGGGGCGTTACATCAGCTGACATCGGTTTATGCAGAGCCTGATAATGACAGGCCATATTATCTTAAAGATATTTATCTCCTAACCTCAAACGGTACTTTCAGTGCTGGCGAAACCTTTGCGTTGGCTATGTCTGCGCTCCCTCAAGTAACACTGGTAGGACGCGCTACAGCTGGTGCTACCTCTGATACTTTTCCACGGATGCTGCCTAATGGTTGGATTTATGAGCTGAGTAATGAGTACTATGAAAATAGTTTGGATTTGAATGTGGAAGTGCTAGGTGTTCCTGTTGACGTTGAAGTCGATCCCTTCGACATCACTTTTAGAAAAGAGAACAAAGATGCGGCGATTGAAAAAGTATTGTCACTACTAAGCTATGAGCCTTAACTATGAAAAAAGGACATCCACTGATGTCCTTTTTATCATTTAAGTGTTTTAGCAAAAAAGCGATGGATTGAACTACTACATTTAACTCAACTAAATAGCATCACTTACGCTTAAAACGAACAATCAACTCGTGCATTTCTTTAGCAGTCGATTCTAGGTCTTTACTCTCTTGATGCACTTTGTCCGCGCTATCTAGGCTGTTGTTTGCAAGCTGTGCAATGTTTACGACTTGCTGATTAATGTCATCAGACACGGTCGCTTGTTGCTCAACAGAAGTTGCAATTTGCATCGACATATCACTAATCTGGATAACAGCTTGGGTGATTTGTTGTAGCATATCGGTGCTTTGATTCAGCTGTTCAATACCATGGAGCGATTCTTCTTGGCCTTGCTGAGCAATATTTACTGACGCTTGTGTGCTGCTGGTTAGCTCTTCAATAATTGCATGGATCTCTTTAGTCGACTCTTGAGTACGCTGTGCTAGATGTCTAACTTCATCAGCAACTACTGCGAAGCCCCTACCTTGTTCACCAGCTCGCGCAGCTTCAATTGCTGCATTTAGTGCTAGCAAATTAGTTTGCTCAGCGATTTGTTCGATAATCTGTGCGGCTGCAGCAATTTTATCAGTTTGCTTAGAGACGCCTTCAACAGAATTGCGGATATCGGCAATGGTATTACTTAAATCACCAAAAGCAATTTTGGTTTTATTAGCGATCTGTTCTGTTTGAGAAGTCAAATCAAGGGAGTTCTGAGCATCTTTAGCACTCAATTGCACGCTGTTAGAGACATCGTTGATGGTTGTTGTCATTTCATTCATGGCAGTGGCAACAAGCTCAGTCTCAGTTTGCTGCTTTTGTAAATCGGCATAAGTTGCTCGCGCTTCTTTACTCGCCGTATGCGCTCCTTTTGATACGTTTTGCGCCGCATGTTCAACACGCGTAAGAATTGTATCTAGGTGTGCCCTTTCGCTCTTTAAGCGGACTTGGATTGATGCCATAGTACCATCCCAAGTCGAATAAACTTGCTCAGATATCTCATCGCAAAAACTGTGCGCCAACTCAAATTCTAGTCTTCTCAGCTGTTCTTTATCGCGCCAAGTTGCATAGGCTGAATATGCCAGCATATTTGCCATCAACCAAAAAAATCCTGCAGACTCAGAAGCAAAATACCAAAGTGCCAGTGACGAGACGATGTTAAATACTGGCCAAACGACACGTAATTTGGGAAGACTGAAACTGCTTCCTTTATTAGTATTTACGTTTGTATAAAGTTGACTTGCCCGTTCAACCGTAGCCCTGTCTGGGCAGCTTCTAACCGACTCATAGCCAATGATTTTGCCATTTTCTGTTATTGGGGTTACATAGGCATCAACCCAATAGTGATCGCCATTTTTGCAGCGGTTTTTTACGATCCCCATCCATGGCTTACCTGTTTTAAGCTGCGTCCACATGGTTTGAAACGCCACAGGTGGCATATCTGGATGTCGTACTATATTATGAGGTTGGCCAACTAACTCATCACGGGAAAATCCACTAACATCAATAAACGCTTGATTGCAGTCAACAATATTACCTTTCAGATCAGTGACGGAGATGAGTTTTACATCGCGAGAAAAGGTTTTTTCTCTTTGGGTTACTGGGTGGTTGGTTCTCATTAGACATGTCCAAAACTAACAAAAAATTGATTTTCCCTTAAAGATTTGCAGGAAAATACGCCCTCAATCCATGAATAGCAATAGAGAAGGGATTAATTAACGATAATTACAACTATAGTGTGAGTTAATTTTAGGCGCAAATTGATTTATGCCAGTTTAGATCGAAATTAGGCTTACTCCCGTATAGCCTTTCTTGTAAAATAATCCTATTAAAATGATAATCTAAGGAGCGTTAGGTGTCTCGCTTTTCAGCCATAACAGATAACCCCCATGAAGGCCGATTTAATTCCAAAACGGGTATTCTTATTACAAATTTAGGTAGCCCAGATGCACCAACGGCTAAAGCACTTAGAGTTTATCTCGCTGAGTTTCTTTCCGATCCCCGTATTGTCGAAATTCCAAGACTAATTTGGTTAATGATTTTGCATGGCATAATTTTACGCGTTCGTCCTAAAAAATCTGCACACGCCTATCAGTCAATTTGGACTGATGAAGGCTCACCTTTGATAACCATTAGTCGAGCGCAAACTGATAAAATAGAGAAGCAATTACGCAGTGAAGGTTTTGAAGGCATCGAAGTTGAGCTTGCCATGCGTTATGGCAACCCGTCAATTGAATCAGGGCTTGAGAAGTTAAGAGAAAAAGGCATCACACGAATTATCATTGTGCCGCTATATCCTCAATACTCCAGCGCGACAACAGGTTCAACCTTTGATCAGATCTCAAAGGTGCTAAGAGGTTGGCGCTGGGTACCAGAGCTGCATTTTATTAATGGCTATCACAAACATCCGCTTTATATTGAATCTTTAGCTAATTCAATTAGAGAAGATCTTGAGGCGAATGGAGAGCCAGATAAATTGGTTTTTTCTTATCATGGAACACCAAAGTTATTTTTAGATAGAGGCGATCCGTATCATTGTTTTTGCCAACAAACGACTCGCTTAGTCGTTGAAAAACTTAATCTTGATAAAGAAAAAGTGATGACCACCTTCCAAAGTCGTTTTGGTAAAGCAGAATGGTTGCAACCTTATACGGACAAAACACTTGAGAGTTTTCCGAGTCAAGGTATTAAAAACGTCGCAATTTTAAGCCCAGCTTTTAGTGCCGACTGCTTAGAAACACTCGAAGAGTTAGAAGTTGAAAACCGTGAGGTATTTGAGTCTGCTGGCGGCGAAAAGTATCGTTATATTCCTGCGCTAAACGACCGTGATGATCACATTAAAGCGATCACAGCGCTGATAAAACCACTGTTGTAATAAAGACGCAGAAGCAATCTGCTATTTCTGAGGTGTGATATCAAAATATCACACCTTTATTTTTCTAATGCACTTTGTGTTTGTTCAGCAAAAGCGTCTGTTGTGAGTAACTCAAGGCAGGCATCTATTGGTTTTGCGGGGCTGTAAAAGAATCCTTGAATGTGATGACAACCAAGCTCTCGTAACTTTTCGAGTTGAGTAAACTGCTCTACCCCTTCGGCTATCACACCAATTCCCAACTTATCACTGAGCTTAATGAGGCAGTCTATCATTACTTGTTTGTTGTAATCAGACATTAAGCTGTCGACAAAGCTCTTGTCTATTTTTAGGTAATCCACTTGATTTTCTATCAAGTTACTTAATGATGAATAGCCAGTACAAAAATCGTCAAGTGAAACCTTTATCCCATGCTCTCTTAGTTGATTAAGCGTTTTCCAAGTATAGCGATTTGTAGCAAGCGATTCGGTAACTTCAATGGTAATTGCTTCATACGGGATCTTGGCTTTTTCAATGGCAGAGGTGATTAGCTTCACCTGATTAATACTGGCTTTAAACTCACTAACAGAGCGATTAATAGAGATCCCAACCTCTGTAAAACCAGCTTGGTGGATTTTTGCTAAGTCTTGACAACTACGCTCAAGTACAAACTGTCCAACTAAATGAATAAGACCAAATTCTTCGGCGATAGGAATGAAAGTACTTGGTGATACCATTCCGTATTCATCATCAAACCAACGTACTAGGGCTTCAAACTTTGTGATGTGGTTGGTATCAGCATTAACGATCGGTTGATAATAAACAGTAAGCGCTCCTTCTTTCAGTGCCTGCTTTAACTTGTCTTTAAGCTTTATTTTATTTAAATAGGCATTTTGAATTGCTGCATTGTGTAATGCTACCTGTCCGCGCTCGGTCTTTTTCACGCTATTAAGTGCATGCGCTGCGTTTCTGAGTAAATTTGCTGCGGTGATCCGAGAGCCAGCTTCAAGCTGTGCAATGCCTGTAGAGCAAGTGACTTCTATGGTAATTTCATTAAATACATAGGGCTGAGAGAGTTTCTGTGAGAGCTTTTGAGCAATCTTTAGCGCGCTTTCTACATCGCTGCGCGTAAGTAGTAACGCAAACTCGTCACCACCGTACCTTGCGATAATATCATTTTGGCGAACCGCATTTTTCAATCGTTTAGCTACAGAAATAAGTACCTTATCGCCAATCTCCGGACCAAAAACATCGTTGACTTCTTTAAACCTATCCAAGCCAATAAAAAGCAGTGAGCAACTTGTATTGTTACTTCTTGAGCCCGATATTTGTTCTTCTAAGCGCTGCATAAAACTACGGCGATTTAATAGCGCGGTTAATGGTTCATGATTAGCGTAGAAGGTAAGTTGAGATTCATTACGCTTCCATTCAGTAATATCTCTAAAGATGCCGACGTAGTTAGCGACTTTACCTTGCTCATCCTTCACCACGCTCAGTGTTAATTCCTCTGGATAAATCTGACCGTTTTTGCGACGGTTGTGGATCTCTCCTTTCCAGTGACCAACCGTACTCAACGACGCCCACATTGCTTCATAGAATGATTTATCTTGCTTACCAGATGACAGCACCGCGGGGTCTTGGCCTAATAATTCGTAGCCGGTATAACCCGTTAGTCGCTCAAATGCACGATTTACCATAATGATTTTATTTTCATTGTTGGTGATCATAATGGCTTCTGTAGCATGCTCGAACACAACATTAGTGAGTTCGAGCTGTTTATTTAGCGATGAAATATAGCTAATATCTTGAATAGTCGCAGTGAATACAAGTTCATCGCTATGCTGCTCATCAGACTCTACTTGACCAATAATTCTTAATAACCCGTAGTGTTCGGTGCGAGAGGTCAACGAAACTTGTAAATCAACATGCCGAGTTCCACCTAGTTTGACTTTCTCTAAAGCTATCCGCAGTCGTTCACTATCTTCTATTGTGAGTTTATCGAGTAATAATGATAGAGATAGAGAATCAGTTTTTGTCTTAAGTAGATGATTAAGATGAGAGGAAAAGTAGTGTTTGTTCTGTTTAAGTTGCCACGTCCAAGTGCATAAGTCTGCTATTTGCTCGCCTTTTGCAAGTTGTTTGAGCAAAATTCCTTGTTTGGTCAATTCTAAATTATGGCTAAGCTCCGTTGAGATCAGGTGTCCTAATTCTTGAAACCATAGTTTTTCTTCTAGGCTGACTTGTTTTTCTTTATTAAACAAACAGACCATTATTCCTATGGGTGTATGATCTAATGCTCGCAAAGTTAAACCAAGATAACCCTCTATGCTTAAAACGCGAAGGATCTCATCCTCTTCATAAAGTTGCTGTAAACCACTTGTGACGCAACATACATCATTGCTTGCTTTAGCATCAAAACAAGGTGTCCCTTCAAGGTCATAAATAATATTATCGACTTCTTCACCATCCGCGAGGTACATCACGGTCTTTACACGCTTATCGTTATCGATAAATTTACCCACAAAACAATGATCCGCATCAAATCGTTCATACAACTGTTTCAATGCAAATTGATATCGCTGATTAGTGGATGTTAAATTGTAAAAATGGCTAAACGTTAAATTCATAGAAGTCTGTATGGCTCATTCCCGACCAAGATTTTTGTTTAATAAATAATAATAGCTTAATAAACTACATAGAATATAAATACAGATCAATAAATTTGCTTTGTGATGAGAAATTGAGTCTAGTGAAGGCAAGATAGCGCCGATTGGCGCTATCTAAGAAGAAAATTTGTTTATCTACAGTTGCGGTTGTACGTCCAAACCATAACCAAACATCACAGCGAGTACCAGTACAGTTGCCGCAGCGACCATGAGTTTAGCCATCAACGGCATACAGAATCTAAACCAATGTGTGTAAGGGACGCCAGCCATGCCGAGTATCCCCATTAATACCGCATTTGTTGGCACTATCATATTTGAGAAGCCGTCACCAAACTGATACGCAAGTACCGCAACCTGTCTTGGTACACCAACTAAGTCGCCTACCGGCACCATCAGTGGCATAGTCACATATGCCTGACCTGAGCCCGACGGAATGAACATGTTTAAAAGCGTTTGGATAAGTAACATACCAACGGCCGAAACTTCTGCAGCGACATAAGAAAGAGGAGTTGAAAGTCCATGCACAATCGTGTGAAGGATTTGACCATCTTCAAGAATAAGGGCAATACCACGAGCTACGCCAATAAGCACAGCAGTAGTGACCAAGTCTGAAACCCCCTCAATAAAACGGTTTGCAGCTTCGTCTGCTGAAAGTTTACCAAGAATTGAAATCACGACACCCCATGCGATAAATAAACCACCTAGCTCGTATAAATACCACCCCTGAGTGGCAATTCCCCAAACTGCACAAACAAGCGTCACAATAAAAGTAAGCAAAATAGTTCTATGACGACCGTTAAGCTGCGGATAGCTTGGCGCAGCCTGACCTGCCAGTGGGCAAGGCACATCTTTCATCATCGAGTGCTCAGGATTTTGTTGTACCTTTTTTGTGTAACTCCATACATGATGAAAGCCAATCAGTACAAATGGAACAAAAATAGCAAATCTTAACCATATACCCGAATAGACTGGTACTTCAGCAATTTGCTGGGCAATTAATACCGTAAATGGGTTGAATGCTGACACACCGTATCCAATACCGTAGCCTGCGATGATCATGCCAACGGCAGTCATGGCATCCAGCTTCATTGCCTTACAGAGCGCAACTAGAATCAGCACAAACGGAATGTATTCACCTGCAGTACCTATCGCACTTGAAGCGATTGCAAAACAAAACACCACCATAAAAATCAGCTTTTGTGGTTTATCGCCATTTTTCTCAAGTAAGCGACCGATCAATGCATCAACAGTGCCTGTTGCACGTGCAATTGCGAGTACACCACCCACTATCATCACAAAGAAGATAACGTCTTGCGCAGCAGCAAAAGCGCGAGGAATAGCTTTTAACAGATCCCAAGGAGTTAGTTGAACTGATTCTTCTGCAATGTGGTAGGTGCCAGCAAGTACAACTTGTCTGCCAGTGTCAGTGGTTGCAGTATCAAAAAAGCCTTGTGGAATAATCCAGGTCGACAGCAATGCAATTAACATCATACCTAGCAATAAGACTAGTGTATGAGGAACTTTCAATGTTTTTGCCATGGAAAGTACAGCTCCAAATTAGGTAACGGTAAAAATTGCAACGCATCTTACCGATATTCGGAGCAGATTTCACTTTTTAATATCGAATTTCCAATTATGCTACATTATGATTAGCTATAACGGCATGCTCTACTCGGTTTCTACCGTTAGCCTTAGCTTGATATAAACTACGGTCCGCTAGTTTAAGTGCGTGATGCAAATCCTCAGAGCACAGCGGCCAATGAGAGATCCCAAGAGAAATCGTGATATGTCCCGCCTCGCCAAACTCAGTTTCAGCGGTACATGCGCGCAGACGCTCAGCGATCCTATCTGCTTTGTCTATATCTACATGCGGTAGAAACATCAAAAACTCTTCTCCACCACTACGACATAGGTGATCTTGTTCACGTGCATTAGTGCGCATCAGCTCTGCGAGTTTTCTGATTACCACATCACCAACATCGTGGCCGTAAGTATCATTCACGTGTTTGAAGTGATCGATATCAAGCGCAATAATGCTAAACGGAGTTTGCTGCTCATAGGCATTCTCTAGCCACTTTTCCATTCCTCGTCTATTGAATAAATGAGTCAGCTGATCTTGCTTTCTTTCATCGTCAAAGCGCTGGATCTGTGCTCCTAAGTTCTTAACACTACTGTGCATTGCCTGATAAAGCCACGCGGCTTCATAATACCATGTGGATACATGTGGAAAATCGATGTTTCTGCCATCTTCCACTTGCTCTGATAACTTAGCTAATCGCCATAATGGCTTAGCAATTAAGGTTCCGAGTCCAAGCACACAAATTAACAAAAATACAGTAAATGGAATGGTAGTTTTGAGTACGTGCCGCATGGTGTTCGATAATTGTGACATCGTGACCTCTAATGGGCGTTGTGCCACGACCCCCCAACCACTCGTCGCTACGGAAGCATACCCAGCTAGCATTGCTACCCCTTGGGTATTGACGATTTGGGCGGAACCTGAAGTTTTGCTGAGTAATGATTCAACGACCTCATTTTTGGTGACGTCTTGCCCAATACGATGATCATCATGATGATAAATGAGTTTACCGTTGGGGCCGGTAACATAAATATAGGTTTTGTCTTGGTGATGATGGTTTGCTAATAATCGGCCTAAGATATTGTCACCTTTAAGATAAATCCCAGCTGCGATAAAACCTACGAATATTCCTTCTTGGTCAAACATTGGATGAGTTGGGCTCACCATCAAATTCCCAGCCGGCGAAACAAATGGACCTACAATAAAAGGGGCTTTTTCACGAAGTGGCAAAGTTTCGACTTCATTTTTGAGTGTAGCTCCTATCACACCAAGTGAACTTGGTTGGGCACCGATAATTTCACCTTTTGCGTTTACTAACACGATAGAGTCAAAACTATGTGTCCTTGTAAGCATTTGACTCAACTCTTTATTAACCACCTCAGGGTTATCTAGCTGCGTCGCAATGGTTTCGCTCGACGCTTTTAGTTGCATCAATACTGATTGCAAGAAGAGATCGGTAACATCTGCTAACTTAGTTGCATAGGCACGATTTGCCTCTAGCGTATCTTTTACCATCACCTGTTTTTGCACTTGGTAGCTCGAAAACAACGCGTTTAGTAACGATGTAAATACGCATAATGTGGCAAGAATGAGTATCAGCTTTTTAAGGTCTAACCAATGTTTTGCTTTATTTATTTGTACCACTAAAAATTCTCTTTAATGTACTTCCATGACATTTTAGCTATTCGTTTGAGTGAAACAGTTAATCTATATCAAACTCTGGTCAGACCAATAACGAATTAGAACGTCCACATTCTGTGTGCCCGTATTATAACCACATGGTTAAAAATATTTAGTTTTTTGAACGGATTATTGGTATTGTCTCAGCTATCAGGTGTAAAATAATCTGAACATAAATACAGCGAAGTTCTTAATGAAGAAAAAGACTACCAATCCACTAGTTGGCCACTTTACACTTGCTTGCCTTGCGCTTGCGGCGATATGGATGTTCGTATCTGATAAAGATGCATTGCTTGTCCTTAATTCCTTGGTTCTTGTCTATATTGTATTTGCTTTAGCAAAACGGTTGATGAAATCTTCCAATAAAAAGTAACTTACTCTACTCACCTAGTTCAGAGCTAAGTTACGCATTAGCCCTGAACATCATAAATAGTTTGTTTTACTGCCTAACCAGCTTTAATAGATTTTCTCCCCTACTATCAAGCTCATTAAGTGGCTTAAGCCCCATAATGTGTGTAAGTGTTGGGTAAACTTCTAAATTGCTAGCTTGTTCTATCGTTACACCCGATTTAAAGGCGGGGCCACTTGCGACAAAAAATGCGGCCATATCAGGTGTTACCTCATACCCATGTGTACCATAATAGCCTTGCTTGCCTTTCTGCATAAAGACAATAGGTGCTTTTGCTTGCAGGATAATGTCACCGATACGAGAGGACTCACCGCCATTAAGTTGCTGTTTTCGCTCACTACTCAACACCTCATAACGACCCTCCGCTTTTTCACGTAACTGCTGTATAAGTGCTTTTGCTTCAAGTTTTTCTTCGCCTAGCGCATAAAGCGACACCCTCGTTCCACTGTTTTTGATAGTCCATTCTTTAGGTATATCTAGCTCTTCGAGGATCACAGCTTTGTCTGGCTCTATACTTGCCATACCATGATCAGAAACGAGTACTAGGTTCACTTTAATTTTGTCCTTTTTCAAAGCAGCGACAAAATCTCCGATTAAGCCATCAACAAATTGTACTGCTTCTCTCGTTTTTTCATGGTCTGGTCCGTATCCATGACCCATAGAATCCACTAGAGAAAAGTAGCTAGCGACAAACAATGGTTTTTCGCTTTTTGGTAATTTTAGCCAATTGTGTATTTCATTAAGACGATTCTTGTAATCGGCTTTCTTTGAATAATGATAGTAATAGTCAGGCGTCATACCATTGATTCTAGCGTCTGATTCTGGCCAAAAATAAGCGGCAGATTTATATCCATGCATTTTTACAAGATTCCATAAGGGAATACCACTTATCCAAGAGCTATCCATTTTACCCATCCCCATCTTATAACACTCATCACGCTTCTTATCGCAAAAGTAATTATCGACGATACCATGATTGATTGGTTTTAACCCCGTAACAATAGACAGGTGATTTGGAAATGTCTTAGTCGGATATTGAGGCCATAGCTTAGTCGCTCGGACGCCCTGCTTCGCAAGATTTGCAATATTCTTTGCATCGTGTTTTTCAATGTAGTCCCATCTAAATCCATCGATGGAGATCAATATGGTTGTCGCGCGCTCAGCAAAGGCAGTGCAACTAAAGATAGATAAGGTGAAAAGGAGGATTCTTAGCATGTATAAATTCCCGTGTCATGTGAGTACCGCTGCAAAAGTAAGAGGCTGTGCAGCATAATCCGTGTGATTGCGGCCGCATTAAATCACAATGATTTGAAATTTATATTGATTTGCGGTCAGTGGATGGCAATTATAGATATTCGGGGAAGGTTAACTTTCACTATGTTGTAGTTGAGCTTAATTAATGCTTGATCTAAGTCAAAGTGACCTTTATATTAAAGTTTCAATAATTACTGAAAGTTTAGAACAATGAACTTATCACCAAAAATAGAAAATTTTGTACTTCATTGCGGCGAAATGGGAAGCCGTTGGGGTTTCAACAGAACTATAGGACAAATGGTTGGTTTGTTGGTTATTAATGAAAAACCATTAACAGCGAACGAAATCGCCGATGCGTTAAAAATTTCACGCGGTAACGTGAGTATGGGAATAAAAGAATTGCAATCTTGGCAACTAGTTAAGGTGCATCATATTCCCGGCGACCGTAAAGAATACTACTCTCCAAACGGCTCTATTTGGGATCTCGCTAACCGCGTATTTGAAGAGAGAAGAAAAAGGGAAATCGACCCAACACTCACTCTACTTCGTGACCAAATCCTAGATAGCGCCAACTCACCTGAAGAAGTGTATGCACAGCAGCAAATGCAATCCATTCATGACCTACTTGAAACCGTCACTAAGTGGTCAGCGGAACTTCAACGCCTATCACCAGAGCAATTGCAATCGTTGATGAAGCTCGGTTCTTCTGTGAGTAAAGTAATAGATTTAAAGGATAAATTATTACGTAAGTCTTAAAGTGCGAGGTGCGTCATGCTTGATACGTTGTTGTTGTCGCGAATACAATTCGCAGCAAATATTAGTTTTCATATTCTCTTTCCCACGATAACCATCGCGTTAGCTTGGTTTCTGGCGTTTTTTAAACTCAAGTATGACCTAACCGAACACCCGGTTTGGTTAAGAGCTTATCGCTTTTGGGTCAAAATTTTTGCATTGACCTTTGCTCTCGGTGTCGTAAGCGGCATTACCATGTCGTTCCAGTTTGGTACAAACTGGCCCGGCTTTATGGAGAAAGTCGGCAATATTGCAGGTCCCTTGCTCGGTTATGAAGTATTGACCGCATTTTTTATGGAAGCAACATTTTTAGGGATCATGTTGTTTGGCATGAAGCGCGTACCACCTAAAGTACATACTTTAGCCACTTTTATCGTCGCCATAGGTACAACGCTTTCCGCATTTTGGATCCTGTCTTTGAATAGTTGGATGCAAACCCCGACAGGCTTTGAACTTAGGGACGGTATCGTATATCCCACGGACTGGTTTGAAGTTATTTTCAATCCTTCATTCGGTTATCGCTTCTTCCATATGTTATTAGCTAGTGCGCTGACGGCTTCATTTTTGATAGCTGGTGTCAGTGCGTATCGGATGCTGAAAAACGATGAAAAACATGCCCCCAAGAAAGCACTAACCGTTGCATTAACAGTTGCGGCGCTGCTTACTCCATTGCAGGCTTTCGTCGGCGATTTGCATGGCCTAAATACGCTAAAACATCAACCACAAAAAATTGCAGCAATGGAAGGGGTTTGGGAAACAGAGAAAGGGGCACCACTATTATTATTCGCAATTCCGAATGAGGAAGAAAGACGCAACGACTTTGCGCTCGGTATTCCTAACATGGCAAGTTTTATTCTTACCCACGACGTTAACGGTGAAATTAAAGGGCTTAATGAATTTAAAGGTGAACACCCACCTGTTAAGCCCGTCTTTTTCGGTTTTAGAATCATGGTTGGGATGGGCATGCTGATGATCTTAGTTGCGTTTGTCACTCGTTTTACATTATGGAAAAAGGGCGAGTTACCTAAGTGGCAACTGAAAACGCTTGTTGCGATGACTTTCTCAGGCTGGGTGGCTACCCTCGCAGGCTGGTATGTCACAGAAATTGGCCGCCAACCTTATATCGTCAGTGGTATCTTAAGAGTTGAAGATGCAGTCACAACAATTGCCTCAGAAAACGTCTTATTTACACTCATTGGCTATCTGACGATATATGCAATCTTACTGTACGCTTATATTCGCACTTTGTTCCACACTGCTAGCAAGTCTGTAGAAGTGGAAGAGTACGACATGAAGGAATTTGCTGAGGAGGTGACTCGTGTTTAATCCGGAATATCTATCTCTCATCTATGCCGGTTTGATGGCACTCGCTGTGCTTGTTTATGCAATATTAGATGGTTACGACCTTGGCGTTGGCATGATGATCCCGCTGGACGATAAAGAAACCGCAGACACTATGATAGCCTCTATCGGTCCATTTTGGGATGCTAATGAAACGTGGTTAGTTTTAGCTGTAGGCCTTGCATTTATCGCATTTCCTCAAGCCCATAGTATGATCTTGCAGGCGCTCTACATTCCTGTTGTGTTTTTACTCTTTGGCTTAATTATGCGTGGTGTTGCTTTTGATTTCAGAGCAAAAGCGAGAGTTAAACGCCAAAGGCGGTGGGACAAAGTATTTAAATTTGGGTCGCTACTCACCTCGTTCGCGCAAGGGTATATGCTGGGGCTTTATGTCATAGGCTTTGAAAATACCCCTCTTGCCCATGCATTTGCGGTCTTTAGTGGAATTGGCGTTGTCTGCGCGTATGGCTTGATTGGTTCAGCATGGCTAATTATGAAGTGTGAAGGGCAATTGCAGCAAGATGCGATTAGCTGGTGCAAAAAATTTGCGAGAGTAGCCTTTGTTGGGGTGTTGCTCGTTTCTATCATCAACCCAGCGATTAATGAGTGGATCTATGAGCGTTGGTTTGACCTCCCGATGGCCTTAGTCGTATTACCAGCCCCGATTATTTGCTTGTCGCTCTTTGTAATTTTAGAACTTGTGTTACAGAAACTACCAAAGTCACCAGATAATGGAGCTTGGTTACCGTTCCTGATTTCAGCATTTATCTTTGTGCTTTGCTTCTTCGGCTTAGTTTATAGCTTTTACCCATTTGTAGTGCCTGGCAAGCTAACCATCTTCGAAGCGGTCGCTGACGCGTCAGCTCTTACTTTCTTATTATATGGCGTAGTCATTGTGGTGCCGACCTTAATTGCATATACGTTATTTTCGTACCGAGTCTTTTGGGGCAAGGTTCAACCTTTGTCCTACTATTGACACTTGCATACATTAGCCCAACCAAAAGGCAGCGAGTTGGACGCTGCCTTTTTTATTGCATTAAGAATAATACTCGCCTCAGCTATATGTCTTCCTGTTTACCAAGCTATATCCCCCAATAAAAAGGCATAAAAAAGCCCGTTGCTAGAACGGGCTAAATCAAATTTTCTAGGCTAAATTTTTGGATAGCCTATACGGTCAGATAAATACCCAACACTTGAGGCAAAATAATAAGATCTATTCCAGTTCATCAAGGCCTTGTAATTATCATAAGCTAGATACATACGGCCATTAGCGTCATCTGGCATCACTAATGCTGCTGTGATATTCACTTGTGGCAAGTCAGTGCCGTCCATTCTGCGAAGACCAAGCGCTTGCCACTCCTGCAATGAACGCTCTGATTTACTCCACTCCTTTAACCATTCGCTGTGCGTTTTAGTACCACGCTTTAAAATGTAGCTATTGTCAAAACCTTCAGGTAGCTTAACTTGGCGACCCCAAGTAAGATCATCGTTCCAGCCCACACTTTTCAGGTAATTGGCTATTGACGCAAAAGCATCCTCTTGCGTCGTCCAAATGTCCTTGCGACCATCTTTATTATAATCAACAGCATAAGACGTAAATGAAGTTGGCATAAACTGAGTTTGACCCATTGCTCCTGCCCACGATCCTTTGAAATCATCCAGACCGATGTGACCATCTCTTAAAATATCCAGCGCAGCCCACAACTGTCTTTTATACAAAGCTTCTCGACGACCATCAAAAGCAAGCGTCACTAACGCACTAATGACTGGATAGCCGCCTTGAATACGACCAAAGTTGCTTTCAAGGCCCCACAGGGCAACAATAAACCGTGCCTGTACGCCATATTCTTTTGCTATTTTTTCTAAAGATTCTTGGTGTTCTTTGTAGAGTTTGCGGGCCTGTTGGATTTTCCATTCAGGGACGCGCTTGGGTAAATAAGTTTCTAGTGTTTCGACAATTTCTGGCTGGGATTTATCAGCCTTAATCACCTTTTCCTTAAATACTGCTGTTGCAAAAGCCTCGTCAACTAATTGTTGTGTATAGCCCTTGTCAATCGCTTCTTGTTTTAAGTTTTTGAGGTATTCATCAAACTTCGCTTGAGTGTTAGCAAAGACTGATGTGGACAAGCAAACTGAGGCTACTAGTAGGGAAATTTTTTTTATCACGAATCTGTTACTCCGTTTTGCTTTCTAAATTCATCAAGCAAGCTTTCTGTATGCGGTGGAAGTTGCAAGTAAAACCCATCGTCAGTTAATTTTTGCTTAACCGTTTCAAGATCAGCAATTCCCAATTTTGTTCTTCTCGCAAGGTCAATAATCATGACATAGATAGGAGTGCCGAAAGTTTCCATTAACGGTGCAGGGACATTGGAAAAATCATCTCTTTTAGTTACAAAAAGATAGGTATCCGCTTTTTTTGGACTTTTGTATATGGCAGTGAGCATTATAAGCCTATAAATTCTTGCTAATCATGGGCGGTCACTATACCATGCTATTAGTAAGTTGTGGAAAGTTTTACTACGCGCTAAAGTCAGCTAGATAAGGCTTTAGCGGCGGTTGTAACAGAAATTTGAGTACATATGGCAAATCAAACATTCGAACTAAAAGGAAATCTATTTACACTCTCTGTGCTGCAGTTGTTTTCTTTAGATCTGACCAAGTTAAGGCAAGATCTTGATAGCAAAATTTCGCAAGCGCCTAAATTTTTTCAAGGTGCACCAATTGTGGTTAATTTAGCTGATGTTCAGGAGCAAACTGTAGAATTCAAAGAGTTAAAGCAAACACTGGTCGATTTACAGCTCAATCCAGTGGGTGTGTGTAGCGGTACTCAAAGTCAGCACGACTTAGCCAAAGAAGCCGGGTTTTCTGTACTAAACTATTCAAGGGATGTGCAACCGAGTACCCCATCACAATCTCAAGCAGCAGAAGTAGTAGAAAAACAAGTTTATCTTCCTGCTCAAATTGTGAACGGAACGGTACGTAGTGGTCAGCAAATTTATGCTAAAGACCGTGATCTGATCGTGCTAGGTGCTGTAAGTCATGGTGCAGAAGTTATCGCCGATGGTAACGTGCACATTTACGGTACTTTACGTGGTCGTGCAATCGCAGGTGCGCAAGGCCAAGAAGACACGAGTATATTCTGTCAGCGCTTAGAAGCTGAGCTGGTGTCTATAAACGGGAGTTATTGGATCAGTGATTCGCTGCAAGGTGAACACTGGGGTCAAGCTGCTCAAATAACACAACAAGACGAATCATTAAAAATTACAGCTTTGGTCAAAGGATAAATCAGATGGCAAAAATTATTGTCGTAACTTCAGGTAAAGGCGGTGTTGGTAAGACAACGTCAAGTGCAGCAATTGGTACTGGCTTAGCGCTAAAGGGTTATAAAACAGCCATTGTCGATTTTGATATTGGTCTTAGAAACCTCGACTTAATCATGGGATGCGAGCGTCGCGTTGTTTATGATTTTGTCAACGTTATCAACGGTGAAGCAAATCTAAATCAAGCATTGATTAAAGATAAGCGCGTTGAAAAACTTTATATTCTTCCAGCTTCTCAGACTCGTGATAAAGACGCCCTCACTCGAGAAGGGGTTGAGCGTGTGCTAAATGAAATGAAAGAAGAATTTGATTTCATCATTTGCGACTCACCAGCGGGTATTGAAGCAGGCGCAATGATGGCATTGTACTTCGCTGATGAAGCCGTGGTAGCAACTAACCCTGAAGTTTCATCCGTTCGTGACTCAGACCGTATTTTAGGTATTCTACAAAGCAAGTCGAAGCGCGCTGAAATGGGCCTAGAGCCGGTTAAGGAACACCTATTGCTTACACGTTATAACCCAGAGCGTGTAGATAGCGGTGAAATGTTGTCGGTAGACGATGTTAAAGAAATTCTAGCGATCGACTTACTAGGTGTAATACCTGAATCAAAAGCAGTACTTAATGCGTCTAACTCAGGGCAACCGGTTATCTTAGACCAAGAGTCTGATGCAGGCCAAGCATATAGCGATGCAATTAACCGCTTATTAGGTGAAGTCGTTGATTTCCGTTTCTTACAAGTTGAGAAGAAAGGTATCTTCAAACGGATCTTTGGAGGGTAAGGTGTCATTACTAGATTATTTTCGTTCTGAGAAAAAAAATAGCGCATCATTAGCGAAAGAGCGACTGCAAATCATCGTTGCGCACGAACGCTCAAAGCGTGGTACACCTGACTACTTACCACAACTTAAGCAAGACATCCTCGATGTTATTCGCAAATACGTAAAAGTAGATTCGGATGCCGTCAACGTCCAGTTTGAACAAAACGAGGATGATTTAGCAGTATTAGAATTGAACGTTACTCTACCTGATGATGAAAAGTAACAGTTTGAGTAAATGTAATAAGGGCTATTTCTATAGCCCTTATTTATTTCGTTTTGCCCATTCTAATTAATCTGTCAAGGGGCTTTACATTGCCCTACTCTTTGCTTAATTATCCGAACTTCAGGTCACTTATTCTTATTTAAGGACAAAGTACCTTTGACCCTTTTTGCAGGCTTAGTATTGTGTTTTGGGCTTGACTTGCGTTTGTTGTGACTGTGATTTTGTTCACCATTTCGCGTTTTTGGCTTAGGCTTAACGCTATTTTGCTTGTCGAGTTCATCTGTTCGATCTTTGCTGTTATGCGCTCGCCTATCTTGCTTTGGACGACCAACCTCACTAACTTCACTTCTAGGCTTATCATGCTGTTTTCCCGCACCAGCACCCGCTGATGCCTCTTGTGTTTTACTCGATGACTCTGTTGCGTGATTGATCGCTCGCATTTCGTTTTCGTTAAGGTGACGCCACTTACCAGAGCTAAGACCAGTTAGATCGATATTCATTATCCGAATACGTTTAAGGTGTGTTACTTCAAATCCTAGATATTCACACATTCTGCGAATTTGACGATTTAAGCCTTGCGTCAATACAATGGTAAATGACTTAGCCCCGGTTTTACGAACTTTACAAGGCTTTGTGACAGTGCCAAGGATTGGAACACCTGAGGACATACGTTTTACAAATCGCTCATCAATAGGCCTATCGACCACAACCTCATACTCTTTTTCATGGTTATTGCCGGCGCGAAGGATTTTATTGACCATATCGCCTTGGTTGGTCAAGAAAATTAATCCTTCGGATGGACGGTCTAAGCGACCAATAGGGAAAATACGCTCAGGATAGTTAATTGCACTGACAATATTACTTCTGATTTTACGCTCGGTGGTACAAGTTACACCAACAGGTTTATTATAAGCAATAAATACAGCCTTTGGCTTTGCTTTCAGAGGCTTACCATCAATGATGATAGTGTCAGCATCAGACACTTTAGTGCCCATTTCTGGTAGAATTCCATTTACTTTGACACGGCCTGAGGCGATTAAGTCATCAGCTTCTCGACGACTGCAGAATCCAGTTTCACTGATGTATTTATTGAGGCGCTTTTGCTCTGTCACGATACAACCACTTTGAGTAAAAACCCGTATTGTAATCGCTTCAACCGCTTTACACTACTGCATTTCTACTTTTGCAAACTTTTTCTTAATAGCTCAGGAGAAAAATGATACTGCTCTTTAGGTTTTCCTCTAAGGCTCATTGCCTTGTAATCAATAGATTGCCAGTTTTTCGCTGACTTTATCCAGTAATAGTCCGCTAGATTTTCCTTGGTGATTACGCTTAAGTCAAACGCAAGTTCAGTGTTATCCCTCCAAAAGGGGTGTCCATAATAATGATCGTACACCGAAATCAACGCCCAAGCCCCCATCATAAAGTGCCCGCCAACGGATGCTTGCATCTCATGATGTTCAATAAGCTCAAAAGTATCCGACAACCAATCAAATCCGCCAAACACTATTTGTGAGGTGCTTGATGCAGCTGCGGTGATAGCTCCCATCGCCATCAAATCTGACGCACGCCAAATAAGGTTTGTTTTTGGATAGCGGTGCAACAATTTCTTAGTCTTATCAAGCGCTTGCTCTTTTGACCACCCAGCGTAGACAGTTTGCTGAACCACCACGCCAACTTCATCAAAAAAGCGCTTTGCACCGTTGCTTCTAATATCTGACTCTGTGCCATAGTGACCATTGATAGCAATAGGATAAATTGTCTCATGACCGTTAGTTTTAGCTTGTTGGTATAGTTTCTTTGCCAGATCGTAACCAGCTTGGTCATTATCATGATGCACTTCCCCAAGCCAATACTTATAGTGTTCTTTTGGATTGCCTATCGCGAGCCTTTCAGGGCCAGAAATCGTTTCTTCTAAAGTAATATGATTGATCCCATATTTTTCTAAAAGCTTTAGGCTTTCTTCGGCACCACCAGGATAATTAATGAGGATTACATAATCGGGAGTAGCACGATAACTCAAATATTTTTTAAGCTCAGCGAGCTGTATAATTCGGTTTCCTTCTCCATAGATCACATCTAATCTTATATCGAATTGATCCGCTGCCGCTTCTGTAATGCCTTGGACGCGCTGCCAAAATGGTTCACCAGGCACAGAAGGATTAACAAACAGTACATTTAAAGACTGTTTAGCATTAACACTAAAACACACCATCCATAGCACTAACCCAATAAGTACTTTTTTAATCATAGCGGGCTCTTCGTAGCACTAGTACCTTCAATAACTTCTCAAATGGACCTTGCTTAAACAGCTTACAATATACCACCGCAAGGGCTAATTGAATTATAGACGCAATTACAAATGCCGCGAAATAATCCACCCGCTCCCAAATGCTGATAGCGCTCGGGTTTATAAAGTAAAAATAGCTTACAAACACCATTGACTGGAGAAGATAAAGCGAAAGCGCGAGACGCCCAACACATTGGAGACTCCAAAGTTGATGTTTTGTACCTCGCATTGCAGCCTTGATTACGACGACATAAAACAACGCAACGGGTACTGCAAGGATCCAATCTATTCCTTCAAAAAACTCCACGCCTAGCTTACGTTCAAGAACAAAGCCGACAAATGACAAAATAATGGCTATCACGGCAAACAAGTTAATTTTATGAACAGGTTCAGTACGCTCTAAATCAAACATTCCACTTCGATATAAACGCATACCGAGTAGCATTAACCCCGCGGTATACCACAAAGTAATAACCGGGATAAGTAAACTGATAATGATAAAGTAAAGACCATTAAGGGTGAGCAGTTCTAGGTAGTTTTCTGGAATTTGCTGCAAAAACTCGAGGTAGACTTCAGAAGTTCTATTTATTTGTGGTTCTGGATCAATTAACAGCAATAAGCTGATAGCAATAGAAGGGACTAAAATGAATCCTATTGCATAGCGGTTTAACTTTTGGTCGCTCGCATCAATAAATTTAAGTGCAACCAATCCACTCAACGCATAATTGAATAAAATATCTCCAGGCCAAATCAACACGCCGTGTAATACACCAAAGATCATTAACCATGTTAGTCGATACATTGCAATGCTCTGATCATCCGTCTTTGCTACCTGAATACATAATGCCGCTCCAAATAACATTGCAAATAAGGTTCTGAATCGACCATCAAAGAAAATACTATTAACCATTGCTAAGAACGGATCAAGATAGTGGGCTGTTTGGGCTGGTACATAGCCCAACTCAAAATTGGCCATATGTACCATATTCATGGAAAGCAAGCCAAGCAGCGCGAATCCGCGGATCGCATCCATCGCAATAATTCTATTCATCAATATACACGGTTTTTATACATATCAGCCCAGTTTATCGCAGCAGCATGAAAATCGGGAAGATTTTCGTCTTTGTAGTTTAGATAACTGCACGCATCCTGCAGTGTCCACCAGCTTCCAGACTCATAGGCTCTAACGATATTTAAAATATAATATAGCGTGTTGGGTTTGCCTATCAAAGCATCATGGAGTTGCTCAGGAAAAGGGAGTTTGTTTACAACCTGCTCCATTGGCCTGTCTAGAATGGCATCAAGCAGAGAAAATAAACCCGTCATAAAACTCATATTGGCAAGTCCTGGCGAAATTTGCTGTGCGATAAGCTCACAAAATCGCGAACGAACGATAGAAAGGCGTGTTAATTCTGTCGGTTTTCCCTCGGCTACGTGGGCTGTCATAATTAAGTTTACAAACTTTTTTACACGCTCGTTTCCTAAATATACCAAGGCTTGCTTTAAAGATTCGATACGACTTTTGATTGGAAATACGCCGGAATTAATTAGCCTTAGCAGTTTGTACGCAAGCGCAGTGTCCTGAGCAAACAATTCGGCTAATCGCGTAATACTCATATTCGGTTTAAGTGCTTCTTCATAAATGAGCATGACAATCACATAATTAATAGTAATGTCTTTTTGCTCAATCATCTTTGGTTTTGCAAAGAAGTAGCCTTGAAAGAACTGAAACCCCATCTTTTTAGCTTGCTCGAATTCTTCTTCGGTTTCGACTTTTTCCGCTAGTAGTTTGATGTTCTTTCGCTCTTTGATCATGTCAATTACTGGCACTATAGTATCCAGCGGATTTTCCATGACGTCGAACTTAATCAACCTAACGAGCTTTAAGAAAGGTTCCCATTCTTTTGAGTATTCAAAATCGTCCAACGCGAGTCTAAAGTTGCTGTGAAATAAGCCTCTTATCCGCTCATAATTTTGTTTTGTTGGCGGAATAGTCTCCAATAGCTCCAAGATCACATCATTTGCAGGGAGAAACTCACACAGCTCCTGACGTAACGAGTCTGGACCAATATTAATTAGCGCTTTCTTTCCCGAAGTGAGATATCGCATGCCGAGGTTAAGTTGATTATTCATTATCAGCTTGGCTGTCGCTGCATCATCTGCAATATTTGGAAAGCTATTTTTTACACCATCGCGAAACAACAATTCGTATGCAACAACTTGTTTTTTACGATTAAATATGGCTTGGCGGGCCACAAAAACCTTCAAACAAAAACTCCTTTGTACCTAAAGTGAACAATCACACTTTTGGTTTAGCAATTTTTAGATTTTAACCCTTTATGATGATAAAGAAAATCAACCTAAGCTATTAAGAATCAAAATAATAGCTTAAAAGATAATGCAAAATGATAAAAAAGAAAGGCCAAAGCTATCTTTTGATACCTTTGACCTAGTTTTTTGTTTAGCAACTGAGCCAATTGCTAAATACTTAACACAGATGCGAAAATTTTTTTATCTACATTTTCGCTATCTATATAATTGTTCGCAGTATTTTTGTGCAACATCAGACCAGTCAAAGCGCTGCATACGAGCTTGCAGCCTGAGTTGTTGATATTTTTCGCTATCGTTCATCAGATCAGCAAGCGCTAATTCAAAAATCGCAATAAACTGACTACCTTGCTCAGCGAGTGTTTCTCCTTCAAAGCAATAGCCTGTTTCATTGTGTTTTACCGTATCATATAGTCCACCCACTTTATGCACGATACAAGGTTGTCCTGCACGCATCGCAAGCATTTGGCTGATACCACAAGGCTCAAAGGAGCTTGGCATTAAAAATAAATCACCTAACGGGTACAGTTGTTCGCCGAGTGCTTTACCATAACCATTTAAAAACAAGACATTGTTATGGCGTGCCATTACTTCGGTAAATAGCTGCTCAAGACTTGGGTCACCAGAGCCAACAATCACAATACGTGCTCCTTGGTGCTTGGCTATTTTTGCGATGTCATCGAGCACAATGCCTGACTGGGTAGGCTGTCTTAAAATAAGTGCTTTTTGATCGGTGAGACGACCAACACTTGTAATTAGCTTGCCACTAAAGGCTTCACCGCGCCAAGCGAGTATGCGTTGGTGGGCAATGTAAAACCGAGATAATACTTGGCTAGACTTCGCCATCCATTGAAACACATGCTGCTCAGCAAGCGCCAAATAGTCAGCAAGAGTTAGATTCTCTTCGTCACCTGACTCATCATACACACAACCGTTTAAAATACCTGCTAACCGTCCCTCATAAGAAGCATGCTGCATGTCGCTCTCTAACCCTTCGCCACCAAAAAACCCAAGCTCCGGATGACTTGGGATCATTACCTCTTTGGCGTAATTAGGAGAAACAACATGCACTTTGTCTGAAAGAGCAATAGCCGCTCGCATCGGATTAAAGCAGTGAGGATATTTAGGATCGCAAATACTGAGTCCATCATAGGTGAGTGTCGGAAACCAAGACTCAAGGCTGGAAAAGTCATGATTAAAAGGCCGGATCCCTTGAAGTGCAAGGTTATGCACAGTATAGACTGTCCTCAGCGTCTTTAAGCGTTTGAATCTTGGACTAAACTGACGAAGTACCGCAACGACAGCAGCATGCCAGTCATGTAGGTGTACAACATCTATCTCTGCTATCAACTCATGTTCAATAAGTTCAGCAACTGCCGCACTAAAAAACGCAAATCGATTTGCATCCGTGGCAAAGGGCTGGTGAGGATCATTACAGTAAATAGCGCCATGATGCTCACTAAACAATGAATGTGAAATGACATACTGAGTGACATTGGCACTTTCTTCAACAGACCAAAGAGTCGCCGTTTCTAGGTGTTGACGAAAAGGGACGGCAATATCAGCGACTAAGTTTCGATTTAAAGCAGCTTGGCCATAGTCAGGTGTCACCACCGATACTTTAATGCCAAGCTGCGCCAATGCATAAGGCACGTCACGTATTACATCTGCGACGCCCCCTACCTTACAATTTGGCAACCGATCATTTTCGGCTGCCACTAAAATTACATGCATAGTACCTCTACATGGATCATTTATTATTTTTTTCCGCAAGCTCTGCGAGCATATCTCGGGTCACCAATACGATCCCCTTATTCGACACTCTAAAGCCATTCTCTTTGTCTAAGTCAGTATCGTAACCAATTGTCATCCCCTCTGGTATTTGACAACTGCGGTCAATGATTGCGTTTTTGATTTTGCAGTTACGCCCGATTTTGGCACCAGGCAACACAACGGCTCCTTCAATTTCACAATACGAGTGAACATGCACATTGGAAAACAGCAATGAACGCTTAACCTTAGAGCCAGAAATAATACAGCCACCAGAAACCGTTGAGTCTACGGCCATACCGCGTCTATCATCATCATCAAATATAAATTTAGCTGGTGGTAACTGTTCCTGATAAGTCCAAATTGGCCAATGAGGATCATAGAGATCAAGTTGTGGTTCAGGAGAAACCAACTCCATATTTGCTTCCCAGAATGAATCAAGCGTCCCTACATCTCGCCAATATGGCTGCCCTTCATGTGATGGGTCGCAAAATGGATACGCATATACATTATGCTCTTCTATGATGGATGGGATAATATCATGACCAAAGTCACGACCAGACCCTTCTCGTTCCGCATCCTTTTTTAACTGCTCGAATAAAAACTCAGTGTTAAACACATAGTTACCCATAGAAGCCAAACATACACCTGGCTTTCCAGGAATTGACGTCGGATCTACCGGTTTTTCATCAAAGCGACGGACCCGGTTGCTTTCATCTACCGTCATGACACCAAACGTTTTTGCCGCCTCTTCACAGGGCACTTCAATACAACATACGGTCATATCTGCACCTGTCTCAACGTGCTTTGCAAGCAAGCCACCGTAATCCATTCTGTAGACATGATCACCCGATAGGATCATAACGTATTTGGGAAGCTCATGACGAATAATATCCATATTCTGGAAAACTGCGTCTGCTGTGCCGCAGTACCATTCATCACCATATCGCTGTGATGCTGGCAATATCTCTACAGATTCTCCCAGTTCCTTTTTAAAGTGTCCCCATGCGCGATTAACATGACGAATAAGGGAGTGCGACTTATATTGCGTGGCAATGCCAACCCGACGGATCCCTGAGTTAATGCAGTTAGACAGTGGAAAATCGATAATTCGATGTTTGCCGCCAAAATAAACAGCGGGTTTCGCTCGCCAATTGGTGAGCTCGTGAAGGCGCGAACCTCTTCCACCCGCAAGTATTAAAGCATATGTTTCTCGAGTGAGGGTACTAATATAACGATTCGCATAATTAGGCATTATTTCTTCTCTCCATAACTTTTTTGCGGTGACTACTGCATTGGGCTCAAGCGCCAAATATCATCGCTGTAATCTTGAATTGTTCTATCGCTAGAAAATTTTCCACTTGCTGCGGTATTGAGAATACTCATGCGCAGCCAATGTTCCTTGTCTTTGTATGCTTGAGCCGCATGCTCCTGGCTCTCAACATAGGAAGGAAAATCTTGTGCCACTAACCAAGGATCGGTACTACTCTTAATTGAGTTAATTACGTCATCAAAGATATTAGGCTCAAATAGGTTAAAGTGCCCACTTTCGAGCAAAGCCATAACACGTTTAAGGTCATTGTTGCTTTCTATTATCTTAAGGGGCTGATAATTTTGGCGCACTTGCTGTGCTTGTTCAGCAGTTACACCAAATAAGTAAAAGTTGTCTGCACCAACGCATTCTCGTATTTCAATATTGGCACCATCTAAGGTGCCTATGGTGATTGCACCATTCATCATAAACTTCATGTTGCCTGTGCCAGACGCTTCTTTTCCTGCGGTTGAAATTTGCTCTGATAAGTCTGTTGCAGGACAAATCACTTCCATTTTTGAGACATTGTAATTGGGCATGAAAGCCACTCGAAGATAGGGCCTCGCCGCGGGGTCATTGTTGATAACATTGGCAACATTATTGATTAATTTAATGATCTTCTTCGCCATGTAATAACCGGGTGCAGCCTTACCTCCAAACAGTACGCAACGAGGAACGAGCTCTGCCACATCACCACGACAGATCCGATCGTAAAGATGGATAACGTGCAATACGTTAAGTAGCTGACGCTTGTATTCATGAATACGCTTGACTTGAACATCAAACATCATAGTTGGATCAAACTCTACCTGACATTCATGGGCAATTAGCTCAGCAAGACGTTGTTTGTTGTTTTGTTTGACTGTTAACCACTGCTTTTGGAAGGCGTGGTTATCGTAAAAACGACGTAGTTCACTAATTTTAGAAAAATCAGCTTGCCAGCCGTCGCCTATTTTATCGCTAATCAATTGCGCCAGTTCTGGATTACAGTGCGATAACCAGCGTCTTGGCGTCACCCCATTCGTTTTATTATTAAACTTCTCTGGGCACAGTTGATAAAAATCGTTAAACAAGCCAGCTTTTAATAGCTCGGTATGAAGCGCAGCAACACCATTGACAGAATAACTGCCTACGATCGCAAGATACGCCATGCGAATTTGAGGATGGCTAGACTCCTCAATAAGTGACAGCGCGCGCTGCTTTTCGATATCACCGGGCCATTTCAGTGCAACTTCCGACAAAAAGCGGGCATTGATCTCATAGATAATTTCTAGCAACCTTGGTAACAAGCGCTCAAATAAACTCACAGACCAGCGCTCTAATGCTTCAGGCAATAAAGTATGGTTGGTATATGCCATGGTTGATGTCGTTATCTTCCACGCGGCATCCCACTCCAGCTCGTAATCGTCTAATAAAATACGCATTAGTTCAGCTACGGCAATACTTGGATGGGTATCATTGAGTTGGAATACGTGATAATCCGCAAAATCACTAAAATCATCGCCGTATTGCTCAACCCACGTTGCGATCACGTCTTGCAAGCTCGCGCTGGATAAAAAGTACTGCTGCCTTAATCTCAACTCTTTACCATTTTCACTGGCATCATTGGGGTACAGCACCATCGTTATCTGCTCAGCGAGATTCTTTTTAGCCACCGCTTCTGAATAACTACCGGCATTAAATTCGTTGAGGTCAAACTCATCGGTTGCCTCTGATTTCCATAGTCTTAATGTGTTTACCACCTCATTACGATATCCAGGCACAGGAACGTCGTAAGGCACGGCGAGAATATCTTGCGTATCAAGCCACTCACGATGCTGCCTACCATTTTTGTCGGTATGTACTTCAACATGACCAAAAAACTTAACTCTCCGGGCTTGTTCTGGTGCGGCAAGCTCCCATGGATGACCTTCACGGAGCCAGTTATCTGGCTGTTCTACTTGGTGACCCTGTTCACAGGTTTGGTTAAACATCCCAAATTCGTAACGCAAACCGTAACCAACAACAGGAAGGGCTAATGAAGCACAACTATCCAAAAAACAAGCTGCAAGACGGCCTAAACCACCATTACCAAGACCTGCATCATGTTCAGCCTGCGCGACCTCTTCAAGCTCAGTACAGTATTCTTGTAATGCCGCTTGAACTTGTTCTTCTAAGTCTAGATTTAACACCGCATTAGACAGTGCTCTACCCATTAAAAATTCCAACGAGAGATAGGCTGCTTTACGCGTCTTTTTACTCTTAATGTGCTCTTTGGTTGCCCGGCAACGGGCGACTAATCGGTCACGAATAGTCAAGGCTAATGCATGGTACAAATACAGTCGCGACTCTCCTACTTTGTCGCGACCTAAGGTGTAGTAAAAGTGACGAGTCAAATCATCACTCAAGGTGTTTTCATCTATCTTTGGTGCATCTTGCCAATGTTTTACCACGCATACTGGCGCACTTTTATTAGCCATGCTTTTCATCCCCTTTGATTGATGTAAATATCCATGCTGACTTAGCTGGAACCTGTAAATAAGAATCTAACTCTGGTCGATGCGGCTCAACCGCAGTGGTGATTGCTTGCTGCCAATGAGATGAAAATGCACTAAATGGCAGCTTTATTTGCAATGCACTTTCACTGGCGTTCAGAATTATCAATAAGCTTTGCCCTAACTGCTGATCGGTAATGGTGTAACTCAACCATTTGCGGCTCGGCTCTCGCCATTGTTCAGGCGATAACGGCTTTGCTTGTTCATTAAACCAATTCACCGCAAAACGACTGTCACTGTCATGGACATAAAATGAGTGAGAAAACGCAGCAAATTGCTTACGAAGCGCAAGTAAATCTTGGATAAAAAAAGTTAAAGTATGGTGTTGCTGGTGGTTTTTCCATGCCAGCCAGCTAGTGCAGTTGTCTTGGCAGTAAGCATTATTGTTGCCACTTTGCGTATGTGCCATTTCGGTTCCCGCGCAAATCATCGGGATCCCTTTGGACAAAAACAAAGTGAGTAATGCATTTTTCTGCATACTGAGACGCAATTCATTGATTTGAGGGTCTGCACTGAACCCTTCTACCCCACAATTAAATGAAAAGTTTTCACTGTGGCCGTCTCTATTTGCCTCACCGTTTGCTTCATTGTGTTTATGCTCGTAAGCCGTCCAATCAAACAATGAGAAGCCGTCATGACTGGTAAGAAAATTTATGGAGTTCAAAGGGCCCCGTAAGTTATGTTCAAATAGGTCACTGGAGCCATGAATACGCATCGCAAGCTCTGGCAATACTCCCTCATCACCACGCCAGAAGCGCCTAACGGTATCTCGATATTTATCATTCCACTCACGCCACGGAGAAGGAAATTGTCCAAGTTGATACCCACCAGGACCAATATCCCAAGGCTCGGCAATCAGTTTTACTTTGCTAAGCACTGGGTCTTGATGGATCGCTTGCAAAAATGCATGTTGATTTGAAAATCCCGAGGCTTGACGAGCAAGGATCGTCGCCAAATCAAAGCGAAAACCGTCCACCCCCATGTATTCCACCCAATAGCGCAAGCTGTCCAAGACAAGTCTTAATACCACAGGGTTCGAGATATTCATTGTGTTTCCACAACCCGTGTCATTAATGTAGACATTGGGCTTACTCGGCAAGGTGCTGTAATAAGTCAGGTTATCAAACCCTTTAAAGCTTATTGTCGGGCCATCCAAGCCACCTTCCGCAGTATGGTTAAACACCACATCCAAAATAACCTCAATACCGGCTTGATGGAGCCGCTCTACCATTACCTTAAATTCGTTGATGTCGCCGTTAACGAGATAACTTTTGTGTGGCGTAAAAAAGTTGAGGCTGTTATATCCCCAGTAATTTTTTAGTCCTTTGGTCGTAAGAAATTGCTCATTGATAAACGCATGCACAGGTAGCAGCTCAATCGCAGTAACACCAATATGCTTGAGGTGTTCAATAAAGGTTTGTTCAGCAATCCCTAAATATTTTCCTTGGTGTTTACTTGGAATGTCTGGGTGTCGAACAGTTGCCCCTTTAACATGGCATTCATAGATCACCGTTTTACTCCACGGAGTCTTGGGTCGCTTCCCTTGATACTTCTCAATCGCCGTCACTTTACTCTTTGGCATATCACAGGCGTTATCAGATGGGTTTATATGGCCTACTGGCAAATGGCAAAAATGCCGTTCACTCCAAGTAAACTCACCGAAAAAGTCGCGGCAATATGGGTCTAAGAGTAACTTATTGGCATTGAAAAGTAGCCCTTTTTCCGCACTATACTCCCCGTCTACCCGATAGCCATATAAGTCTCCGACTTGTGCTCCCTCGATAAACAGTGACCAATTTCCGCCCTCATGCCGAAACATCCCTATCCGATTCACTTCGCTATGGCCGCTTTTGTCGAACAGACACAGGGTTACGCGTTTTGCTTTCGGTGCATAAACACAAAAGTTAACGCCTTTATCACTGGCCGTTGCACCCAATAATTGATGATCGCCGCGATAACTGGTTAGCATGTGCCACCAGAGATCAGCTGCAAATACACTGTTGCCAAAGGCGGAACGGTTATATCGATACTTTGCTCAAGGCCATGGCTTGCTATGTTTTTCGATTCAATGAGTTGTTGTTTATGTGCAACGACTCCAACGCCGCTCCCCCAAAATGCTTTGTCATCCGTGTTTAAGACAACTTGATACACACCCGCTGACGGCACGCCTAAGCGGAATTGAAAATGGGTTTGTGGCGTAAAGTTCGCGATCACCACCAGCGGTGTAACACCATCTCGTCCATAGCGTACAAAACTAAATATGCTTTGCTCCGCATTCCCACCATCAATCCAATTAAATCCTGTTGATTTGTTATCGCACTCGAATAATTGCGGCGTTGATTTATAGGTCGTATTGAGCGCTTTGACACACTTATACACGCCTTGATGCGCTTCACTTTCAAGCAACTTCCAGTTGAGTTGTTGGTTATGATCCCACTCCTCTCGGGGGGCAAGTTCGGCGCCCATAAACAGCAACTTTTTACCTGGGTGGGCAAACATAAAGCCATAGTAGGCACGTAAATTAGCGAATTGCTGCCAATCGTCTCCTGGCATTTTGCTCAGTAGCGCACCTTTGCCATGTACCACTTCATCGTGACTTAATGGCAAGATGTAATTTTCAGAATAGGCATACACCATCGAAAAGGTCATTTCATGGTGATGGTACTTGCGATGAATTGGGTCTTTGGACATATAGTTTAGCGTGTCATTCATCCACCCCATATTCCACTTATAACCAAAACCCAAACCATCGTGTTCAACACTGCGGGTAACACCGGGCCAAGCAGTGGATTCTTCAGCGACCATCATAATACCTTCGTCAACGCCATAACATTTGGTATTGACTGATTTGAGGCATTCTATTGCGCCTAGGTTTTCACGGCCGCCATATTGATTTGGCACCCATTCCCCTTGTTTACGGCTGTAATCCAAGTAAAGCATCGATGCCACGGCATCAACTCGTAATCCATCGATGGTGTATTCTTTTATCCAGTACATCGCATTCGACAACAAAAAGCTTTTTACTTCAGCGCGGTCGTAGTTAAAAATATAGGTGTTCCAATCTGGGTGAAATCCTTGCCGCTTATCAGCATGTTCAAATAAATGCGTACCATCAAATTTATGTAAACCATGAGGATCTGATGGGAAATGTCCCGGTACCCAGTCGATAAGTAATCCGAGCTCTTCACGATGACAGCACTCAACGAAGTAAGCAAAATCCTCCACGCCACCAAAGCGACTGGTTGGCGAGAATAACCCCACTGGTTGGTAACCCCAGGAGCCATCAAAAGGATATTCACTAATAGGCATCAGTTGCAAATGAGTAAACCCCAGTGCCTTTACATAGGGGATAAGGTCGTCCGCTAACTCTCGATACGTAAGATAGCGATTACCTTCTTCCTCTCGGCGTTTCCAAGAGCCCAAATGCACCTCATAAATACTAATGGGTGCATTGATTTTATTACGCAGCGCCTTTTTATCATGATCAGCTTGGCTCAACGCGAAGGCGGCTGGTCGAGCCTGAGTTATACTCGCCGTGCCCGGAGCTTGTTCCATTTTAAATGCAAAGGGGTCGGCCTTTTCTATGCGCTCCCCCTCAAATGTGGTGATTGCAAATTTATAGCAGCAGTCAACCTCCAGAGCCGGAATAAAAAGCTCCCATACACCACTGGCTGGATGTAATCGCATTGGATGCTGCACGGCCTGCCAATGGTTAAACTCACCTATCACAGAAACAGACAACGCATTTGGCGCCCAAACACCAAATCGAAACCCAACTGCACCCTCTATTTCTACTTGATGTGCTCCTAAATGCAAATAAGCTTGGGCTTGTGTTCCTTCATTGAATAAGTACAAAGCATCATCAGCCAAGCAACTATCAAAACTATATACATCCCTCGCAGTGACGGTTTGCTCTGGGTAGTGCACTTCAAGCTGGTAATCTTTGCTGATGTCATCCGCTTTAAAATCTAATGTAAATAGCGCACTTTTGCGAAACCGTTCAAGCGCATAGCTGCTATTGTTGGTAAGCACCTTAACTTCTGTCGCACCAGGAATAAAACAGCGCACGACTGAGCGCTTCGCATCTAGCTGGTGTAGCCCTAAAAAGGCAAATGGGTCGCGACACTTACCGGCTTCCAAAGCGGCTAATTGACTGATGTAGTCATCTACTTGGGCGTCTTCTATTTTTGCTCTTGTATTCATCTATTCTTTCCTGCTGGTTACCGCATCTCGGATCAGCGGCCGAGAACTTGCAATAATTTCCGCTGATGTCTGATTAAGTCGCCTTCTCCAGTTTGGATACTCTTGGTCAGTACCAGGAATGTTCACTGGTAACTTCTGTTCGTCGAGGTCATCAAACTGAATTGTCAGCATTTTTGCAGGCGACTTGGCGAGCACATTGATAAGCGACTGATACACATCACGGGCTTCGCTCGCAAGGCTGACACTTACCTCACCATAGCGACTAAGCCAATGACAAAGCTTCTCTCGCTCGGATGTTCGCTCTTCATCCGCTTTTGTTAGTTGGGGTTCGCTCAATAACTGATATTCGCGTTTCAACCTAAGGTCATCATGGCTCCACCAGCCAAAAAATGGCGGGACGTCATGGTTAGCAACCATGAGTAACGCATTGTGCTTATAGTGCGTAGGTGCTAAAAACTGACCGTGATAATCCTTCTCGAAGTAAAAAAGAATATTGCTGTATATATGAGACTCAGACATTGCTTCTTTGATTTCGATTGGAACAACCCCTAAGTCTTCACCAATGATCATTACTTGATGTTTGACAGACTCAATTTTAAGGATCGCTAAAAGGTACTCAAATGGATAATATACATAGCAACCTGTTTGCTGCTGATCTTGATAAAAGCACCACCACAACCTTCTTAGGCCCATCACATGGTCAATTCTTAATGCCCCAACACCGGTGATGTTCGCTTGGATCAGCTGTTTAAAAAATGCAAAGCGCTGCGCTTTTAACTTAACGGGATTTAACGCTGGTAATCCCCAGTTTTGACCGAGCTCTGCCCAAGGGTCTGGAGGCGCGCCCACGCGAGCATGTTCGGCATACAAATTTTTATTGCTGTTGTATTCACTGGAGCCGTCAGCACAACCAACGGCTAAATCATTGATTAAACCTACAGCCATACCGGCATTCAGTGCCGAAGACTGGCATTGCGTTAATTGTTCAAACGCAAGCCATTGCAAAAATTTAGCGAAGTCATCGTCCTCAAATGCCTTAAGCTCTTGCTGCTTAGCCTGGCAAAATCGAGTAAAGTCTGCACGCCACGCTCCAGTTTGTTCACACAATAACTGCCACGCAAAACGTAACGCGTTAAGCTTACTTTCCATACAGTGGGTCATATCAAGATATGTCGCGTTCAAGTTACTCTTTGAGACGTTTAAATAGCCGGCGAACACACTCACATCTAAGCCAAATTGTTCACAAAAAAGCTCGATAGAAATGTAAAAAGGGTGCAGTAGGCGGCGGTCATTTGGGCTGTACGGGCTGGCTTTTTCTGGTTCATCAACAAACAACAAATGCAGTGGGTTTAACAAAATGTAGTCAACCCCTTCAGCTGCGCTAGCCTCAACTAATTGCTTTAGCTCATAAAAATCCGCACTTAGCTTGCTGCCAGCAGGCTTTAACGAATATAGCTGAATAGACAATCCAAGGAGCTTTTTATGTTGTTCAATCGGGTCATAGCACTGTCTAGGCGTCACCCAAAGTTCTGTCTCAAACCGCGCACCATTTAATATTACCTCAGCGCTATGATAACCGACTTCAATCGCGTTTATTGGCACTTTAAGTTGAACATAACGTGTATCTTGATAGCGGTAATCCCCAATCGCTACTTGATTGTTTGGATCGCAAACACAGCAATAACCCAATGTAGGGATCGACACAGTTAATTCGTTAATTTGCAGGCCAGCATCCACTCTTATCGTAATAGTTGGCATCTCTTTGCAAACCAAAGTAATGGCTTCAACTGGCGTTAACCACTTAGCAATATCCAACTCAAAGTTGAGCGTATTTATTTCATCTAGATTGCTGACATCAACACCGCACTCCTGCAATGCCTGTAGGCGAGTTTGGTGATCAAATACCACATGATCACCCGTGTATTTATGGTATTCATAACCAATACCATAGAGATAAAGAAGCTGAGCAATGTTGTCCATTTATAATGTTACGCTCTCGCTGTGGACACAACACTGTTGTCTTCTCCAAAGCCGTTGGGCACATAATCATCTGCTTGATGATCGTTGTCCCAGACTTCACCATCAATCAAATATCTGAAGTGGTAATCTTTGTCGGTTGGTAAACGGTGTTTGAGCTTAAACGCACTGTCTTTTTTGATGAATTTCATCGGCTCAGGTTGCCAATCATTAAAATCACCAGCAAGTTCCACCGTTTTCGCTTCTGGGTGTGAAAATGAAAATGTAATTTCTGCTTCGTCTTTTGTTTTGAAAAACCGTTTAGTGAGCATATAACCCCCGTTTACCTTTTGTGAGTCCTTATTTCACAGTGACGTACGCTAATACTGCAAACGACTGGTAACTGTGTACGATTTATGTCGAGCATCTTGAGATTTAAGTGAAATTAAATTGCAAAATTAAAATTTAATTAGCTGGCAACTCACCGTTCGCTTTAAAAATCAACAGCCCTAAGTACAGCAAACAAATATTGAGTTTGTATGACAGTACAAATTTGGTGCAATTTTGCACCGCTTTGGCGCAATCTAAATCAGATAAGCAGTGATTTCAGTTTGCTATGAGTTCCTTGCAATCACTGAGCCAATCACATTAAGAGTCAACAAGAAAGCTAGTTAAGAATGGTTATCATGTAAAGTGAATTTAACTAATAATTGATCCCGCTCATATAAAGCAGTCTGCAAAGTGAAATTTTTAGTACTTTTGCACGATGAAGTTTGCAACTGAATGCTAAAGTGTGTAAAAAACTAGGTTAGCAACTATAATTTCAGTTTACATTTTTTGCGATGAAGATCGCATCTGCATTCAATTACTCCGTAATATGCAAGAGTCTGAATTACTAAGGAAAGCCTATTCATGCCAAACGCGATAAGACTAACAAGTACCCTACTTCTGGGCACATTATTTGTTGTCATATTGCTGCATCTGTCTTTTAAGGCCCACGTGCTTGAGCTGATCGCTACAACCCCGTTAAATGAGCAACTTACAGTATCAATGGTATCACCTTGGTATTCCCCACTACTGCACGGTTTGAACTTTGCAGCAAACGGAAACCACACTTATGTTGCGGTAGAGTCAACACTCGGAATACCCAAATATCTGGATGTAAATACAGTCTGGTATGCCGTATTTACTTCTCCAATCACTCTCATTTCAATTGCAACTTTACTCGCGATTGTTGCGTATCTTTTTAAATCAGAGCGCCGCTACCGTAATCAAGATGAAGATATTAGCGAGGTGAATAAGGACGTTGGAGGAATATTGACACGTCTAGAGGTTGATAGTGCGCCACTACATCATAAGTCCTCTCTAGCCAAGCTCAGCCACGCGATCCACGACTTGTCTAGCCATCTTGCTCGCGTAAAACGCCATTCAGAGTCTCAAATTTTTCAAGACAAGCTCACAAAGCTTATAGATAGACATGCATATATTGACCATATTGAGGCAAAGTTAAAGCAAGCTGAGTTGGCGCAACAAAAATGTGGCCTGCTATTTATTGATTTGGACGGCTTTAAACAAGTTAATGATTCATTTGGCCACAGTTTTGGCGACGAAATTCTGATCCAAGTTGCTGCTCGGCTCTCAAAAGTGGTTCGCCAATATGGTTTAGAAGATCGCCACCCTATTCATAGCCTTGAACAAAACCTTTCAAGACTCGGCGGCGATGAATTTTCGCTATTTATTCCCAAATTAAACAATCCAAGTTTGTGCACAGAAATCGCCCAGTCCATTCTTAGTGATATAGAGCGTGATTTCTTGCTTGGCAATAAGCTTGTCAAAATTGGAGCAAGTATCGGTATCGCGGTATACCCAGATAGTGCAGCAACTCCGAACTCGTTATTGCAGATGGCTGATGTTGCCATGTATAGAGCAAAAACGGATGGTCGTGGAATTTTTAAAGTTTATTCCCCCGAAATGGGGTCGAAAATGCGACGTTATCACTACCTCCTAGAAGAGTTACGACTCGCTATCTCTGCGCAAAGCTTTTATCTGTCATTCCAACCAATAGTGCATGTTGAAGATTGTGCTATCGACTATTTTGAGGCGCTTATTCGTTGGAACCACCCAATAGAAGGACAAATTCCACCAGCCGAATTTATTCCAATTGCAGAAGAGTCTAATTTAATTTTAGAGCTTGGTGATTGGATCCTACTTGAGTCGTGTAGGCAAATGTGTGCATGGCATAATGCAGGGATGAAAAAGGTAAAGATCTCGGTTAATGTTTCTGGAATACAGTTAAAGCACAGAAAGGTCTTTGAATGGGTAAATGCTGCCCTAGAGAAAACCGGCTTACCAGCCACCGCTTTGATGTTGGAGATCACTGAATCCACTCTTATCAAGGCCAGCAATGAAACGATTTCACAATTGCAACAATGCCGAGATGCAGGAATAAGTGTCGCGATTGACGACTTTGGCACAGGTTTTAGCTCACTAAGCACCCTCGCCGATTTACCTATAGATGTAATAAAAATCGATAAACTGTTTATCACTCAAGCCAATAGCAACCCTAAGTATCGTAAGATCCTCAATTCCATCAGCGAACTTGGACAACAGTTAGAATTAAAGATTGTTGCCGAGGGCGTTGAACAAACCGAACAATTTGAACTAGTTAAAAACTTAGGAATTAGCTGTGTACAGGGGTATTTAGTTAGCCGGCCTGAAAGCTCAAATAATGTAGGTAGCAAAGTGCTAAATGGCAATGTGAATCATATCGCAGCCACCGGCACCAGCATTTGGTTACCAGAGCAAGTTGGGTAGCTGCTGTTAATAGTTAAGCGAAAAAAGAGAGCTATATACTGCACCTTCCACGCTAGGCAACCTATTATGCTAAAAGTGGGTGCTTGGCGGATCGTGATGAACGCCCACAGTATTTATCCAGACTAGGTAAGGTTATTTATCGCTTAAATTTGGTTTCTAGGATAACCGACGAGTTGGTACGCTCAATCCCCTCTAAATTACCGATTTCATCCAGCAGATGACTCAACTGCTCCAAACTCTGTGCTTCAACAATAGCAATCAAGTCATATTCCCCACTAATGGCATAAAGCGCAGAAACATTTGGCAACTGCTGCAATGCTAAATTCGCCTTTGTCGTGAGTTTTTGTTTTACTTTAATAGAAACGTGTGCCGATACTAAATCGTCCATATACTGCTCCGCGAACTCTACGCGATAGCCTTTAATTACTCCATTTTGCTCTAATTTTGCGATACGATTTTGTACTGTGGTTCTGGATAGGTCTAACTTACGTGCCAACTCAGAGATGCTCTCTCGTGCATTGTTACGCAACAGTGCAATGAGCTTTTCATCTTGTGAACTAATCATTTTGCAATTTAACCATGTTAATTTGACATAAATGATAGCAAATATGTGAATTATTGCACTGCAAATTATTACAAAAGCGCGTAATAATGAAGAAATAGCAAGTTGGCTGTGAGCAGAACAACAAGTAATCAGCTTCTGCCCGACAGTAATACCGCACAATGATAACAATTTAGGAGAAAGCGTCATGCAAGCAAATCGCGAATTATTCGATGAAGTCATGGTTCCAAACTACAACCCGTCAGCCGTTATTCCTGTTAAAGGCCAAGGCTCTCGCGTATGGGATCAGACAGGTAAAGAGTTCATCGATTTTGCAGGCGGTATCGCCGTAAACTGTCTAGGCCATTGTCACCCTGCGCTCGTCTCTGCACTTAAAGAGCAAGGCGAAAAAATTTGGCACTTATCAAATGTGATGACCAACGAGCCTGCGCTTCGCCTTGCCAAAAAGTTAACTGATGCAACGTTCGCAGAAAAAGTCTATTTCGCAAACTCAGGCGCTGAAGCAAACGAAGCGGCACTTAAACTTGCGCGTCGTTGGGCACTGGATAAATTTGGTGCAGAAAAAACGCAAATTATCGCATTCAACAAAGGCTTCCATGGTCGTACTTTCTTCACGGTAACGGTTGGTGGTCAAGCAGCCTATTCTGATGGTTTTGGTCCAAAACCTGCTGATATCACTCATATCGACTATAACGATTTAGCTGCATTTGAAAAAACAATCTCAGACAACACTTGCGCAGTCATGATGGAACCGCTTCAAGGTGAAGGCGGGATCATTTCTCCAAATGCTGAGTTTGTCCAAGCTGTGCGCGAACTATGTGATAAGCACAACGCGCTACTTATTTTTGATGAAGTACAAACGGGTGTTGGCCGAACTGGTGATCTATATGCTTATCAAGGACTGGGTGTAACACCTGATATCCTAACTAGCGCAAAAGCACTAGGTGGCGGTTTCCCGATTGGCGCGATGCTTACTACCACTGAAATTGCAGCTCACCTTAAAGTAGGCACCCATGGCTCAACTTATGGTGGTAATCCACTAGCCTGCGCGGTAGCGGAAGCTGCATTTGACACAGTAAATACAGAATCGGTGTTAGCTGGCGTAAAAACCAAAGAACAACTATTCAGAGATGGCCTAAATGCTATTAACGACAAATACAATGTATTTTCTGAAGTGCGCGGTAAAGGTCTTCTTCTTGGTGCAGTACTCAATGATAAATTTGAAGGCCGTGCACGCGACTTCCTGGTAGCAAGTGCAGAGCACGGTTTAATGTCGTTAGTTGCTGGCACTAACGTAGTTCGTTTTACGCCTTCTCTTGTGATCACTGATGAAGAGATCCAAGAAGGTCTAGCACGCTTTGAACAAGCGGTTGCTGCAGTAGTAAACGGCTAAGGAGCTGGGGACCTCGGTCTCCTCTTTCTCATGTTAGTATTAAGACCAATACAAAAAACTGACTTCGACGCGCTAAAAACCATTGCGGTTGAATCTGGCCATGGGTTTACCTCACTGCCAGTAGATGACGAATTGTTGTCTAATAAAATTAACCGCTCGGTTGAAAGCTTTGCGAAGTCAGTATCAAAACCATACGACGAAGGCTATTTATTCGTTCTTGAAGACACACAAACGGGCGAAATTATAGGCACCACTGCGATTGAAGCAGCGGTCGGTATGTCTGTGCCTTTATATCACTATCATCTTGGCAAAACAGTACATCACTCAAGAACTTTGGGTGTCTATAATACCGTTGATATTCTATCGATGTGTAACGACTACACCGGAAGCTCTGAGATCTGCACGCTATTTTTACGTGAAGGTCATCGCCAAGGGTTAGCTGGTCGCTTTCTTTCAAGAAGCCGTTTCTTATTTATGGCGGAACATGCTGAGCGTTTTAGCGATACCGTTATTGCAGAAATGCGTGGTGTAAGTGACGAACATGGCCATTCGCCATTTTGGCAGTGGCTGCAAGAGCACTTTTTTAGCATTGAATTTCCGCAAGCAGATCACTTGGTCGGTCTCGGGGACAAAGTTTTTATTTGTGAACTTATGCCCAAGTATCCCATCTATGCAAACCTACTAAGTCCAGAAGCACAAGCTGTGATAGGTAAAGTGCACGAGAAAACCAAGCCTGCTTTGCGTTTATTGCAAAAAGAAGGGTTTGAACACCGTGGCTATGTTGACTTGTTCGACGCGGGTCCAACGGTAGAAGCCAAACTAGACAACATTAGAACGGTTAGAGAGTCGTTTAAAGGTGAGGTTGAAATAGTCGCTTCGCTACCTGACAAGCTCCCTAGTCTTGCTATTTCAAATGGTCGATTAGACGCGTTTAAAGCCACGTTTACCGATCAGGCTTATCTGTGCGAAGCAGAAGAAAAAATTCAGCTGACCACGGAGGTGGCCAATGCGCTTGATGTCACTCAAGGTGAACTGATAAACGCATTTAAACTATAGATTTCAATGTCGTGCTGATACCAATTGGTATAAAGTTTAACAAGCTGTCACCAAGACAAAAAATTAGGAAACCATTATGCACAACAACGTAGATACACTATTTGAACACCTGTGGGACAACTACCTAGAAGTAACACCTTCTGCAGTTAAAGTTCATGAACTTCTCGGCTCAACGCAAAAAGACGACGTGATCAATGACCACATCGCATTGCGTACCTTTAATATTGAAAAAGTAGGTCTAGAAAAGCTCGCTGCACATTTTAAAGCAGTAGGTTACACCGAGTGTGGCGAATACCATTTTGAAGCGAAAAAGCTTTATGCCAAGCACTATGAACACCAAGATCCAACTAAGCCAAAGGTGTTTATCTCTGAGCTGCTCGTTGAAAAGTGTTCAGAAGAACTACAAGCTATCGTTAAAGACATGGTTGAGCAAATAGACGAGGCAGCAGTAACAGCTAAAAACTTCCTGTACTCTGGCACCCACTGGCGCGTTTCTCACGAGACATACAAAAAGCTACTCGCTGAGAGCGAGTATGCCGCATGGATGTCTGCATGGGGCTACCGTGCAAACCATTTCACGGTAAGCATCAACTACCTGAAGAACTTCACCACAATTGAAGCTGTAAACCAAGCGCTCAAAGACAACGGTTTTGAACTAAACACATCAGGTGGCGAGATCAAAGGCTCTCCAGAAGTGTTACTAGAACAATCTTCAACGCTTGCTGATCACCAAAACGTGCAGTTTAACGACGGTGAATTTAGCATTCCAAGCTGCTTCTATGAGTTTGCTCTGCGTTATGCCAAGCCTGACGGCGAGATCTATACCGGTTTTGTTGCAGCTTCTGCTGACAAAATCTTTGAAAGTACTAACGCAAGATAATCGCGTTTAAAATCAGTGCTTGCCTAAGCACTCTGCCCAAATTGTAAAGCAGCCTTTATGGCTGCTTTTTTATACCAATTTGCTTAATTAAGTGCGCTATTTTGAGGCGAGAAAATCTTGTCGATAACTAGGCAAAACTTTTGCTATTTAACCTGAGATTTGGATAAGAAATGTTCCAACCCATTGCTTTTAAAGAACAACTTAGTTTTTTCCTTGTCTAGCCAGAGAGTTTTAGGGAAAACAAGGCGAATTTACGCACCAATAGCTGGCTATTGGAAGTGAAATCAACGCAGTTAGCGCTAAAACTGGCTGCTAGAAAGGCATTAATTATCCGCAGCTCAGGTTATTTAGTTGTTCTAAATAAGAAATTTTTAACGCCGTTAGCGTCAGATTTACTCCTTCAAATTGAGCAAGTATTAAGATAAATTGGTATTAGTTAATATTAGCCACAACTCCAATCAAACTCGCGGTTTACCAAATCAAGCATACCTATCCCTCCGCCAAAGTTATGCCCACCTAAGATCTCTTCGAATTCGATGTAGTAAGGTGTAAGAAAATCTGGGATCCCTTGACCGTTTAAACTCGTCCCGCCTAAATGGTTTGGCGAAACACTCTCTAACCACTCAGGGTCGCCTTCGTACGGGTCAATATAACCTGTATCTTCATATTCGCTGGGCGTCTTACCCGCATTAGGATCACTAGGGTTGGCAACAAGCGTAATTGCACGGTTAAAACTCACTGTTTCTGGGGGAATTCCACCAAGCTCGCGATATATTTGGTACTCTTCAGCTGGCAAACTGAGGTACTGGGAATAGTTCATTTTCCAAAAGCAACTCGCCCCACCCTCGACTAACCATTCAGGGACGCAAACATCATCTTCAAAATGTCGTTCAATAATAGTTGGCGGTGAACAGAGCTCGCCGTAAAACTCAGCTTCACTAAGCAGGAGCGTTGCGTAATAACAATCTAGCGTATCCGCTGCAAACTTACAGCTAGGATGAACCGTTTGCATCGCCTGCCAAAAGGGTTTGAATAGCGGTTCATCTGGCAACTGCTCAGCAAATAACGCCTCTTCTAACCCTTCAATATATTCAGGCCCGCCATCATTGTGATCAACCGCGATTGCAAAAAAGCTCACCGCAAATGCATTCTCATCAGTGCGATAGCCCTCTGGCAATCTTAGTGTAAAGCTGTGTTTTAGCGGGTAGCCGGTATGTGGGTCCAGCGGCCATTGATTGGCTTTAATTCCAGGAGGCAAACCAAATACCCAGCCATCAAAGCGTGTTTTATCGTCAATGGATTGTTTCAATATTTCGATATTATAAGCATTCATTACTATCTCCTTATTAAATAACGTTGCTTACTCGTAAGTTAGGGCCTGTTTATCTTTCAAGTTTGTTTTTGCAGCAGCAAAGAACAACAGACCCTAGTATAAAAGTATTAACTCCACAATTGAAATAGGTAATTAGACTTTTACAGTGTTTGAGACACTTAAAAATATTGCTTATATTCATTACCTGTTGGTGAAAAACCAGTAGGATTAGACAAGGATAATAGTTATGAATTATTTTGGAACGTTTGGTTCAACAGAAGAAGAGGCACTTCGCCTTCTTATGCCTGTTGTCGACAGCGCTTTGAAAGCGCATGAGAGAGGAAACTATCAAGCATATTTATCTGTAATAACCACCGACTTAGCCAAAAAGGTTTCTGAGGAGGGATTTTTGCGGGCATACCGCGAAATCGCGCCGCAGCTTGGCCGCTTAAAATCTAAAACCTTGTTAGCGTCTCTTCGAAGAGGTCAGGATCCAATGCTGATATTTGCAGCGAAATACGAGAACACACAGGACGATATCGTAATTAATATCACATTTAAAAACGCGACTACCCCGCCTTTAATTGCATGGATGTGGATTGAATAGTCCATTGGTTCAAAGGCTTAGATTAAAACTTATAGGAGGACCGTTTCCGGTTTGCTTCACACTTGTGTAATAACATGTATAACCCTTAACAGCCGGTCATTAGGACGAGTAAGTGAAAACAGTGACAGGAAATGGTAATCCCTCAACAAAACTAGACTGTATCAGTCACCTAAAGCAATAATTTTGGCAGTAGACACCGCGGATATTTTCACTCCAAAACTGGAGATACTTGGCAGTGTGGCATTATGATGTATTCTTATTTGTTCACCTGACATGTGCTTTTTGCAATGTGTGGTATGGGCATCCGCCACTATTGTAACTGCATAACCCAAACCCGCGGCTCGCCGACTCGTTGTATCAACACAAAACTCTGTAGCATAACCACAAACATAAATATGTTGAGTTCCATGTTCTTCAAGTATGTTAGACAGATTTGTGTTTAAAAATGAATCTGGGGTGGTTTTACGCACGAACTGATCATTGGCGTCAACTTGAAGTACTGACTGTAATTGCCAACCTTCACTACCATACTCAATCGCAGTACCGTTTTGCTCATGTTGAATATAGATCACTGGCACGCCTTGCTTTCGAGCCCAATCTGTCACTAAGTTAATTTGGCTTAACACCTCTTCACTTGCATACGGTTTGGGCTCTGGATCGAATAAAAGGCTCTGTACATCAATTACCAATACTGCAGATTTCATAGCATACTCTTTTTGGGCATAATCTTGCTTATAAATTCAAAAGCCGCCAACACCTTGAACAGCATTCATTCTTTCAAAGGGTTGTAGTGCCCAAGCAATATAAATTACAAGCGTTATATTGTCATGTTAATATTTATACATTGGTCTTACTGCCACATTGGCTATGTTTCAATACAGCTAAACAAGTTATGATAAATGTGTATGCAAATACCTTATGGATAGCACACTTATGGACAAGATTGATCACCAGATATTACCCCCTTTAGCGACATTACTATGCTTGGTCATAAGCGGGTGTGACGACCTAAGCCAACAAATAGACGTGCTTACTGGCGAACAAGACAAACAAGTACAAGCACTTATTAAGCGCACTAAAGCCCAAATGGTATTTGTTGAAAGCGGCAGCTTTATGATGGGCGATGGCGGTGGTCCAAATAACTTGCCTTGGACCATAGCCCGCGACAATAAACCCGCTCATAAGGTGACCCTTACCAGCTATTCGATGGGCGCTTATGAGGTAAGCTATGGCGATTTTGATTTATACACCGCGGTAAACGACCTACCAAAAACCATGTGGACAAAATGGGATAAAGATGAATTCTGGCGCGCCCCTGAATTCCCTGCGGGAGTGAGTTGGTATGACGCAAAAAACTATTGTTCATGGCTGGCAAAACTCACACAGCTCCCAATTGATTTACCCACTGAGGCACAATGGGAGTTTGCAGCACGAAACCGTGGTAAAAATATTTTGTTTGCCACCAACACTGGTATGCTTGAACTCGGTGTAAATTACTCTCTCGCCGAAGAGCCTGAACCGCATATTAGTGGAACCTATCCTCCTAACCCATTAGGGTTTTATGACTTAAGCGGCAATATGATTGAGTGGGTCAATGACTGGTGGGCTGAGGATTACTATCAACACTCACCAGAACTGGATCCTAAAGGGCCAAAAGAAGGCACAAAAAAGGTTATGCGAGGAGGAAGATTTTTAGAGTCTCCTCGCGGTAGTAATGTATATACACGGCAAGAGTCAGATGAGCTTGATGAAGCGTATCGTGCTAAAGGTTTTCGTTGTGCTCTAAATCAAGCGAAGCCAATTCCTGTTCAATCAATTAACTAGCTCATTGCCATCGCATTTATCACCGTAAAAGTCAGCGTTTATTCAAACTACTAACTTTATGCTGTGGCAATTTTGATTTCGCCTGTACGCTTGGTATGCTTGAGCTGCACTAAGGATAAATAAGTAACATACGGAAAGTCACCATATGGAAAATAAACGGATACATTCACTCCCCCACTTTGCCAACATTAACCGCCGCAATATTATCACCAATAAATACACAGCCGTTCCCAGCCTCGCAGTACTGTGTGTGGTAATGACTGGGTGCGAAGACCTTGGCCAACAAATAGACGCGCTTACTGGCGAGCAAGACAAACAAGTGCAAGCACTGATTGAGCGCACTAAAGCCCAAATGGTGTTTGTCGAAGGCGGCAGCTTTATGATGGGCGATGGCGGTGGTCCAAATAACTTACCTTGGACCATAGCCCGCGATAATAAACCCGCTCATAAGGTGACCCTTACCAGCTATTCGATGGGCGCTTATGAGGTAAGCTATGGCGATTTTGATTTATATACCGCGGTAAACGACCTACCAAGAACCATGTGGACAAAATGGGATAAAGACGAAATTTGGCGTGCACCTGAATTCTCTGCGGGGGTGAACTGGTATGATGCCAAGAACTATTGCTTATGGCTGGCAAAACTCACACAACTCCCAATTGATTTACCAACCGAAGCACAGTGGGAATTTGCAGCACGAAACCGTGGTGAAAACATTTTGTTTGCCACCAATACTGGTATGCTTGAACTCGGTGTAAATTACTCTCTCGCCGAAGAGCCTGAACCGCATATTAGTGGCACCTATCCACCTAACCCATTGGGGTTTTATGACTTAAGCGGCAATATGATTGAATGGGTCAATGACTGGTGGGCTGAGGATTACTATCAACACTCCCCAGAACAGGATCCTAAAGGGCCAAAAGAAGGCACAAAAAAGGTCATGCGTGGCGGGATGTTTTTAGAGTCTCCCCGCGGCAGTAATGTATATACACGGCAAGAATCTGAGAAACTAAAAAAGGCATACAGGGCAACTGGATTTCGCTGCGTGCTCAATCAGTCTATGCCTTTAAATGAGCAACCAAAGTAGCTAACTTTGGTTGCTCATACGCTGTTATGCCAGTGCTACAAATGGACTGATATTAAGCATCGCGACAGCAACCGAACCGGAGCGAGCTCGGCTTGGTAGTTTGCGTCGCCATGCATCAAACTCTCGCTGCTGAGCACCTTCTAAAATACTATTAAGCTGAGATAAGCCCTCTTCTTGGCTACACTTAGTTCCTCCTTTACCCATATGCTGCAACACTTCGTCTAATTCCTCTGTGCAAAGTATATGCTTGAGTATGATAATAATCGTATTTTCGCGCTGCTCATTTAAGCCCTGCCAGCTGTAGGTATCTGAGTCGATAAGGCTAGCGAGGTTAGGGTTCGCTAATAAGTTTAGAAATGCCCCCTTGGACTCAGGTACCGTAAACTTCAACATTTCGGGTGCTTGTTCAACTCTTTGCATGATAGCCTTGGCTTGTTCATGAATTATTACTTTAGTTCGCCACCATTCATCTATGTCTTTAGCAGTTCCACCAACAAACTCAGTAATATCTTTACCTGTTGCTATATGCATGGCTACTGCTTTATAAAGCACGTTAAATGCCAATGGCTGTATAAACTCGAGATAATCATAATCATTATTTTTAAGCTGGTGATAAACAAATTGGGCAAGCGTGACGATTTCATCGACACCTATCTCACAGACTAACTCTCCGCCAGCACCTACGCCCCAGATAAGTCCCAATTTCGCGCGAAGTATAAACCTTCCGTCTTCATAACCAATAAAACACCCGGCATGTGCACCGGCGCCAAATGCGCCTTCTGCCTTTCCACCTAATTTAGCTAAATCACAAAAGCTAGATTTACCAGATTTTTCTGGGTTATCCCATTGCAAAGCACCTGTTAACTCACAGCCTGCGGATACCCCAGCAAATGCACTGAGCTCGCCTTTTACAGGTTCAAACTTGCGATCGGCGCGGCTAAGTGCTTTTACTTGTTCAGGGGTTAATCCCTCAAGCATCATTTTACCTTGCTTTACTGTGCAGCCTACATTTGCCGCCGCTTGTAATTTCGCTCCTGCATAGCCAAAAAGGGCAATGGTCGCATTTAATCGGATCGCGCCTAAGTTTATCTCACGCTCTTTGGTCGTATTTTTAAGTGGCATCATAAACTTAAATTCATACCCATTTTTATTAGGGTAGTAACCACTCATTGCTGCTTTTGCTTCACCAACTGCAAAATCGACTTTGCCATCAGCTTGAAATGAAAAGACACCATCCTTTGGGCTAAAGTTTGCCGCAATGCCTGCACCATGGGTATAGCGCATTAATCGCGCCTCTGCACTGGCATCAAAATAGTCGCTTTTTTCAAACCTTTTTATATTTAGATCTTTATTAAGCTCCCTAGCCCATTCGCCCCATATGGTTGTATACGTGTCGACGAGCTTCTTATCATACTTAAAATTGACCTTTAGCTTGCTCAAATCATTTTTAAGCGCTTTGTTCAGTTTCTTACGGTCTAAGTTGCCATTCGCATCGCTAAAACGACGACCGTTTCGAATGTCCGTATCAATTTTATAGCGTCTAAAGTGGTTTGCCATTTTATCACTACGCACATAGGTATACTTTCGGCCTTTAAAGCCAATGACTTCGGTAATCTTATTAGCGGTAGGGCCTGAAACAAGTGGTTTTAGGGTCTCGTTTAACGCCTTTTTTGCGTCAATTACTTTATCATCTTGTTTCGAGAGGTCTTGTTGTCCAGCCAGCGCTTGCTTTAACTGCTCCATGGGAGGGTTAAGTACTTCCATTTCTTGCTCTAAAATATCGGCAAGTGACTGGGTGACCGCTATAAAGCTGTTATCTTCTGGAATATATATAAAATCAATAATTTCCAGTTGGTCTTCGGATTCTTCAACCGAAAAACTCACGGAGTGCGTCGCACCTCCGGCTTCAGCGGTTAATGTGTATTCCCCCGCCACAAGCGGTAGCGCCAACTCCCAATCATAACCTCTGTCTGGTATGTAGTTGCCATTAACTTGCTCCAATATGGCTGATTTTGAACCTGACGTTGGCCCTTTCCAGATTAAGTTAACGCTGTTGCTGTTATAAAATTGTCCTTTAACTAATACGTCAAAGCCGGTATTCACCCTGACTTTATCACCCGCTTTGGGAGGATTTTTTATAGTAAACTGAGGATGGTTGAAGCCATATATACGGCTTTCATTTGGTGTGCCAGTATACTGCTCGACAACACTCGCGGCAGTTTCTCCCGGCCCTAATACATGATTTGCAAAACGTCTTTTAGTGGCTTGGTTTTGCTCTAGTTTTACGATTTGCTTTGGATTAGGTTGACCAATAATGACAGATGGCGCAATAGTATCTATGGGTTGTGCTGTACTTTCTAGCTTAGTGGGTGTTTTTTTAATGCCAGCGTTACTCTTACCCATTGACGGTCGCGTTGTACCTGCTCCTTGGCTGCTATTGAAGCCCACACCATCATTTTTTGAGTAATCGCTTGTAGCAGCATATTTAGCTGCAGCACCTAAATGTGCACCGTTTTGGCTTAACTCTCCCGCCCCACCCGAGAAGCCTTTACTGCCACTAGAACTGAACTGACCTTCCACTTTAGCCTCAAGCGCTGACTTTTTAATAAACGCAAAGATCTCCTTTATATTGCCTTGAGAAACCGTTTTGAGACGTTGTGCTTGGTTATTTGAAATAACAAGTAGTTGTCTATCGTCATGGTGATGAAGTCCACCATGCCAGTAACGAGCTTCTTTTGGGTCAATACGAATATAGTCAGTGTGATGGGGGTTAAGTGCTTTAAGAATGATGGTGGGCACTTTAGCCATCGGCAACTTGGTTGGTTGTGCCGAATTTTTTACGTCTGAATCTGACTGAAAAAGTGAATCATCGAATGTACCTTGCTGTGCGTCTTGCACAAGCGCAGGCCACTTGTCAAAAGGCTTCATGCCAATCCTTCCTTGTTTATTCCGGTTGTTCCTCATCAATGCACTTTGCTACTCATCAATGAGCGCGAGATAGTATTCGGGGTAGATTTTATACTGATGGAGTCAGTTATTCAATCAAGGAAAAATTTTGCTATTTAACCTGAGGTTTGGATAAGAAATGAACTAACTAATTGTTTTTAAAATAATATTAAATTATTTCCTTGTCTAGCCAGAGAGTTTTAGGGGTAATTAGGCGAATTTACGCACCAATAGCTTGCTATTGGAAGTGAATTCAACGCAGTTAGCGCTAAAACTGGCTGCTAGAAAGGCATTAATTATCCGAAGCTCAGGTTATTTACCTGTTCTAAATGATGAGAAATTTTTAACGCCGTTAGCGCCTGATTAGCTCCCTCAAATTAAGGAAGTGTAAGATAAAGTGGTATGACATATCATTGTCAAAAAGTCCCTGTAGAGTTTAATCTAGGTTACTCTAACACGCTCAAAAGTTAGTTGGTGCGGTAATATTTTCGCGTTGAACAGCACTTTGACAACAACAGGGCCAACTTAACCAAAGGCGATTAAAGGAGTTAGCATGACCAGTTATGTATCAGAAATAAAGGCGCTAAATCGCGGGCTAAGTGTTAAGCCACCCATAACACATCCTGCTATTGATTCAAAAAAACACTACAAAAGCGAGTTAAAGTACTGGCAAACCCAACTATTACATGTGCAACAAGCCTATTTTCATCAAGGAAAGCGCGCTATTTTAGTGTTTGAAGGCTGGGATGCGGCTGGTAAAGGAGGCGCGATTCGCCGCATGACAGAAAAGCTCGATCCGCGCGGCGTTAAGGTCTACCCAATCGCAAAACCAACACCGGAGGAACAAGGCCGGCATTACCTGTATCGCTTTCAAACTAAGCTACCACCTCGGGGCACTATGACTATTTTTGACCGTTCATACTACGGCCGAGTGTTGGTAGAACGGGTTGAAGCATTTGCTAATGAGCAAGAGTGGCACCGCGCCTATCAAGAAATCAATGAATTTGAGCGTCTGCTGACAGATGATAACGTCCGCATTGTTAAGCTATTTTTACACATTAGCGAAGACGAACAACTCAAACGCTTTACAGAGCGTTTAAATAATCCGTATAAGCGCTGGAAACTAACGAAAGAAGATATTCGCAACCGCCAAAAGCGACAAGATTATGAGCAAGCAATTGATGATATGTTTGCTAAAACCGATACCAATTTAGCGGATTGGCATTTGATCCTCGCGGAACATAAATGGTATGCCCGCGTACAAGTGATGAAAACCATTGTCGAAGCGTTAAGCAAGGGGGTTGATATTAGTCCCCCACCTATCGATAAAGCCGTTGTAAAACTGGCAGAATCTCAATTGGGTATTGTTCAAAGGGAGGACTAATCCATGAATCGTCACGACTATCTTGCATCTTACTTTAATGAGCGGGAAGGCATTCACGTAAGCAATGAGTGCAGTAAATTCGACAAAATGAGACTCAGTCCATTTCGGTTCTTCCGTGGTAGTGCCGCGCTTATGTATAAGGACTTACTGGAGCAACAACTACAGTTACCTGAAGCGGCCACCAGCCTGCCACTCACCTACGTAATGGGCGATTGTCATACGGGCAATTTTGGCTTTCATAGTGAAGAAGGCAGCCACGGCGATACCCTAATTTTTGAACCTAATGACTTCGATGATGCCTGCGTCGGACACGCTGTGTGGGACCTGTTTCGCTTTTTAGTGAGTTTACCGCTTACCCAACTAGAAGGTGGGCGTATTCAAGAGCAAGCTCAGGATATTAAAGACCGAAGTAAACCTTTGGTAAGTAAAGAGCTGGTTGCCCAAGCACAATTGGACTTTTTACACAGCTACCTAAAAGCCTGTCAGTTGTCGCTGGAACATAAGGTCGATAGCAACACAGGCTTAACCGAATTTGATAATAATCATATACTGCATAAACGATGGCAAAAAGGGTTACAAAGAATGGCGGGTGGTGCCGCGTTTACGATAAAAAGCACGCTCGCAAAGGAAATCGACCTCAGCATTAAGCCGCTGCGTTTTCGCGAAGACAAACTGAAGTTTAAGCAACTTGACTCCGATTTAAAAGAAAACCTTATTCATCACTTTGCGCCCTATGTTGATGACGAAATTTTAGATTGTGTTGAGCGTATCGACCAAGGCACAGGCTCATTGCATCTGAGCAGATATTACTTGTTGGTTGGCCCAAACGTACAAAAGCCCACTAAAGATATTTTGCCGCTATGTCACATTGTGGAGGTAAAACAACAGCAACTCGCTTCGCCTCTGGCTTACTTTGTAAATTTAAGCCCAGTGAATCGCTTAGATCCCGCACACTTAACCGTCAACAGTCAAAGAAAAATGCAGCGCCGTACCGATCTCATTTTAGATAATGCATTGTGGCAAGGCAGCCATTGGCTGGTACGCTCGCGCCATCATGCTCGCGTTGGTATAGACCCAGAAGACATCACCATTGGTAAGCGTGCAGCGACTAAGTCGGGCTTTAGCCAATATGCAGAAGCATGCGGTGAAGCACTTGCCCTTTCACATATGCGAGCAGATAGACGATCCTTACAATTTCAAGAAGATGCCGTAGCCATTTTGCCTAGTCTCATCGATGAATTGGTCAAATCGGCCAGTCATTACAGCGCGCAAGTCGTAGCCGATTGGCATTGGTTTTGCGAGCAATCCCAGAGCTAAGCAGTTGCGCACTCAACTTGCTTTTGCTTTGGAATGTCTACAATCAGACCATCCTCTGCGATGATGAGTGCATTGCTAAAGTGCAACTTGGCCTCTTCAATAAGAGGCTGCAGCATGCCCTCACCATGATAGCGCACGCTAAAGTGAGTGAGCGCGAGCATGGGCACTTGATGTAATTGTGCAAACTGAGCGATGCGCTTGGCATCGCTATGTCCTGTATGAAATCCCACTTTATGAAGATCTGCAGCGGTAAAGGTAGCTTCATGAACAAGCAAATCGACCCCTTTTATCATCTGCGATAGCAAGCCGGGCTTTTCGTTATCACCACAAATTATTGCAACTCGAGGTTGCCAACTATAAAAACTGTAGTCATCCGAGGTTAAAAGTCGGCCTTGGTATTCTACGTCCTGGCCCTTTTGCAACAGGTTGTAGTGGCCGCCAGACGCAATGCCATCTTGCTGAAGTTTATCTATTTTTAACTTGCGAGGAATGCACTTTTCCGTGAGCTTATAGCCAGCACTGGGCACTCTGTGTTGTAGCGCTATGGTTTCGATATCGCAACTTTCAAGCGGTAGCTTATCGTTTATTTCTTCAAAGGCGATGGTGATTAAGTCAAAACTTAGTCTCACCTCTGTCAGTGTAAAACAGCTTTGCACAAACTGAATAACGGCCCTCGGCGCAATTAATTTTAGCGGCGCTTTGCGAGAGTTTAATGCCATGGATGAAATGAGTCCGGGTAATCCATAGCAATGATCCCCATGAAGGTGGGTAATACAAATCGCTTCGAGATGATATAGGGTTAACTCACTGTGCAGCAGCGCATGCTGGGTCGCTTCGGCGCAGTCAATTAGTACCCAGGCTTTGGTATTTTCAAAGCTTACTGCCGCTGCCGACATATTACGTTGTTTAGATGGGCTACCTGAAGAAGTGCCAAGAAAATGTACTTTCACGCCAAAACCGTTTACTTTTTAAGTGGGTATACCATTGTAACGAATAAATAACGTAATAGCGAAGCGCGTGCTCGCCTTGCAACGTAATCTCTAAGGAGAAGATGATGAATTTGATACCTTCGGACAGCATGATCTTGGTGATCGATATTCAAGAAAAATTTCGTCCTCATATTGAGGTATTTGGCGATATTGAGCGCCAAGTAACCACCCTGCTACAAGCTGCAGAACATTTGTCTGTTCCTGCACTGATTTTTGAGCAATATCCCAAAGGGCTTGGCCATACAGCACCGAGTTTACTTGAATTTAATCTTCCGGTTATCGAAAAAACCGCGTTTAGTGCTTACCATGTTGAATCTTGCAAGCAAGCTATTCAAGAATATAAACGCGACACCATCGTCGTGGTTGGCCTCGAAAGTCATATCTGTGTACAACAAACCGTCAATGACCTGCTTGCGGACAATTTCAACGTGGTGATAGTTGCCGATGGTATTTGCTCACGTAATCCAAAACACACAGATTGGGCGCTAATGCAGATGCAGGCAGATGGCGCACGCTTTTTGGCTTTAGAGTCTATTTTATTTCAGTGGCTAAAATCGGCCAAGAATGAGCAATTTAAGGCAATTTCAGCGTTAGTTAAGTGATCGGCTATCACAGTGAAAGCGTATTCCAAGTATCGAGGTGAACAATGAAAAATGAATTAGATAGCAAATTCTTGTTAACGGTGTTCGAGCATATTCAAAAGCACGGTGAAGTAACCGAAGAAGGTAAACGCTATGAGGGCATAGTGGCCTATTCAGATCCAGATGGTTACACCATATACCTGCAAGGCAGTGGCGTGTTACTGCGCTCTGGGTTTCATAATACTTATCACTTGGATTATGAACAAGATAAGCACAAAGACGATTTCATTAAGAAGCTAGATTACATTTTTAAAGAGGCGAATGAGTAGCTTATATCCAAATACCAACCGAGGACGTCGCGTTAGACGTCCCCACCCTGAAAGCAAACAAACCCGCGCATATGTAAGTAAGGTCGTCGAAGCGCTCAGGGAAAATCCAAATAAACTCAAGATAATCAAACAGAACTGCGATGAATTTCGCCAGCAACGCTATTTAAAACGTGGCTTTTTGCTCGCCATCGAACGCTTTGATTGGGTGTTTGCAGTGGACGATGACGTAGAGCGAATATGCCAGCAGATCCTCGCCGACGACTACATCGGCAAACGCCTACGCCGTTACCCTTTATTGTTTAAGGGGGTGTTAGATGATTAATCTCGTTTGGCTCAAACGTGACTTAAGAGTGTTCGACCATAAACCACTTTACGAAGCGTGTAATAACGGCAGACCAACCCTGATCTTGTATGTTGTTGAGCCCGAATATTGGCAACTCCCCGATACCAGCGAAAGACAATTTCAATTTGTAAAAGAGTCGCTGTTAAGCCTTGCTGAGCAGCTGCAGCTTTTAGGTGGCACGCTGACGATTCGCCAGGGCGATATCATTGAAATACTTGAAAAGATCCATCAACACATCGCGATAGCAACCCTTTATTGCCATCAAGAAACGGGGAATACATGGACATTTGCGCGCGATTTGCGTGTTATTGCCTGGTGCAAAGAAAGACACGTAACGTATGAAGAATATCGCCAACAAGCCGTATTCAGGGGAAAAGTGAATCGTGATAAGTGGCAACAGCAAGCCGAAGACTGGCTGCAAAGCGACTGTCTACCAACTCCTTCAAAAATCAATTCACTGCTGCAACAACATAGTGGCATTGCACTTTTAAATGACTATCCTGGTAATGACAGCAACTCAGCCCCAAAGCCACAATTAGGTGGACTCAAAGCCGCGCAGCAAACCTTGAATAGCTTTTTTAATTATAGGATAGACAACTATTTATTTGGTATCTCAAGCCCGGTAAAAGCTGTAAATAGTAGCTCCAGACTCAGTCCGTATTTGGCCTATGGCGTGCTAAGCCTCAGGGATGTTTTACAACAAACCCTTGCTTTAAATGTTGACTCAAAACGCAATAAGAGCGGTTTTTTATCACGGCTTTACTGGCATAGCCACTTTGTGCAAAAGCTCGAATCAGAACCGCTTTATGCTGAGCGTGCAGTGCATGCATCCCTAATTGCTATGCGTGCGAGTGAATTTAATCCGCAACGCTTTGAACTTTGGGCTCACGGTAACACGGGCGTCCCCTTTATTGATGCCTGTATGCGAATGCTGATCACCACAGGTTGGATAAACTTTCGCATGCGCGCCATGCTGATGGCGTTTTCAAGCTATCATCTGTGGCTTGATTGGCAACAACCAGCTGCAAGACTTGCCACTCTTTTTGTCGATTATGAACCTGGGATCCACTATCCTCAGGTACAAATGCAGTCAGGCACGACTGGGATAAATCCGTTTCGCATCTATAACCCCATAACCCAGGGGCAAAAATATGATCCAGAAGGTCAATTCATTCGCCGCTACATTCCTGAGCTCAATCACGTTCCAACGCATTACTTGCATACGCCTTGGCTTTATACTGGCTTAAAAGAAGACCAATATCAGCGGCCAGCCATATTACCCGATGACGCAGCAAAAATTGCCCGTGAAAAAATCTCTGCATTTTATAAACAACATCTAGATAAAAATGAAACAGGCAGAGTGCGTCACACTCACGCTTCAAGGCGCCGCTCAAGTCGTGGGCGCAAAAAACAAGCAAGTTCTGATAAAAATCAGTTAAAACTATTCTAACTGATTTGTTTTTGCACAATGTTCCGCCTTTCGACCCAGAAAGAGGACAAATAGCCGCTTAAGCATGACCTCATGTAAAAAAAATGCTAAGGTTGCGCCATTTTTTGGAACTGAGAATTTAGCTATGTCAAATGCTGTAGAGACGCAAGCTGATAGTCAGGACCAACAGGGGCAAAAAGGGGGATTATTTAATCGCTTCTTGGCAACTGTTGAGTTCTTAGGGAATATGCTTCCCCACCCTATTACTTTGTTTGCAATGTTTTGTATCGCCATCGTGTTATTTAGTGGTATTGCCGATTGGATGGGGCTATCTGCCATCGATCCTCGCCCAGAAGGCTCCGCGGGTCGCGACCCCGACGGTGTCATTGAAGTCGTAAGCTTAATGAGTGCTGAGGGTTTGCAACGCATTGTGACAGGTCTTGTGACTAACTTTACTGGCTTTGCACCACTTGGCACTGTACTTGTTGCATTACTAGGGGTTAGTGTTGCAGAACACTCTGGCATGCTATCAGCTGCAATGCGCGGCATGGTAATGGGCGCTTCAAAACGCCTTGTTACCTTTATGATTGTATTTGCTGCTATCTTGTCTAATACCGCATCAGAACTTGGCTACGTTGTACTTATTCCGCTTGCCGCAATGATTTTCCATAGCCTTGGTAGACACCCACTTGCCGGCTTAGCCGCTGCATTTGCTGGCGTATCTGGTGGCTACAGCGCAAACCTGTTACTTGGCACCATAGATCCGCTATTAGCTGGTATTACGACGCCAGCTGCGCAGATGATTGACCCAACTTACCAAGTAGGACCTGAAGCGAACTGGTACTTCATGATGATTTCAGTATTCCTAATAGCCATCGTGGGAACCTTAGTCACTGAGAAAATCGTAGAGCCACGTTTAGGGAAATACGACCCTAAAGAAGCCAGCGTTGATTTAAGTGAAAACAATATCGAGAAACTTTCTGCAAAAGAAAAATCAGGCCTCAAATGGGCGGGCGTATCACTACTCGTAGTAAGCATTCTACTTGCCTTAACCATAGTGCCTGAAGATGGCATTTTACGTCATCCGGTAACAGGCGAAGTGGCAGGCTCACCATTTTTAAAAGGGATCGTGGTATTTATCTTTGTAACCTTTGCTATTCCGGGTTTTGTGTACGGCCGTGTGGTTGGCACCATGAAAAATGACCGCGACATTATTGATGCAATGAGTAAAAGCATGAGCTCGATGGGCATGTATATCGTGTTGGTATTCTTTGCCGCTCAGTTTGTTGCATTCTTTAAGTGGACAAACCTAGGTACTATTCTTGCGATAAATGGCGCAGCACTGTTACAGGCGCTAAACCTAACTGGCCCTGAAGTATTCGTACTGTTTATATTCATGTGTGCACTCGTGAACCTAAGCCTTGGTTCATCATCAGCTCAATGGGCTGTCACTGCACCGATATTTGTTCCAATGCTAATGCTTATCGGCTATGCACCAGAAACCATTCAAGCAGCGTACCGTATTGGAGATTCAGTTACTAACCTTATCACTCCGATGATGAGTTACTTTGGTTTAATATTAGCGGTTGCGACGAAATACAAAAAAGATATGGGTATAGGTACACTAGTGGCAACAATGTTGCCGTACAGTATGTTCTTCTTTATCGGCTGGGTAGCACTATTCTACGTGTGGGTATTTGGCTTTGGTCTACCAGTTGGACCTAACTCTCCTATCTACTACAATCCGTAGCTAATACTTTAAAATTATCTAAATGCCAGCATTTGCTGGCATTTTTATTTGTGAAAACCTCAACCCTCACCTAAGGTTGAATAGGAGACAGCGAAGAAGGAGCCGATTTTGGATACCAATAACCTTGCAATTATTACATTGGTATTAAACTAACTTCACGTGATCACTGTTATTTTATGCCCTGTTCCTGAGTGATACACGTGACCTAACATTAGGTGAATTATGTATACACTCTTTTACTATCCACAAAGTGCGAGCCTTGCGCCTCATATTTTATTAGAACTCATTGGTGAGCCTTATCAACTTGAACTGGTGGATATCAAAAAAAACGCCAACCGTAGTGCACAATACTTAACACTAAGCCCTGCCGGACAAGTACCAGCCCTCGTTGATGACGACTTTACCTTATTTGAAAGCGCTGCAATTTCTCAGTATCTTGCTGAAAAGCACATTGACAAGCAACTTATCCCAACTGAGCTAAAACTAAAATCACAGTGCCTGCAATGGATGCATTTTATGAGCGCTTCTATTCACAGCGACTTATTGATGTATACCTACCCCGAACGACACACCCAAAGTGCTTTGATGTATGACGACCTTATTCGCTCGCAGCAAGGCCGATTAGAAGAAGGGTTTGGTATTATTGATACCTTACTTGCAGACAATCATTACCTGTTTGCAAATCAATTTACGCTGTGCGACAGCTATTTATTTATGCTTTGTGAACGTGCGAAGACATTTTTAGAAAAAACGCCTTCGCTTAAGAATTTACGCCGCTATTATCGCCAAATTGCGGCAACACCAGCGATTAGCAAAGCCTTAGAAATGGCTGAGTTTTAGCCTGAACGATTAACGTTAATAAGTACAATACCGGTCAGCACAGCGATCACGCCCACGACTTTTTGCAGGTTAATAGGCGTATAAGGTACACCAAAGAGACCAAGCTGACCGATCACCATAGCTACCACCATTTGACCACACAAGTAATAAGCCATTAGGTTACCTATACCCATTTTAGGAATTAAAAAATAACAGAGTCCCACCCCTGTTGCACTTAGCACCCCACCTAAACACCACAAGTACCAAGGCACCGCTTTTAGTTCTGAGGTTGCTGGCAGCACGTTATCAGATACCCGAAAGGCAATAAAGGCATAGAAGGCGCTGACAGTAAACGCCACTCCTGCTGCCAATATCGGACTTTTTAATAAACCGCCAAGCTGTGCATTCATGCTTGCCTGCACCGCGATTGCCCCCCCTGCGAAAACAGCTAATATGGCAAAAATCATCGTCACACCTCAATATGCAGCAAGTCTCTAGATTTCCTTACTTTGCTTGTATTCGCGTTCACATCCGTACTATCACGAATGCCAATTGGCGCAATTAATACCGTGCGTAAGTTTAAGGATGAAAGACCCAACACGTCATCGTAGGCAACCTTATCGATACCGGTCATCGGGCAAACATCAATTTCCATACTGGCGGCTACCAACAGTAATGTACCGAGGGCCAAGTGAGCCTGCTCAGAACACCAGCTATATTGAGACGCACAGTCCATAGTGTGTAGCGCGTCTTTCATACCCAATTCCATCTGTGCATAGATAAGCTCATCAAGATTTCGATTCGCCTTAAAGTCTTGAATGTAGCGCTCTACTTGACTATCAATAGATGACATATCAGCAGCAAAAACTAATAGATGACTATTATCAAGCACTTTTTGTTGTCCATACGAATGCGGTAGTAATGCTTTTTTTATCGATTGCTTGGATATTTGAATAATCTTATAAGGCTGTAAGCCAAATGCTGAAGCACTCAACCCCGTTAGTTCGATTAACTTATCGACTTTGTCTTGCGCAATGGTTTGCTCAGAAAATTTGCGGACGGCGTAACGCCAATTCAATAACGATTCTAGTTGTGATGTATTCATAAGTTGCTCTCCATTATGTGTGAGGCAACTTTAACAAGGTGAAGAGCTTGGCTCATTTACCTATGTAAACGAACCTGAATTTTTTAACGATTTTCTTATTCGGCTTAACTGTGTAGGAGTGATCCCAAGGTGTGACGCTAAATGGTATTGCGGTACACGCTCAGCAAGCTCTGGCTGCTCTTTTAAAAATGCAAGATAGCGCTCCGTGGCATCTAACTGCACCATATAAAGCTCTCGCTTATCCTTTTCTAACAACCAATTCTTTTCAAGATACAGTATTTGAAATCGCATTAATTCCGAATTATCCATCAGCAGTGCTCTAAATTTCTTAAAATTAATTAGCACAACCTCAGTCGGTTCTAAGGCTTGGATCCCCTGATTAGCGGGTTCAGCACGGTGCAAAGCATGCATTACACCAGGAAATTCCCCCGCCACAAAAAAACGCTTATTATATTCCTGCCCAGCAGCATTGGTGTTAACTAATCTAACTAACCCTTGATGTAGAAATGCAAAAGTAGTCAGATACTCTCCTTCTTTGTAAAGCCACTCATCTTTCGCGAGTAGTTTGATGCTGGTGATCGCAGCAATAGCGGACCAGGTTTCTTGAGAAAGTGGATAATAGGCGTCTACCGCTTGTTTTAATCTTGTTAGTGCATCCATGAGTTCTAGCTTTATGATATTATTCGGATTAACTATTCCTATTTGCAGTGTCTATGTCAATCTCTAGCCATTATCAAGCACAAATCGAATGTGGAAATCTTACTCCTGATGCAGCGCAGCAAGCTGCAATTTCAGCCTTAGATGCCCTTTCTCAATCACTCGCTTGCGGTCACTCGAATAAAGGCATCTATTTTTATGGCCCAGTTGGTCGTGGCAAGACCATGCTGATGGATTGGTTTTATGAATTCACTGACGTCGCAAATAAAACTCGCCTACACTTTCATCACTTTATGCAACAGGTGCATAAAGAACTCAATCAAATACAAGGTGTGAGAGATCCTTTAAAGCGGATCGCCCAAAACTGGGCAGAGCACACTTCTGTGCTGTGCTTTGATGAATTTTTTGTCACCGATATCGGCGATGCCATCATTATGGCGAGATTATTTGAAGCCCTTTTTGAAGCTGGCGTGACCTTAGTTGCAACCTCTAATTGTCACCCAACCGAGTTATACAAAGATGGATTACATAGAGACCGCTTTGAACCAACGATAGCACTGCTTATAAGTCACTGCGATGTCATATCTGTATGTGGTGAGACAGATCATCGATTTAGCAAAGGTACAACGGCAAACCACTACTTCGTCAACAATAAACAAGCATTTTGGGACGCCTTTACTAATGCCGGTGGCATATTCAAACCGGGCGCCCTTGAAATTAATCATCGTCTAATTAACGTGCTTGGCGCAAATGAAAGTGTAGCATGTTTTGATTTTATGGAGATCTGCTCAAGCCCTCGCGCTACCAATGACTATATTGAGCTTGCACAGCAATTTAGCTGTATTTTTATCTCTGAGTTACCGCTACTGGGTGTTACTCCAGAGAATAAAGATGTAGCACAAGGAACTGAGGAAGGCTATATCCGCCCAAATAACTCAATGCAACCTAGGATTGGCGACGATGAGGCCAGACGACTGATTGCGCTTATCGATGAGTGTTACGAAGCCAAAGTACTGGTTGTTTTTTTGGCAGATGCGCCGATTGAGCAAATTTACCAAGGAGAACAACTGGCATTTGCATTCGCTCGCTGTATTAGTCGAGTGACAGAAATGCAAAGTTGGTCTCTTAGCGCCTGCTGAGCTTACAATTTTTGTCATTGTATAAATTACAACCGAGTGCTAACCTGTTGCAAATAATAATAAAAAAGGATGTTTTCATGAAAAAAGCCACAATCATTGCTCTTTTTCTTTTTATCTCATTCCCTTCACTAACAACAGAAGCACTGTGCAACAACACGTGCATGCAAACTCAAACACAGAATTATCTCGACAGTCTTGTTACGGTTTTTATTAAAGGTTCAACAGTCAAAGATATCGACGCGCTACTGTCTCAATTACATGACAACGTAAAATATGAACATGAAGAATATGATGCAGACTTCGATAAAACTAAATGGCGTAAAGCATTCATCAAACAATTAGAGCTGGGTTCTTTTGACGATACACCTAATACGCAGGCAAAAATCCTGAACATCATCTACGGCAAGCGCCATGCCGCCGTAGAATACTCATACGGTAAAACAGATCAAGCCGGCAACTGGACTAAGGGCCATGTAAAGTTTGCTCTATTTGAATTCACGGATAAAAAAGTCTCCCTTGTCAGAGAGTACTGGTGACAGTGACTAATCAACAAAAACAAGCTCAGCTCTTTATTCCTGACTCTTTTATGCCACCAACAAGGGTTAGCACAGCGCATTTTTCTTTTACCGTACTCAATGACTAATTGCGACAGTAGATTATGCGCTGGTGATGGCTAATCAAGCACGTTTGCAAGGCATATTTGGTCCGAATTCAGACTGGCCGAAAGCTTCTATGACTTTTGAGGAAAACATTGCGAGTTTAGCCACCCACAAGAAAGAATTTATGTCGCGAGCGGCATTTACTTATGCGATTTACACCAGACACAGTGAAAAGTATATCGGTTGTGTCTATATCGATCCGCCGCAATCTTCAGATTTTGATTGTGATTGTGATGTCTATCTTTGGATAGGAGCAGAAGATACCACGTTGGATAACCTACTCTATCAAACAATTACTCATTGGTTAAAAACGGCATGGCCATTTTCTAAACTTGCATTTCCCAGTCGAAACGTTGCATTTAATACAGAGTAAAAAAACTATAAATTAAGGAAAATCATAATGAAAGTTCGATATGCACTGCTGACCCTCATGCTGGTTTCAAGTCTTTGCTCCGCAGATACACTGAGCGACAAGGTCAACGCTTACTTCGACGCACAAGAAGCCGTTGAACACCAATATTCAAAAGAGTCTGATGTTACCCACCTACTTACGCTTTTAACGCCAGGCGCCTCATTCGAGCACCCTCGTTTTAATGCCGTGTTGTCAAAAGAAGAATACAAAAAAGGCCTACTCAGCTATCTAGGCCAATACGGAAAATGCGATATCGAAGTCACAAACATCATTGAAGGACTTAATGCGGTGACCGTTGAGTATCTACATCCTTGCGTTGATCAGCAAGGTAACACGGATGAAAAAGAAAATAAGCAAAAACTTATGACACTGTTTGAGTTTAGCGGCGAAAAAATAAAGCGTATTCGCCACTATTTTTAAGTGGCAATAAATACTCAAAAAATAGACCACATGGATTACCTAAGTGGCCTATTTACGCATTTTGATTATCATTCACCAAGTAATTTAGTTAGCCGCTCTTTACGAGCAACAAAGACATCGTAGCCACCATCACCCTTCGTTGATAATGCCAGCGCTTTGTTTACTTGCTCTAAAGATGCTTGGTATTGTTTGTCGGTTTCATAGCCATATGCTAAGCCGTTGTAGGCATCTGCATTATTTGGATAGCGTGAAACGCCAAACTTAAACAACTTAATTGCTTCTTTCACGTTACCCATGCTTACGTGGTAATAGCCAAGCTCTCTGATCACGGCTTCCTGTGGCTCAAAAGCCTCGCCATATTGAGCAGACAGTTGTTGATAATACTTAGTAATAGAGCTCAATTCACCAGTATAAGCACGCGCAGGCATTCGGGTTGGCAAAAACAGCTTTTGATACGCGCTAAAAATACCAGCAGCAGACACAAGTCCATGCGGAACATTGTCGTAGGCCTCACTGAAAAAGCGCAAATCATGTGGTTGATTTGCTGCTAGAAAGTTCGCCATATCGTCGTATCTTTCGCGCATCACGCCGCCTTCCTCACCAATTGTGATATATAGAAAGTTATCTAACTGCTTCGTTTTGGAAATAAACGCTTTAGTACTCTTTGCTGTCGCGCCAAAGTTCCACCATACCGCTGGACTATAAGCAATATGCGCTTGAAATAGCTCGGGCTTTGCCTGCAAAGCATAAAGAGCAAAAGTCCCCGCTGCAGAAGCACCTGCAATAACTTTAAAATCATGAGTGCGATAGGTCTGGTTCACATAAGGAATAAGCTCAGTCTCGATAAATTCTAAAAACTTGGGAGCCCCTCCGCCAATATCCATAGGCCCTGCCGGCTCTTTATTCTTAGTTGGATAAAGGTCTCTTAACCTGTCTGTATTTTCAATCGCAACAATAATAACTTCAGGTGCCGCAGAAACGTTTGCTCCTTGCAAACGCTCAAGTACAGCGGTCATCAACGGAAGGTTGCCTTTACCATCAAGGCGATAAATAACAGGGTATTTTTTATTGGGGTTGGTGTGATAACTTTTGGGTAGTTGAATGGTAAAAGTTCTCTTTTCATCAAGCACTTTTGACATCAAGGTTTTTGTTTGTTGTTCATATTCTTGTTTTGTCTTTTCTTCGGACTCTGCCATTGCTGATCCCGAAAAGAAAGCCGCTAACGTCACAGCGAACAAGCACTGAACAGCCTTACCAATTCTCATTATTATTATTCCATTTAGTTGATTTCACTAACAAAGCTAGCATAATGGTTCAGGAATTGATAGCACCACATGTCCCTCTTTTTGCTAGCTTACTTTTAAGATAGTCAGCGCATACTCTTAAACAGAGAAATACAGCAAAGCGGCAATCGCAAAGAAAACCACCCAATCAAAAACAACACTGCTGCAATTATCATTTATGCCACTTCCATTTTATGATTTTATCTAAAAAATGCGCTCAACTAACGCGCGGCTTACTTAACTAAACCATCGACGTTTTTATCCAATGCACTATAAATGGCTTTCATGGCGGGATCGACACCATTGAAGTAGCTCGTAGAGTCTGGCAATACCGGCATATGTGGTGCAATCCAAATACGGTGGTCTTCTGAGCGAGAAGTTTGATGAAACTGCGACGAAACGAGTCCAAACACCCCACTGAACGGTAAACGGAACCTTCCAGCTTCACCAATATGATTTGGTCGAGAACCACTTGGCTCTCCAACCAATATAGCATTGGTAAAGCTATCAATATTGGTTAAGAGGTTTTGCGCTGCTGAAAAGGTATTACGTCCCATCACTACAAATAACTTGCCTTCTGGCTTTGCCGCTTCAAAATAAATAAGTGCCTTTAGTAATGGTGGTAAGATGGAGCCATTGCCACCACTATTGTGTCGTAAATCCAGCACCAAGTGGCTTACTTCACCGTGTTTTATTTTCTCTATCAACTCAGCACTAAATTGCGCTAGCGACTGCGTTTTCATCTGTGCAACGGCATTAAACTGTACGTACAAAATCCCATTGCTTTTATCCACTTCGTACCAATAAGGTTTAGTGACGTTTTGCAGATATTGTGGGCTTTTTTGATGATTTTCTGGCAAAGTCGGAAAGCCGTGAAATTCAAATGTTCGACCACTAAGGCGAATGGTCTTTTGCGCGCTCTGTGCATTTTCCAACGTGATAGACACCTCATTTGACGCATCGCTCAACTCTAGTCCAGCGAGTACTTCGGGCATGGCGAGATAATAAGGCGCAAGCCAAAGCTGCTGCATTTCATTATCTCGCGGATTAATCTCAGCAACTTTCGCCATTGCTTCTGCGGTTGGTGTTTGTCCAAAGGCTGTGACTTTATAGCCGATTAAATCACTAAACTCAGCTTCAGCATCAACAATGTAAAGGCCATCGATAAAGGCATAAAACTGCACTGGCAAACGAGTGAAATTCCCTTTTTCTCCGAAGGTCGGTACGATAAAGTTATGCCCGTTACCAAGCCTGCCTATCATTTGCATCATACCGAAGACAATTTGCTGATCAGTTAACTTGGGTATATCTGAGCGCAAATTATTTGCCAACGTAATTAAATCCGGGTTGTTACTTGCCTGTTCGTTAACATGCAATCGCTTAATTTCTGAGAGTAAGAAATCTAAATCCGCATTCCACTGTTGATCTCGAGTGAGCGAAGTGTCTTTATAGTTACCTGTAAGACGCTGAAATTGCTGGTTATCTTTGATGGAGTCGAAAACACTTTTATTTGCTAAGCTACTGCGTTCGTCGTACCGCGCTGACAAAGACTTACTCAGCCACTCATTAGCTTCATCCACTTTACTTAGCGCGGCATACGCGCCTGCAATCTTTATCATAATGTCATTTGAGGGGCGCGAACCGGTAGGTACATTGGTTAGGTTTACGCCCAGTGACAACGCCTTTTTTAGTGAAATGATAGCTTGCTCATACTGCGCTAATTGTATTTGCGTTAATCCCAATAGATACCAAGTGTCTCCGTCATCTTGATACAACTTAGTAAGCTTTTGCAGTTGTAGTAACGCCTGTTGCCAATTTTTGCTACGTACTAACGCTAGTGCGTTGATCCGTGTATTTAGGTAATCCACTGGGGATTTAACATTTAGTTGCTGTGCAACATGCGCTTGTTCGCTCGTTGATGTCAGCGCCCGAATAGGTTCAGCCTTTGCAGGCTGCGCGATAAACAAACTACTAAAAGTCAGGCAAGTGGCCACATGAGTGAGAAAACGTGAATACATCATCTTTATCCTTGTTATCGATTTAACTCCAGATTACCTATAACGACTTTATATGGCGTGCAACATCAGGATTTTGTACTTCTACGACTTTTAAAAGACACTCAGAATTCAGTCTAAGCAATTGTTTAATCTACTTATATTAATTTTGAAAATTGACTTGGAGTGTAACCCGTTTGCTTTTTAAAAACACTGTTAAACGAGGATTTTGAGTTAAACCCAGCATTCATTGCGAGCACTAACAAGTTGGGCGTTGCTTGCTTTTCGCGCTGTAGTTGCTGTTTTACCTCATCGACCCGCAGGCTATTGATATACTCATTAAAGTTGTAACCACCGCAAGTATTGATGGCCCAAGAGATATCCTTTACCCCAAGTCCAATAACCTCAGCAACATCGTGAATAGTCAGGCGTGGCTGGCGATATAAATAGTGCAGCATAATCGTGTTATGAATTGCATTGAATATCTCGGTTGGATCTTCTGACTGTTTATCCACCTCATTGAACGTTATTTCTTGGGCTTGGGTTATGGAATCTTCGAGGTGTGGTTGATTGTGTACTTTGACAACTAGGTAAAGATTAATTGCAAGTAACCAAACTAAGTCAATAAAATACCAGAGTGCTTTAGTGCTGATGTCATTGTATGTTTGCATATTGAGTCTAACCAAATCCACCAGAGCAAAGATCACAAACAAGACAACCGTTGTTCTTATCCACTGTAAATCGCGCGTGTTGACGTCCGCTCTGATCTCCGCGGATGCTTGCTGGTAAAGGCCAACAAGTTGCACCGTAAAAGCAAAATAAATCAACTGACTTACAGTACCAAGCGCAATCACGAGCTGGGTGTATTCAGTAAATGGAAGCGCCAGCAAAACAGGTAAGAAATGGACTAACCTTCGCTCTTGCTTATGTTGATTGGCATGCAGTAAATTTTTAAACAGAAAATAGACTAAAGGCCCAGTAGCTAGGGTAAATACAGGCGTGATAAGTAAATAACTTCTAACTCCTAACGCTTCTTCAGCAAAGTTGGTTGCCATCAGCACACATTGAAATAACAAATAAATGACGAGCATTCGTGCGCGTGGTTGATTGGCAAAAATTAACATTGCAAGGAGATAAGCCCCAAGAGAGACGAGTTGGATTAGATTAACTGGAACAATGTGAAATAACTGAAGCACAAGCCGTATTTTTATAATTATTTTTCGCTATTGTACGCCACATTGGCTAAAAACAACAACGCCAGCGTGCTAGCTGGCGTTGTAAATATAGCAAAAAACAATTTTACTTCTTCTTTTGCTGCTTACGTACATTTGCAATACGAGAGCGGTTTTTTAATCTTGCTTCTGCACTTGCTTGATTCGAAGGCTTATTCACCCGCGCCTTACGACGTTGATGCGCTGGTTTCTTCTGGATAGTTTCAACCAGTCTTTCACGATTTGCCACTTCGTAGCCAGGCAGATAATAGCGTGAAATTTGCTGCTCGATTAACTGTTCAATATGAATTAGATCTGACTCTTCTTCACGGCTTACAAAGGTGATCGCATAACCAAACTGACCTGCACGACCAGTTCTTCCGATACGGTGAACATAATCTTCGGCAAGATAAGGCACATCGTAGTTAACCACGCGTGGCAGGCCAACGATATCCAATCCGCGAGCTGCGACTTCGGTTGCAACCATAACGCGTACTTTGCCTTCAGTGAACTCTCTTAAAGCGCGACGACGAGCACCTTGAGTTTTGTCGCCATGACATACGTTTGCATCTATACCATCAAGCTTTAGCTCTTCAACTAGCTTGTCTGCGGTTTCTTTCATATTGACGAACACTAGCACTTGTTGCCAATTTTTGGTCCCGATCAGCTCAGATAGTAACTCGCGCTTACGTTCTTCTTTAACTGGATAAACAACGTGGCGAACCGTGTCGGCTGTACTATTTTCTGGCGTCGCTTGGATTAACTTAGGGTTATCTAACACTTGTTTCGCGAACTGCTTCATTGCCGACGGGAAAGTTGCAGAAAACAACAATAGCTGCTTTTGCTTATCCACCAGCTCAATGATTTTTTGCATGTCGGTGATAAAACCCATATCTAACATGCGGTCAGCTTCATCTAACACTAAGTGTTTAACGTTACTTAACGTGACATTACCTAAGCGGATGTGATCTAACAAGCGTCCAGGGGTTGCCACTAAAATATCCACGCCCTGCTTTAAGCGCTCAGCTTGGCCATTGGCGTTAACCCCGCCAAACAGTGCCTGCACTTTTAAGTCTGTGTACTTTGCAAATGTCGCACAGTTGTTGGCGATCTGCTCGGCAAGCTCACGCGTTGGCGCCAAAATCAACGCTCTTGGCGTCGACTGCGCTTTAGCCTCAAGCAGTTTTTGGATGATAGGCAATGCAAAAGCTGCGGTTTTCCCTGTTCCAGTTTGCGCTGTTGCGAGCACATCACTACCTTGACGGACAGCTGGGATAGCCGCCTGTTGAATTGGCGTTAATGTATGAAAATTGATGTCTTGCAGCGCATCTAAAAGAGGCTGTGCGAAACTAAATGAAGAAAACGTTGCCATAATAACCTACGACCGAGTCAAAAACGGTCGCAGATTATAAATGACAAACCGACTTTTAACAAAACTTAAGCAAGGTTTCGTCAATTAATTTTGGTGTCGAGCCAACAAAGTCACTTTCTTTTAACTGCGAAAGGAGTTCAATCCCCTCTTTTTGCTGTGCTTGCGACAGTGGCACATAAGGTAATCTAAATACCGGTTTGACTGCGCCAGTCATAATCAAAGCCGAATTGATAGCAATTGGATTTGGTTCGCAGAAGAGCCAGTTCATTAACGGTTGCAATGACTGATTAAGCGCTTGGTTAGGCGTATCCATCAACTGTCTGAATAAGCCCGGAATGATGTTTGAAGCAACAGAAATAACGCCGTGAGATTGGCTGTTATGGCGGCTATCGTGGGCTTGATCATCGTTACCTGACCAACACGCAATGCCTTTCGCTTCATAGTGCGCGATACGTTCATCACCCGCACATTCTTTCATACCAACAAAATGCTTGTGGCTGGCCAGCGGCTCAATGATATCAGGCGTAATGTCTTGTCCCGTTCTGCCAGGCACGTTGTAAATAAAACCAGGGCCGATTTCTAATACTTCTTTCAGGTGAGCCTTCACACCCGCAATTGAGGTTTTACCATAATACGGGTTTATTTGTAGTGCACAGTGCATACCTGATGCAAACCCATATTCAGTCGCTTTTTTTGCTTCTCTGGTGTTATTGCTGCCGGTATTACCAACAATGAGCAATTTATCGCCAAACTTATTCGCAGAATGGGCAATGAGCATTAAGTGCTCTTCCCAATTCATCAGTTGGCCTTCACCTGTAGTGCCACCGACAACAATACCATCGACACCGCCTGCAATTTGCGCTTCGACTAGCTTGTCGTAAGTATCTAAGTCAATTTCACCCGCCATTGTGTAAGGGGTTTTAATAGCGGTAATTAAGCTTGCTTTTTTTATTGATTGGATCTGATGCATGGTCTTTCTATTACTCTTCCAGTTGACAGCCATTTTTACCATAAATCTGACTGAGATCCGACCCATAAACCTGAGTAAATCGGTTAAATCTAATGAAATTTAACTTTAGTGCTTGTTATTTGCGTAAAGATCCAGCAAAATCAAAAGCACTGTATATTTATCCAGTTTAATTTTATGGGACTGACACATTTTCTAAATACGCACTTTTATACCACTTTGGAGCTGAGCAGCAGCTTAAAGATACCTGAAGAACAGCTCTTAGAATGGCAACAAATGAGCCTATTCCCAAATCCGAGTTATAGTATTCAAAATCAAATTAAGTGCAGTTCGTACTTTGGCCTGTACGAATGTGAAGAATATACTGATTTTTATGCCAGAGGCCTACTCAATTGGGGGCAACTTTTACTTAAACATAAAGTAGATCAATCAAGTAGTGCATTTGAGTTATTTCAACAGCGTTACTGTGAAGCACTTGCGAAATGTATTGAAAAAGGCTTTTACACCGAAGATCCAAGCTTTAGTGATGACCTTACAGAGCATGTACAACAAGTTTGGCAACAGTTTTTATGTGGCAAGTATGGAGTGATCAGCCAAAATGGTCTCGTAGAGGAAGCGCTTTATATTGACCTAGGCCGCGCGATTATCGACGACATTACAGAAGCAAGAACCGCCAGCAGCATTGCCCCAGAGCAACGTAGTCAAGTACACAGCGCCATGAAGCTACTGAACAAAGCACTAGCGGCCAATACTCAAGCTGAGCAAACAGAGTCGCTACGCACTCGATACATTGACCAATTGATTAGTAAGTACGACTTATCAATCAAATAATCTGCCGTCTGGCGCACAACCGTTTCGCCAGACAATCTATGCGTATTTATATTTGCTGTTCTATGTGCGCACGAATTATCTCAAATGCTTTTAAGACCTTTAACTGATCTTTACATAAGCTGTCGTACCAAGCATCGAACAGTTCATCATCTTGCTCACTGAGCGTTTGATACTGTGCCAGTAGTGTCACTATGTCACTATGTGTACAAGAAAGTGTATCTAATTCTTGCTGTAACGCGCTGTCATCGCTGCTGTGAAGCTTAGCTAAAATTGAGTTATCTAACTCAGCATGTTTATCCATAATAAATGCTCTATATCTGTATTGCGTTGGCGAACAAAGTACCTTCGCGAACGTACTAGGTTTTAATTATTTGCTAGGCCTCTCTCATTTAGTGAAGGTTATTAACCGTTAAGCCAGCCTCAATTGGATCTCACTCTTTTATCTCATATCTATCAAACCAACAGGCTTACATCGATAGCTATATTCCAAAAAAGTCTATTCGCTACTATTCCGGTTAGGTGTCAACACCAATATGACTACTTGAGAAACTATCTAGAACTAGTTATATCAGGCAATTTTAAGGAAAGTAAGCCCCTTTGAATCAACTGCTCAAGATGCATTCAGTTTAGTTCCGCATGCGTCGACAAATTAAGCGTATCGCACTAAATAGCGGCAACGACAAATTAGTTGTTGAGAATAGTTTTTATTTGATTTATATTGATACAATATAACAACACATTATTTAGGAGTCGTTGTCGTGAAACCCAATATCCACCCTGATTATCAACTTGTTGCCTTCCATGATACATCGGTTGATAAGTACTTTATTGTCGGTTCAACCATAAAATCCGACAGAACCGTTGAACTAGATGGTAAGACTTACCCTTACTTCCCAATTGACGTCTCTAGTGCGTCTCACCCTTTCTACACAGGTAAACAGAAGTTGGTGGCAAGTGATGGTCGAGTTGCACAATTTAACCGTCGCTTTAAAAACCTTGCGACTAAAAAAGGATAAACCAGATGAAAGTACTGAGCTCACTCAAAAGCGCTAAAAATAGACCGGGGTGCCAAGTCGTAAAAAGACGCGGTCGGGTTTACGTAATTTGTAAATCTAATCCGCGATTTAAAGCGGTTCAAGGTAAAAAGAAGAAGAAACGTTAAAGGTCAAAATAAGTAACCTGAGCTGCGGATAATTAATGCCTTTCTAGCAGCCAGTTTTAGCGCTAACTGTGTTGAATTCACTTCCAATAGCCAGCTATTGGTGCGTACATTCGCCTTGCCTACAGGATGTAGGTACCTTAGCGAGAGCAGGACGCGGAAGCGGTGTTTTCCCTAAAACTCTCTGGCTAGACAAGGAGAAAACTAAGTTGTGCTTTAGCAACAATGAGTTGGAACATTCCTTATCCAAACCTCAGGTTAAGTACGTTTTAAAGGTGGGCATTGCCCACCTTTTAACTAAAAAGCTATTCTTTTGCTTCCCACAATGAGAATTCGCCTAGTTGAATTAGGCGTCCGCTAGCGCCGCCAATTCCAACGCCTTCACGGGTATGCTCAAGTTCCAAACGATACTGGGTATACGCATTTGGACTCTCGATAGCAAAGCTATAGTATTCCATCGTATTAGGTAGTTTGTTGAACTGTTGAGTATCTAGCGTAATCCAATTCGTACCGTCATTTGAGCCCTGTAGCTGCCACGCATTAGGAAAGCGATGAGGGTTGTCTCCCGCTGTCGCTAATGAGTAGTATTTTGCTGTTTTAGCGCTGTCAAACACATAGTTAACCTGGGCCTTATCAACCTGTTTTATCGGCAACAAGTCAGGCGCATATTGTGCAAGCCAAGCAGGCGCTTCCAATACCACATTAAATTTAGAGGTAATATTTCTATCATTAAGCTTATCTGCCCCCTCATTAAAAGGCACAAGTGCAGTTCCGTTTGTTGTTACCTGAGTGCTAGTGGGTGCAAAGTTCTGATAGCCAAGTGGTACTGGTGGTAACTTACCGACGCTTGCAAGGTAGACTTGATACTCTTCAAATACCGCATCAATCCCACGTTGTTCACCAAATATGGATTTAAAAGCGGTGTCTAAACTCCACGCATCAAGCGTTTTTGCAGCCGCATTAAACTTGCGGATAAAATCTGTATTACGATGACTGTTTTCTACCCATTCAAAGAAGAATGCTGTTTGATCGTAAGCATCAACATTGTAGTGTTCCATCCAGCGAACTCCACCGCGTCTATGCTCTAAGTAACCAGCATCTATTCGAATAAAGTTAGCCAGCGCTTCTAAGTAGGTATGATAATCCGTGCCCGGACGATATTCACCTTCAGCCGGAACATTATTGTAGCCATGAGTCAACTCATGCCACAGCACGCCAATGACTTCGTTACGGATAGCCTCATCTCCAAGACCCTCTAGATTGGCGATGTGCTTAACATCAAACCTAAGCTCCATAAATTTGCCTTCACCAGCCTTTGAAGCAGGCGCGTCAAAGTCTCCAGTGATAAAAGTAACGTGCTCAAAAACGTTTATTTCGGTTACATTATTAAATAAGCGTTTGGCAATCTTCAAAGAGATCTCATGAATAAGGGCATTTAGATCTGGTACCGCACGTTCAAGCGCCAGCTGTCCTGGGTGCTCTGGTAGTTCCTTTTTCACTTCAATTGCAGGCTCTGGAAACCCTGCCCATGGCGAGACTGGATCCCACACACGGATAAAATCTTGCTGAACTAATGTCGCTTCCCCTTTGTCATTACTCGCAACTAGTGTAATGGTTTTTGGCCCTAAAGCTTCAAACTTAACCAATGGGCTTTGCTCTGTACTTGTCGCAGGAATACCACCTTCAAACGTCCACTGCCAGTGAGTCGGATTAACTAACGACTCATCTCTAAAAACAATATACTCAGAGACTTCAGGAGTCGTGTTTGTCGCATTAAATGCGACGATAGGAATATCCGATACCGTTTTGATTTCGAGTTCCGCTAGTTGCGTAATATCAGCACCATAGCCATCTGTACCACCATGTACTAAATCAAATTTGAAGTAGCGATACTTTTCGCCGCTTTCGGCCAATTCAAAATTGCGAGTCAGTCCTCGAGCAGAGAAGACTTCTCCCGCTCTTGAGTCCAGCTCAATCCACTCAGCTTTATCATTTGAGCCATATACGACCCACTGTTTTGGATCTCGGTTTGCTTCATCGTTTGCTGACGTAAAGCTATATTCTCTAAGCTCAATCTCTGTCGCGGCTTTAAACACTACAGTGACGTTTGACGCAAAAGCGAGGAATTTTGTACTCGTGTTAGCGTCGATAAGTTTGTCGACACTTTCACCTGCGGGCGAGGCTTGTACACCATCTGCTAAAATAGCCTCTATCTCAACCCCAGTATCTAAGGTGATATTACGCAGTGCACCAGAGCCTGGCTGTCCAGATGATTGAGTTTGTTCAGGCTTGTCACGTTCAACAAATTCAGACCCATCATTACAGCCTATTAGTGTCGCAGCGACGGCCATTGCCACCGCTGATAGCATTAATTTTCTCATTTCGTTATCCTTTATTATTAAAATTGGTAGTTAACTTTTAGTAAGAACTCGCGCCCATTCGTGTCATAATTACCCGCTTTATAGAATGGGTAACTTCTAAACGAGTCGTCCTGAGGCGGCATCGCATTTAATAAGTTTTGAACCGTAAACATCACTCGCGTGTTGTCATTGATGTAATGGCCAATGGTTAGGTTATGCTTTATCCATGCAGGTAACTTTTCTCTTTGACCAAAATCAGCACCGTTCCAATTTTTTCCTTTATAATTTACCTGCCATGAAATTGCGGTCTTTTCCAACTGCCAAGTCAGGTTAAACGATGCCATATCTTTGAAGTTATAGTTATCTTGACTGTCTAACACATCTTCAAGCGGATCTTCAGGACGGAGCTTTTCTTTTTTCTTTAAAACATGGCTGTAATCAAGCTTATAAATAAACTCGCCAAGCTCTGACTCAAACGTGCCTTTCACACCAAAATTGACGCCGCCATGCTGCCTTTCTGCGGCGTTTATATAACCTTCTCTGATAATTGCAGCGGTGTACGGTAATCCTTTTTTCGTGTTCCCTAACCAGTCGGTTGCCAGACCATCTTGGTCAAAACGCTGTACTCTGTCTTGCATGTTCGCGCATTTAGCAGAAGACGAATCAATTAGGTCGTTTTCACACTTCCAGACATTATCAAGAATTTCGCCAGACCCAAGTCGAGTAATTTTGTCTTTTAAGACAATGTCATAAACATCAACATTGAATGACAGCTCAGGGGAGTACTCATACACAAGACCGAACGTTAATGAATGACCAGACTCTTCTTTTAAAGTTGGATCGCCTGCCGAGATTGTCTCAAAGTCAGCATCTAGCTTTGGCTCGTTGATATTTGTTGTGTCTAAGTCTGCACAGCTGATAGTTAATGCATCAGCATTATATTGAGCGGGATCCCCAGTGGTTTGAAAACGTAGACAAGCATCTGCAATCACTTTGTCCGAGCCTCGTCCAAAGTTACCAGCAAACCCTTGATATACCGAGCTCATGCTAGGACCACGGAACGTTGTGCCATACGCACTTCTTAGCATCAGCGCGTCAGTAGGAGAATACTTAAAACCGACTTGATAAGTGAATGCCCCACCAACATCAGAAATATCATCATAGTGGTCATAACGCAGCGCTATTTCACTAGAGATCTGTTCAGTAATAGGGATCATAAATTCTGTCGCCGCAGCATAACGGTTACGTTCACCATCGGTGATAACACCAGTCAGACCAACAAACTCTTTATTTAGTATTCTGCTATCGGGCGTCGCTCTCGTCCCTTCTTTCATCAGCTCAATATATGCCGCAAAAGACACAAATCCTGCTGGCAATTCAAATAAATCCCCGGACAGATCTGCGGTTAGGGTTTCATTGAACGATAAGCCATCGTAGGTTGCCCAATCAGCCATGTTATACATATTGTCTTGGGTCAGAGGCGCAAAAAAAGCTTGGTAATTTGGACGGTAGATTGGCATGCCATCAACCTCTCCCAACTTTGGTCCTTTTAGCCAGTTATTTCCTTCAACCGTGTGGTGCAAGTACCTATCAGAGAAATCGTATTGTGAACGGCTGAAGCCAACGGAGTAATAGTAATCTGCTATCTCCCCTTCAAGACCAAAACTAAATGAATAAGATTTATCATCGTATACTCGACCTAAGCCATCATTTGTATATTCTGAATCATTCACTATCCGCCACATATACTTAACTGGGGCGCCATAGCCACCAGCTTTATTTTTGATATCAGGATCCCAAAACATGGATCCGTGAATTGACTCTGCATGAGCAAAGAAGAATGGATTTCGTGCCCCTTTCTTTTCTTGATCGATATAAAATCCGTTAACAAAAAAACTGTGTTCGTCGTTGATACTGTACACCGAGTTGATATACAAACTCATGGTTTCAACTTGGTTACGGAGCAAATTGTTACCGGTTTCATCCCACCCACAGCTTAGGCCGTAATCATTGCGGCTAATAAAGTGCTGAACTGCAGTTGGGTGTGGATTGTCATCTGTGTTGCAGTACTGCGCTGAATATTGATTTTTGAACTCGGTATTCTCAGCCCATACAGTAATTGAACGATTAAGCTCTCGCTTGTTTGTTGGGTCTGGATTATCCCAAACGCTGTCATGAAAAGGTCTGTCGGCACCAGTTAGCGCCTCTTCCGTCTTGTACTCCAGTGAGTAGTCAAACGTAAAATCGTCTTGCTCAAAACCACCAACAAACGACAAGCCTTTTTTATCACCCGTACCATAGGTATCCTGGCCGTAGAATGCTTCGACGACGTGCTCGTCCATACCTTTTTTGGTGATAATATTGACTACCCCAGCCATTGCGTCTGAACCGTAGATTGCAGAGCCACCGCCGGATTGAATATCGATGCGCTCAACCATCGCCGTTGGCAACATATCGAGATTAACAAAATTGGTTTGGCCACCGTAAGGCATTGGGTAATAAGCCAAGCGCTTGCCATTAACTAGAATAAGTGTGTACTCAGGTCCAACACCTAATAGGTTTAACTCCTTGGCGCCAGGCGTATAGGAGCCAGTTTCTACTTCACCGAGAACGGCACCACTAGCAGCGGAAATACTACTCAGTGCGTCATAAACTGTGTTAAAACCACTTCTGACCATATCAGCGGAAGAGAGACTTTGGACATTGGTCACACCCTCAATGGCGATACGTTTAATACGAGATCCTGTCACCTCAACACGTTCTATTTCTTCTGCTTGTTCATCTGTTGCGGCTGTTACTGAGTTAGTTGCTACCGCTGCAAGAACAGCAGCGGCGATCAGGCTATGTTTATACATTATTGTTGTCATAAGACCCCCACAATTTAAAGGAACGTTCCAATTTCTTATAAAAATTTTATTTCACCATTAGCAAAACCAACAAAGCATCAGGCAGAAATCAAAAAGGGAACGTTCCAATTATGAGCAATAAAACAAACCTGTCAACAAATTATGTACATTTACAGCACAACACCGACAAATTGTAATCACCTAGTTCTTGCTAGTTCTTGCTAGTTCATTGCAATTTCTTGGTATTTAGCCCACTTTGATAACGAGACCAGAGCTTATCAAGGGACTCTCCAGTAACTGATTTTATTGCATCTTCAAATGACCAATCTTCTATTTCTACCGCAGTTTGATTAAAACGATAGGCAAAATCTGGATAAGACGCAGCGAGCCATGCGAGAAAGAACCCAGTGTTTGTGTATCCACCAACCCAAGAATCTGACGGCTTAGGCGAACGGGTTTTATGGTATCCCGCTTGAATGCGAATGAGATCCGCCATTCCTTCAATAAATGCATGTACATCGGGCTCAGAATAACTTCTCTCTTTTGGAAATAGCTGATATCCATGGGTAAGTTCGTGCCAAAGCACACCAAGGAGCTCGTATTCCACTTGCTCATCTGGCTGTGCGGCGAGTTTTTCGGTGATGTACTTTGAACTAAACACGATTTCCATATTCGTTTCGTCTCCAGAGCGATAGGCTATTGTGTCCATCCATTTTAGCCTAAATGTGACTTGCTCAAACTCTGGCAGCTCTGCAAAGTGTTTGTACAACCTAGGGGCCAGTTGGCGAGTTACGTCATCCACCGTACTGGCTATATCAGGAAATAGTGCTTGCAGGCGTTTCGACCCTGCCGACTCAGTATCTTCAATAACTACTTTGACCTTTGGCGGCTCAAAGCCTTTCCATGGTTGAATTGGATCGTATATTTTTAAATAGTTCGCACGGGTTTTTAGGTCCGAACCATGCGCATTTTTAGTGGCTAGAGTAACATCGTAGTTACCAGGCTTGTCATAAACTACTTCAACACTTTTTGTGGTTGGCAGCATCGTTTTGCCCTCAACCTTCCAACTCAGCTCTGTTGGTGAGTTTGCAGATATCGACTGCAGAGAAATTGGCTCATTAAGCTTGGCAACGGTTTTATCTGCCGTAAAATTCGCCAGTGGTAAACTTGTTTGTGCATAGAGCGCCAGATCAGCGATTTGCAAAAAGCGGTCGCCCCACTGCGTTTTACCTTCTTGTGCTACAGTAAAGCGCACGTACCTCGCATCCGTTGTTTTGGGTAGGTCGAAAGCGAGTGTTTCACCTCGCCTTGAAAATACCATATTGTTGCGCTTATCAGCCTCTTGCCATGCCTTACCATCTCTAGATACAGCTACAGTCCAATGCTTTGGGTCTCGAGCGGGGGCATCTTGGGCTGAGGTGAGACTATATTGTCTAAGCGCTTTTACATCTTTCAGATCAAATACAATCTCAGCGCTAGATTGCTTAGATAAGAATTTGCTTTTTAGCGACCTATCAACTAATTGCTCTATCCCCTCACCTTGGATTTGCTCCCTTACGTCACTCGTTACAGAGAAAGCATCGCGTTCGGTGATGTCGTAGAGCGCATTGGCACTTGCTAATGAGGAGCCACAAAATGAAAGTAAAATTAGACTGGCTAATGAGGAGGTTTTCATTGAAATTTCCCAGATTAAAAACAAACATACTGGATCGTTCCAATTAATAATGCAACTTATTTTGAGTAGATCTTTACGTAATTTTTAATAAGTGCAGAAAAGGATAACGCTATTTCACCGCTTTTTGGATTTTATAGAGAACTAACGAGCGAGCCTGAAAGATCAGGCCACCACTCGCTAGTATTTTGTCATGCTCAACTAAAGCCAAGACAGATGAGCAAAGCCGCTGCGATAAAACAAGAAATAACCACAGCGCTTAGATAAGTTAACTGTTCGAATCTCAGCTTAACTACCAAACAGTAATTCCCAAAAGCTCGGTGGCTCGTGTAGTTTGTGATATTGCTTTCTCAGTTCATCAATTTTTAAAAGCATTTCACGGGCTTTCTCAACTCTTCCCGAGTCTACTTCTTGGCTCGCTTTAGTAATGGTTTCGAGTACTTTATTCAAGCCCGCAACTGACTCGGCAGACACCTCTTGCTTAAACTGAAATTGCTTACTTTCATTAACGAGTGTAGTCAGCTCGGTTAAGTGTGCTTGCATTTCTTGAGCAGATTGCGCTTTCATAGCCTGCTTATAAATATGACCCATTTCCTTCATGGTTTTATTCAGTTCGCTTGACTCATGCGCAACTCCAGACATCGAAAACAACAACACGAATATAAATACGATTTTTCTCATCAAAGTCCCCTTACTCTTTGCGCGCTAGTATAAAGCAATTAACGTATGAGCTAAATTCAATGCTATGAAAAAAAGCTGGTTCCGAATAGCATGCAAAAAACAGGCAGATAGCGCAACGATTCTAGCGTAAGCTATACTTGTAGCGTATTTAGCAGCACACTTTTTGAATATCAAAAATGTAGAGACTTATGATCCGAAAATTGTTGTTCATCTTTTTACTCTTATCGCCGATGGCCGTGCTATCTGCACAACGATTCAACGTTCAATTTGTAAACCCTGGCTTTGCAACAAAAAATCCTACAGGGGATTTTTGGTATAACGTCAGCAACGTGATGACTGCGGCCGCTACTAACATGAATATTTCCCTCAAAATTAGTTATGCGCAGCGCAACCATATTTTGATGAAATCGCTCGTAGAGCAAGCCTTGAAAAGTGATGCTGATTACCTTGTGCTGGTAAACGAAAAGTCGAGTGTCGTTCCCTATTTGTTAAACACTAAAGCCACCAACATTAAGATTATTTTCTTGCTCAACGGACCGACCAAAACAGAGGAAGTGGCTTTGTTAAAGGCAGGACACCAAATTATTGGCACCATTGAGCCAGACAATTTCCAAGCCGGTTTTAAATTAATGCATCAACTTGCGCGAAAAGCGCTTAGGTCCTCAAATCCATCGCAACATGTATTAGCTTTACTAGGTGACGTGGCGACGACTGCGGCATTAGACCGACAAAAAGGCATGCGCGCATATCTTGAGCACCATACGGAGCTAGAATTAATCGCAGAGGCAAATTGTCAATGGTCTCAGAATGAAGCTTATCGCCTCACTAAAGCGTGGTTACAGCGAGACTCCGCAATTACAACCGTTTGGGCTGCCAATGATCCTATTGCTTATGGCGCATTACTCGCTGCTAAAGAGTTAAACCGTAAGATCGTCATAGGTGGGATTAATTGGGATGAAGATATTGCGCCTAAGTTAGATGTTTCGATTGGAGGGCATGTGTTGCTTGGGGCCTATACCTTAGCTCGACTAGCACAATATCATAGAGACTTCACACCGATAGACAGCGTAACCTTATCTATTTTCGAATCGCTGGATGACGCTCACTTACCTTTGTATCATGCCATACATGGAAACTTTCCTGAACACCTGGACTTTTTACGTTACATTAACGATCCTGCGCAATTTACCATTACAGAACTAACTCACTCACTTAATAAAAATAACCACAATAATAATGTGAAGAATTGAGAATTTAAGAACGTTTAATTAATGCATTAAACAAAATCCAGAAAGATAATGCAATTTAAACCTGTCTAATATTTACGCATTGACAGCGATGTCAACACCTGTTTTAGTAACAAACGTAAACAACATGTAAAACAGGTGAAATATGAAAAACAGTAATACAGTAGTAAAACTTCTTAAGCTTTCGACCCTTAGCGCCTGCGTTTGTGCAAGCCTTTCAGTTGCTCACGCAGATACACAGCGCGTTATTGTCACGTTAAAAGACAGCGCAACACCAAATGTTCTGCCAGTGCGCTTAAATCAAGCAGAAACGGCGCAGTTTAAAGCGCAGGCTTTGTCTGAAGCTGCCTACTCCACCTTGGGTACTGCTGCAGTCAACACATTACCAAGCATTAATGCATATGTCGCCGAAGTTTCTTCAGCGCAAATGCAACAACTACAAGCAAGCGGTAATGTTGCACACGTAGAAGTTGACCCTAAACGCTATTTGCCAAGTGTAAAAACTTCAGCAATTGATTTACTTGCTGAAACAACACCTTACGGCATTAATATGGTGCAAGCTAACCAAGTATCTGACGGCTACAGCGGCAACCGTAAAGTCTGTATTATGGATACAGGTTATACGCTAGGTCACCAAGATTTACCTAGCACAGGCATTACTGGTAATGACGGCTACGGTAACTACGACACAGGTGTGTGGAGTAACGATGGTAACGGCCACGGAACACACGTTGCCGGCACAATCGCCGCTCTAGGTGGTAATGGCACAGGTGTGGTCGGGGTGAATCCATCAGGGCAACTAGGTCTTCATATTGTTAAAGTGTTTAACGACCAAGGTAACTGGGCATACGGTTCCGACCTCATTAAAGCAATTGAGCAGTGTGAGCAGGCTGGCGCCAATGTAACTAGCATGAGTTTAGGTGGCAGCGGCAGCTCTACGGCAGAACGAAGCGCATTTGAGCAGAGTTATCAGCGTGGCATGCTACATATCGCAGCCGCTGGCAACGCGGGTAATAGCTCGTTGAGCTACCCAGCATCGTATAATGCAGTTGTATCTGTGGCTGCGGTCGATAGCTCTGAGTCAAAAGCCTCTTTCTCTCAATACAACAGCCAAGTAGAAATTGCAGGCCCGGGGGTTGGTGTAAACTCAACATGGAATAATGGCGCGTATCGCAGTATTAGTGGGACTTCAATGGCAACACCGCATGTTTCTGGTGTCGCAGCATTAGTGTGGAGCCACTTCCCGCAATGTACTGCTCAGCAAATTCGCCAAGTGCTTAATACAACAGCAAAAGACAAAGGCCAAGCAGGTCGTGATACTTCTTACGGCTATGGTATTGTGCAAGCAAAAGCGGCGGTTGATTATCTAACAAATAATGGTTGTGATACTTCAGGTGCAGTCAATGCAAACTTTAACTTCAGCGTGTCCGGCCTCACTGCGACATTTAACAACCAATCAACAGCAGGTAGTTATCAGTGGGAATTTGGTGACGGTGCAACAAGCTCACAAACTAACCCATCACACACCTACGCGAGTGCTGGTACATATCAAGTGACACTCACTGTGACAGCTTCAAATAACAGAACTGCTTCTAAGACACTAGCAGTTACCGTTAGTGATGCACCAGCTGGGTGTAATGGTATCCAAGAATGGAATGCAACTAAGTTCTACAATACGGGCGACCGGGTTTCATTCAAAGGCTTTGAATACCGTGCTACGTACTGGTCACAAGGCGCAAGCCCAGAGATCTACTCAAACGTTTGGACTAAAGTCGCGCAGTGTAAGTAATACCAATTAGTAATTTTAAGTGGCGCTTAAGCGCCACTGTTTAATGCTAACATTGCACTACAACACAGAATAACAGAGATCATAAGCCATTCTTTTGTTGAAATTGCCTCTTTAAAAAACCACATTCCAAGCATACTCGCGCTGACTATACCAATGGCTCTTTTCAATCCTTCAACAAGCCCCGGCTGAATTTCGGTTAACGCCTGCATTTGAAAGATAACAGCGACAGCGAATACCACTGAAGAAATACTCCAGAGCAACCAATGTGCGCGGAAATTTTGATTTTTAAACTGTGGTCGTAACAAGATTAGATTAACAAAAAATACCATAAAGGTTAGAAACCCAGCATGAAAAGAGAGCGAGCTGTATTGCAAAGCCTGTTTATCGAACACGATGCAAAGCCCCCAGCAAAAAGAGGTGATCGCAACTTGTTTTGCACCAGGCTCTTGAAAAGAGAATCTGCCTCCTTGCAATAAAAACGAAGCAAGAACAATCGCAGCGATTAGTATTGACTGCAGTGTGGTTAAAGGTTCTCCTAGTAGCAACCAAGCAAATACACCTGCAAGTGCTGGAGTGATGGATAACAGAGGCAGGATAACCGCCATTCGCCCAAGCGAAAGCGCCTGAATAAAGTTTACGCTACCAATTGCCGCCAAAATTCCGCTAGCTATCGCAGGCGCTATATAAGCAGAGCTTGGGAGCTGTTTGTCAACAACCAACCAATAGCCAATGTATGCAGGTAAGACTAGCAGACTAAATATCACCGACATTTGCGCGGCTGAATAATGGCTCGCTAGCCTTTTTCGTAAAAAATCAAATACAGCCCAATTTAACGCACTGAATAAGGCTATGACCATTTATTATCCCTGTTGTAATGCAATTTCCGTTTGAAATTTCATGTAATCATTGATTTTTACATGGTCCGGTTTCCAACCCAATAGAAAGCGATAAAAGTCAGCCCACACCACAGGCCACAACGACTCCCACTCAGAAAGGATCTGAGCGATATCAATAGAGGCTGCTTTGCCTAATAATTCTATTCTCAACATATCTAAATACAACTTGAGATACTCATCAGCATGCAGGAGCTGTTCCTTTTCGTCTAATACCGATGTAATAAACAGCATTAAGTCTGACACACCAATACCCTTTCCGACATACTGAAAATCGAATCCTAGCGCTTGGTCGCCATTAAAGGCAAAGTTAGCAAGCTTGGCGTCGCCATGGATCCAAGTATGCCAATGGCTATTTTTGATACGATCTCGTAATCGTGGCGCCGCTTGTTTAATGCTACTGTGCTGCATTCGCTCAAGCTCATCCGGTCGTGTATCTAGGTGCCAATAGTTTCCTTGTTCCCACACATGCTCTGCTGGGCTTTGTAAAAAGTGAGCATGGAATTTAGCTAACCACCCTATCACTGCTAATATTTGTGACTCGGATGGATTAGCGGTTTGCGAAAAACCTTGAGTTGAGAAGTCTCTAAAGACGATGTAGTCCATCCCTTCACTTACCCCTTCACCTAAATAACTAGGCGTATTGCAGGGTGAGAGTAACTCGCATGCATGATGCTTGTAAAAGTGACGTTCTACTTGATAAGACTTAGCTTTACGCGCAAGCGCTACTGAAGATTGTGCAATTCGCCGATGTGCAATGTCACTAGGCACTTTAGTGCGCTTAATTGCAAGCTTCCCAGCATCATGATTGATAAATAACATATCACCACAACCGCTCCATAATTGTTGCTCTTGCTGTGTTGACATAGGCGCAGAAATTACATCGTTCGGAATACTTATTTTCACTGTGTTACACCTTTTTGTTATTTAACCTGAAAGCAGTTCAATAAATAGCCAAACTTTTTTATTGTATAACTCAGGTTACTTAAACACAGTACAACCCTTTACTTACTGTTACGAATACCAATTTGCTTAATTAAGTGATCTATTTTGAGACGAAGAAATCTTGTTGATAACACCGCTTCCGCATCCTGCTCCCGCCAAGGTACCTACATCCATATAGACAAGGCAAAAATTTTGCTATTTAGTTATTCTAAATAAAAAATTTTTAACGCTGTTAACGTCAGATATGCTCCTTCAAATTGAGCTAGTATTAAGACAAATTGGTATAAATAAGCAAACCGTTTTACAGTGCTTGATAATTATAGCTGGTGTTATTATCTTTACCCAACATGAAAAAGCCCTTAACCAATTGATTAAGGGCTTTTACTTTTACAAAAAAGTTATTTGTTTAACTTACTCATTCACAGCTTGCTTGACTGTTTCTTTCGCACTTTGTTCATCTAACAAGTTTAAATCGAAGTCAAACTCATCCACTCGGATTGCTTTTTCACGCTTGCGATTGTAATCAACCAGTTTTGCGTACTCTTCTTCGTTGATAAGGTTACTAACGAGTGCATTATCTAATGTTTGCTCGAAACGAACACCTGGTTGGATCTCGCGCTTGCGAACTGCCTTTTTAACTTTGGCAAGCAGGTCAAGGCAACCCATCTTAGCTTTATATGCTTGCTCATTGATATCATGACCATCACCTGCGGTAGGCTTCACAAGATGAGTAAGCTGCGCTTTGATTGGCGTATCCATTTGCGCCGCGGCGGCCAACTCTCTGATCATATCATCATTAATTTTAGGCATTTGTTTGCCACTAAACTGCATCGTGATCACACGCATAAATTTACGAGTACCACTTGCCGGGAAGTTATCTAAGAATTTATGTAGCGCTTCTTCAGCACTGATAAGTGCATGCCTTGTCGCATAATGGAAATAAGGTGCTGCTTGCTCACGCTCTGCTACCGCTACTTTTTGCTCATAGTATTTGATTGAAGCCATCGCTGCATACAAGTGACTCATTACATCACCAAGGCGTGCTGACAGCATTTCTGCTTGCTTCAGTTTTCCACCTAGCACAAGTAGTGAGAAGTCTGCATATACCGCAAGCTTAGCTGCTAATCTATGCGCGGCTTTTTCATACGCACGCACTTCAGGTAATGGTGACTTTGCATCGGCAGTGAAAGGCATAAGGCCGTATTTGAAAGCACGTAAGCTGTTGGCAACACTATAGCTAACTGTTTTTGTCAAAATACCACGGAATTTACTGTCGGCGTCTTTCTCTTCGCTGTGAATAGATTCAACCATCGACTGCAAATATGGGTGACAGCGCATTACACCTTGACCAAAGATCATCAAGTTACGCGTTAGAATGTTTGCACCTTCTACGGTAATCGCTATTGGCTGGGCAACATAACCGCTTGCAAGGGTATTCTGAGGACCGTTTTGAATAGCCTTACCTGCAAGAATATCCATTGCAGAGTCCAATACGTCACGACCAGTTTCAGTCATGTGGTATTTTGCAATTGCTGTTACTACAGATGGCTTAAGACCCATACCTAAACCTTCTGTTGTTAATACCCGCATTGCCTCTTGCATGTATGCTTTGCCTGCAATATCAGCAAGCTTTTCTTGAATACCTTCAAACTGGCCGATCGAAAGACCAAACTGCTCACGTACCGCTGCATATTCTGATGCCGATTTCAATGCGACTTGACTAGTTGAAACACCTAGCGCTGGTAAAGAAATACCACGTCCAGCACCTAAGCAACTTACCAACATCTGCCAACCGCGACCGATATTCTTCTGGCCACCGATAATAAAGTCCATTGGAATAAAGACTTTTTCACCACGTGTCGTACCGTTATAGAAGCGTATCCCCATCGGGTCATGACGGTTACCAAGTTGCACACCTGGATGGTCATGTGGAATTAACGCACAGGTGATCCCTAGTTCTTTTTTACCGCCTAGTAATCCCTCTGGATCCAATACTTTAAAGGCTAAACCGAGTACCGTCGCAATCGGCGCAAGTGTGATATAGCGTTTGTCCCATGTTACTTCAAGACCGAGTACTTCTTCACCGTTATGCATGCCTTTTTTAACAATACCTTGGTCCGGAATGCCACCGGCATCGGAACCAGCTTCAGGGCTTGTTAGCGCGAAACACGGAATATCACGACCGTTTGCTAGGCGAGGAAGGTAGTGCGCTTGCTGCTCTTTAGTACCATAATGAAGCAATAACTCACCCGGACCTAGTGAATTAGGAACCATCACCGTTACCGCTACCGCAGAGGATTTAGTCGCAATCGTACCTACAATCGTTGAGTTTGCGTAAGGACTAAACTCTAGACCACCGTATTCTTTTGGAATGATCAAAGAGAAAAATCTCTCTCTTTTCAAAAATTCAAGCACGTGCTCTGGCAGGTGTTTGCCATTTTGAATTTCCGAGTCATCGATCATACCCATTAATTCTTTAACTGGACCTTCTAAAAAAGCTTGCTCTTCTGCACTTAGCTTAGCTTCAGGTACAGCACGAAGCGCCGAAAAGTCAGGCTTACCTTGATAAATTGACCCTTCTAACCAAACATCACCGGCATCTAATGCTTCTTGTTCTGTGATTGAAATGCTTGGGAGGATCTTTCTTAAATTCGTTCTTAGGCTCATAATTAACTCATCCGACCAGATAGATATACCTACATTACGGCATAAAAATTCGTTTAGATCAATTACTCTACTTAATTTTTTAACGGCTTTTTTACTGAGTTATCGAGTGATTAATATAAATGACTGCTAAATTAATGGCTTACAGCTGTAAGTTGAGAAAAGTAAATTACTGTTCTTAGGGGAAAAATAGGAGTGAACGAGAAGCTTTGACAGCCTGAGCAGTTCTAGACTGGCATTTTATCTGTAATCAAGATGGTTTTTACGCTGAGCACTGCCATTAAAACAGTGCAATTTTTGCTTTGCATAGCTGCTCTACCGTAGCAGGTGAAACAACGACTTCAACTCCCCGCTTACCCGCACTAACATAAATTTGCTCAAATGCTAAAGCACTCTCGTGAAGTAACGTGGGCAGCTGCTTTTTCTGCGCAAACGGGCTTATACCACCAATTAAATAACCAGTTACCTTTTGCGCGTTTTGTTGATCTGCAAGCTGTGCTTTTTTCCCCTTACACGCTTTAGCAAAGGCTTTTAAATCCACTTGTTGCGTGGCGGGAGAAACAGCTACATACAATTTACCATCAACGTCAATCAGCAGGGTTTTAAATACTTTTTCTCGGTCTAGGTTGAGCTTTTTCGCTGCTTCATTAGCAAAGTCATGATCATTAGGGTCATGCTCAAATTGCAGCACTTGGAACGCCACTTTCGCCTTTTTAAGTAGGTTAATTGCCGGTGTCATTACAAACTCCTTTTAAGCAGATGTTGATTTCTGTTATACCAAGAAACAAACGCTTATGCTATCGCCTTACGATGAGCTCCATCATCCGTCAAAACAAAAATGCCCGCTATCGCAGCGGGCATTTTCAATAAGCTTAAGTTACTTAGTTAAGTCATCAAAGAACTTCTTAACGCCGTCAAAAAAGCCTTGTGCCTTAGGACGGTTCTTACCGTTGTTTTCACCCATAGACTCTTCAAACTCTTGCAGAAGCTCTTTTTGGCGCTCGTTTAAGTTTACTGGCGTCTCAAGGACAACTTTACAAATTAAGTCGCCTACCGCACCGCTACGCACAGATTTCACGCCTTTACCACGCATACGGAACATTTTGCCTGTTTGACTTTCCGATGGGATCTTCAGTTTTGCGCGGCCATCTAGCGTCGGCACTTCAATCTCACCACCGAGTGCTGCCGTTGTGAAGCTAATTGGCACTTCACAGTACAAATTGTTGCCGTCACGTACGAAGATTGGGTGCTCTTTTACACTCACTTGTACGTACAAGTCGCCGGCTGGAGCACCATGTGCCCCCGCTTCACCTTCGCCAGACAAACGTACTCTATCACCCGTATCAACCCCTGCTGGGATCTTAACGTTAAGTGTCTTCGTTTTCTCCACACGGCCTTGTCCGTGACAGCTGTTACACGGGTCTGAAATGATCTGACCTGTGCCCTGACAAGTTGGACAAGTTTGCTGTACCGCAAAGAAGCCTTGGCGCATTTGTACTTGACCTGCACCATGACAGGTTGTACAAGTTTTAGGCTTAGAACCTGCTTTCGCACCACTACCATCACATGGTTTACAGCTCACCCAAGTTGGTACTTGGATATCAACCTGCTTACCACGTACCGCTTCTTCAAGACTTAACTCTAAGTTATATCTTAAATCCGCGCCACGCTGTTGTCTTGATTGACGACGGCCACCACCGCCACCAAAGATATCACCGAATACGTCCCCAAAAATATCGCCGAAGTCGCCAGCGCCGCCAAATCCACCATGACCAGCACCACCACCTTGTTCGAAAGCTGCATGGCCGTATTGATCATACATCTGGCGTTTTTGACTATCAGTCAATACCTCGTAAGCTTCTTTTACTTCTTTGAATTTTGCTTCGAGTTCGGTGTTACCTGCAGTACGATCTGGGTGATATTTCATTGCAAGACGTTTATACGCCTTTTTAATGTCACGTTCACTGGCGTCTCTTGCAACACCTAATACTTCATAATAGTCAGGTTTAGACATTTTTATCACACTACTCTTTCTTGGCAACTTATGTCGTTGCAAACTCTGCTGAGTTCTGTCGCTCGCAAATTAATGCCAGACAACAGTCTAATTTATAAACACGTAGGGCGCGACAAGCCATACAGCCAGCGCGCCCTCACTCAAGACCTACAATTACTTGTCGTCTTTAACTTCTTCAAATTCAGCGTCAACTACATCGTCGTCTTTTTTCGCTGAACCTTGTTGGGCACCTGCATCACCGCCTGCTTGTTGAGCTTGCGCTTTTGCTTGAGCGATTTCCATAAGCTTCTGAGATTTCTCTGCTAGTGCTTGTGTCTTAGCATCGATTTCGTCTTTGCTATCGCCCTTGATTGCTGTTTCTAGCTCGCCAAGTGCAGCTTCAATTGCAGTCTTGTCATCAGCTGGAAGGTCGTCACCCGCTTCTTCAACTTGCTTGCGTGTAGCATGAACAAGTGCATCAGCTTGGTTACGAGCGCCAACTAGCTCTTCAAACTTTTTATCTTCTTCTGCGTTTGCTTCCGCATCACGTACCATTTTTTCTACTTCTTCATCGCTTAGACCTGAAGAAGCCTGGATTGTGATCTTCTGCTCTTTACCTGTGTCTTTGTCTTTCGCAGACACATGTAAGATACCATCAGCATCCACATCAAAAGTAACTTCAATTTGTGGCACACCGCGCTGCGCTGGACGAATACCTTCTAGGTTGAATTGACCTAGAGACTTGTTATCACTTGAACGCTTACGCTCACCCTGTAGTACGTGAATTGTTACTGCAGACTGATTGTCTTCTGCTGTTGAGAACGTTTGCGACTTCTTAGTAGGGATAGTCGTGTTTTTCTCGATTAACGCAGTCATTACTTGACCCATAGTCTCAATACCTAGAGACAGAGGACAAACGTCAAGTAGTAGAACGTCTTTCACGTCACCCGCAAGTACACCACCTTGAACCGCAGCACCAACTGCTACCGCTTCATCAGGGTTTACGTCTTTACGAGGCTCTTTGCCAAAGAATTCAGCTACTGTTTTCTGTACCAGTGGCATACGTGTTTGACCACCAACTAGGATAATGTCATTTACGTCGCTTACAGAAAGGTCTGCATCAGCAAGTGCACGTTTTAGCGGCTCGATTGATTGCGCAACTAAGTCTTCAACTAGTGACTCAAGTTTTGCACGAGTTAGCTTAACGTTCATGTGCTTAGGACCTGTTGCATCAGCAGTAACGTAAGGTAGATTTACCTCAGTTTGCTGTGCTGAAGACAGCTCAATCTTCGCTTTCTCAGCCGCTTCCTTAACACGCTGCATCGCTAGCGGGTCAGTTTTTAGGTCGATGCCTTGGTCTTTCTTAAATTCTGCAACTAGGTAGTTGATAACGCGGTTATCAAAGTCTTCACCACCTAGGTGAGTATCACCGTTAGTTGCTAGTACTTCAAACGTGTGCTCGCCTTCAACTTCATCAATCTCGATGATTGAGATATCGAATGTACCACCACCTAAGTCGTATACTGCAACGACGTTGTCGCCTTGCTTCTTATCCATACCGTAAGCAAGTGCTGCTGCTGTTGGCTCATTGATAATACGCTTAACTTCAAGACCTGCGATACGACCAGCATCTTTAGTTGCTTGACGCTGTGAATCGTTGAAATATGCAGGAACTGTGATAACAGCTTCTGTTACTGGCTCACCAAGAAAGTCTTCCGCTGTTTTCTTCATTTTCTTAAGAACTTCAGCTGAGATCTGAGGTGCAGCTCTTTTCTCACCGCGTACTTCAACCCAAGCGTCGCCGTTGTCCGCTTTTACGATGTTAAAAGGCATGATGCTAAGGTCACGCTGTACTTCTTCATCTTCAAAACGACGACCAATTAGACGCTTGATCGCGTATAGTGTGTTTTTAGGGTTAGTCACTGCCTGGCGTTTTGCTGGCTGACCGACTAGTGTTTCACCATCATCTGTAAATGCAATAACAGAAGGAGTTGTGCGGTCGCCCTCAGCATTTTCAATAACGCGCGGCTTGTCACCATCAAGTACCGCTACGCAAGAGTTAGTAGTACCTAAATCGATTCCAATAATTTTACCCATGAATCATCTCCGACTTCAAAATTCGTTGTTCAGTTAGTTGATTTGATAAATAAGGTCACCGATTTGTAATTCAAGCGTCACAACTAAAAAAAAATGAAAAAAATTGAAATTTTTTTACTTTTCGAACGTTTCGGTCAAAAAAGCAGCCTTAATTGCTTATTTTGAAACAAGTGAAGACGAAAATACGATGTATTTGACGCTTGATTACCTGGTTAGACCAGTTATGCTAAGTGCAACATAATAAATAATGAGAAATGACAACATGACATTTGATGAAATTATTCAGTCGGAGCATTTACAGCAAGCGCAAACACAAATGACATTTCCTGCAAGTTGGTGTCAAGGCCGCACTGCGTTTGGCGGATTGTCTGCAGCAATCGCGGTACAAAGCATGAAGCACCAACTGACAGAGCCTCGTCGGCTGCTCTCTGTGAGCGTTAACTTTGTCGGACCACTGCTAGAAGGCGCACCATTTACCGTTGCAACAACGATTTTGCGTAGCGGAAAAAATGCAACCCAAATGCAAACTCAACTGATCCAATCAGGCGAGGTTTGTCTTATTGCTATCGGGTGCTTTGGCAAGGATAGAGCATCCGCTATCCAAGTTACAAATGTCGATAGCCCTACTCTTTCAGATGTTAATCCAAACGCAGTTCTTCCATACCAAGAAGGTGTGATGCCTGCATTTTTCCAGCACGTCGCGCTCAATGCCCAGCAAGGGGCTTTACCATTTTCAGGTGCACCATCTTCAAATCTAGGTGGTTGGATGCGATTTAAAGCAAAAACTACATCGGTAAATGAACTACATACACTGGCTCTTGCTGATTCATGGCCGCCAACCTTACTCCAGATGTGTAAAGCGCCAAGCCCCGCCAGCAGTATGTCTTGGTACATAGAGTTTTTGTGTGATATTTCACTCGACTCAGAGTCTTGGCTGGGCTTTGAAGCCGTTACCCACCATAGCCAAAATGGTTATGGTATTGAAGATGCTAAAATTTGGTCACAAGATGGCAAGCTGCTCGCCCTAAGCCGCCAAACCGTCGCAGTATTTGATTAACATTGATAAATTTGGGCGCATCAAGCAAACTAGCATAAAAGGAATCAACGGATTTTTGTGTGATTACAGCTTGCCCTGAATGCGATACGCTTGTTGAAATAGACGCTATCGAGTCCCAAAAGCGTGCGGTGTGCCCAAACTGTCGGTGCGTGTTGTGCCATGTACAAGGGCACCAAAATCAATTAGTACAAGCCTTCAGCTTTTCTGCGTTACTATTTTTATTCGCAAGCTTATTTCCAAACTTTATTTCCTACACGCAACATGGTATCACTCAAGTTGTGAGCCTCTGGCAAGCGCTCATATTGTTAGCTGAACATTATAGTTATTTTCTCGCTGGATTATTTGCCTTCACTATCTTAGTCATGCCTGTTGCCGTATGCTCATTGCTACTGATTGCACACACCGAGTATTGGCAAATCATCAATGCGCACAATGCCCGACATTTAGCCAAATTACTTTCAGCACTGAAACCGCTTAATCTCACAGACATATTTTTAGTGGCCGTGCTCGTGAGCGCTTTTAAATTAATGTCTTTCGCTGAATTGGAGATGGGACTTGGGTTTTGGGCCTATATTTTGTTCGTTTTGTGTTTTATTGAAGCGCTCTCACTTTTTGATCATGAGTACATGTGGCGTAATCAGACTCAATGTAATCGTCACTTAGTGGAGCCACAGAATTTATCTTCCACACTAAAGCGTTGCAAGGTTTGTGGCTTTTTGGGTGAAGGTGAAAAGTGTCAGCGTTGCTACGCCAAACTAAAATACCGAAAGTCTCAATCTACGCAAAAAAGCTTAGCTTGGATGCTCACCAGCGTCGTGCTACTTGTACCTGCTAATTTTCTGCCCATCATGGATACCATTAGTCTTGGGCTCCATACTCCTGCAACGATTTTTTCAGGTGTTCAAGTGCTTTGGGAAGCCGGTTCTTATCCCGTAGCAACACTTATTTTTCTCGCAAGTATATGTATTCCTATCGCAAAAGCGTTACTATTGAGTTACTTACTAATACGAGTTAAAAAGCCCAAAGACCCAATCACAGCAACAAAAGTGTATCGCTTGCTCGAATTCATTGGCCGCTGGTCGATGATAGATGTGTTTGTGGTGATTATCTTAGTGTCTTTGGTGCAACTTGGTACGGTGCTAAATGTCGAACCGGAAATTGGTATCGTATTTTTTACTTTGATGGTGCTTTGCCAAATCGCAGCCGTTAATAGTTTTGATCCAAGATTATTGTGGGATAAAAATAATCAATGACTACTCAAGCTGATATAGAAGACAAACCAAAATTTTCAGTGATTTGGATTATTCCAATTATCGCGTTGCTCATCACAGGCTGGATGTTATATCAACATCAGGCAAATAAAGGCCACACTATTTTTATAAAAATGACTGACGCAGATGGTATTATTGCCGGCAAAACTGAGGTGAGAGTTAAAAGCGTTAAGGTCGGATTAGTCGAGTCATTAAAGCTTGAATTAGCGCAAAATGCAGTGGTAGCAAAAGTTCGGATTTTACAGCCCTACCGTGACTTATTGGCCGAAGACTCATCGTTTTGGGTAGTTAAACCTCGAATTGACGAATCCGGCATCTCGGGCATGAATACGCTACTCTCTGGCGTATATATAGAGCTCTCTCCCGGTGAAGCAAAAGCACGTTCGAGCATCTTCACCTTAATGGATGAACCTGCACTAATCGGCTCAGAGGTACAAGGAAAACGCTATCAACTCGTGGCTTCAGATGCTGAAGTGTTAGACGTTGGCTCCAGTATTTTTTTCCGCAATTACAAAGTGGGTCAAATTGAGTCAGCACATTTTAGTGTCGAAAGCTTAAAAATGGAGTACGGCATTTTTATCTATTCGCCATACGATACCCTTATCACCGACAACGCTATTTTCTGGATTAGTTCCGGCATTGATTTTAAACTATCAACGGAAGGCGTTGAAGTGTCGACAGGATCGCTAGCAAAGATGATCAAGGGCGGGATTTCTGTTGACTATCCACCAACTATGCCAAGCGGCACTGCGGCGCTCGAAAACAAAACCTACGCCTTACACAAAAACTTTGCAATGGCTTTAGAGCAACGTTTTGATCACTTTGATTACTATCTCATTGAGTTTGAGCAATCAATTCGAGGACTTCGAGCTGGCGCACCAATTGAATATAGAGGTATGCGAATTGGCACGATAGAACAAGTTCCTGCGACTGGTGTTAGCGACGATAGACCTTTATACTTTCAACAAAATAACACTTCTGTGCCTGTATTGGTTAAAATTGAGTACGGCCGCATTTACGAAGATGCACAGCTTGCACAAACATATTGGTCAGAAAATATAGACAAATGGATTAGCAGCGGCCTTAGAGCATCACTAAAAAGTGGCAATTTGTTAACAGGTGCGGTATATATAGAGTTAGACTTTTATCCAAGTGCAGAAGTCGTTAGTTCAAACAAAACGACTATTTATCCAGTATTACCTAGCGTTCCGAGCGGTATTACAGCACTTTCTGAACAGGTCACAAGCTTACTGAACAAGTTAAATGGGTTACCTCTTGAAACAACTGTTAAGGAACTAGAAGGTGCCCTTCAGCAACACAGGTTACTAGCAATGGAAATGAATCAACTCGTAGAGTCTATCAATAATAACAATATAACAGACAAGGTTGGCGGTAATTTAACGAGCTTAAAAGATACGTTAAGCCAGCTCACATCAAGCTTGAAGCAATTTGAGCAAACCATGACTCAGTACCAAAAAGGTTCAGGTGTTATGGATCAACTTAGTAATACCCTTGAAGAACTTGAAAGTTTGTCAAATCGCTTAAAGCCTATTTCTAAAGGGTTGAATGAGCAACCGAATATGCTTATTTTCAATAAAGAGAGCGGTACAGATCCACTCCCAAGGAAAAAATAAATGAAGACTGGCTTAGCGACATTTTTGCTTTTATTTTGTTTAACGGGCTGCATAACGAATCCATCGCAGCCGGTTAGTTATTATCAGTTAGAAGCAAAGAGTGTCGCTGACGAAAAGCAAGTTGAGCTCAATCACGTTCTCTTGGTTGATAAAGTGCAGTTGATTGAATTGTTTGATCAGCAAGCTTTAGTGCAATATCAACCAGAAAACAAAGTAAATATCGCTAATTTTCATTTTTGGGCTCAGCCACCTTCCGATATGCTGACTTGGAATTTAGTAAACGCGTTAAATGCAACCAATAAAACCACTGCAATTAAAAGCGATAAGTTTTATCGCAACACGCAAGAACATCAACGCCTCGTTGTAGAAATTAACGAGTTTGCAGGGCACTTTGAAAAAGGTGCTGTGATGGGTGGGACTTGGTATCTTTACCAATACAAAGAAGGGAGCTATCAACTAACTCAAGTGCAACCATTCCAATTTGAAGCAACGCTTGAGCAGGATGGCTTTAGTGCTCTTGTATCTGCACATCAAAAAAACTTTAACCAACTAACTGCACAAATAAGCCTGCATTTATAGTTGGCACTCAAACACCACTACAGGTGTTAAGTCATTATCAATTATTATTTTACCAATACGACTAAATCCCACTTTGCTAAGTAGGTTAATGCTGTTGCGGTTACTTTCTAATGTAATTGCACCTAACTTGATGTAGCTTTGTTCTAATTTAGCATATTCCATAAGTAACCTAACGGCCTCAGACGCATAGCCTTTTCTGGTAAACTCATCTAAAAGCGCATAACCTAAGTCTGGAATATTAAAAAAAGGCCTTTGATATAAGCCACACAACCCAATACTAGTATTGCTGCTTGCTTCTACAACGATGTAAGCTGCAGGCTTACCAATTTGATAGGGAATAAGGTAAGCTTGCTCGATATGCTCCTCAGCTTGTTGTTGCGTTTTTATGCCTTTATCACGGATGTTATCGATAAAGCTTTTTTGATTCAAAAGCCTGAGTAAGAAGCCGGCATCATTTAAAGTTGCTTTCCTTAAAAAGATCCGTTCTCCCGTCGCTATCGTCATTCTGCCTCCAAAAATATCATAATTAACTTCCATAGGAACTTTAGCATTTACATAAGCGAATAAAAAAGCTGGGAAACGAATTTGCCCAGCTTTTCATTACTACTGAAATACCGACTGGTTACTGTTGGAATTTCACGTTTTTATACATTTGCTCAACTGAGTCTAGCTTAGTTTGCTTCGGTAAATCTGCAAACGGCTCAGCTTGGAACTTAGCACCGCGTAATTGAATATTTAGTCTAGCAGCATTGGTGTTCATTACAGTTTGCTGATAGTACGCTTTAATATCTTCTAATGTGACCGCTTTAACTGCAGCGATTAACTTAGCTTCGGAGTCAAACGCCATATTTTCTTTGAACCAATCGCCTATTAATGGTTGTAGTTCTTCAGAAAGGTTTTTTGGCTCTTCGGTTAATGAGACTAACACTGCATTTTTTAACTGCTCAAACGTTGCCCCATCTAACGCGGCTAAGTCTTTAGCGTATTCATCTTTATACGCGTCAAAACGAGCTTGCATGCTTTTAGCATCTTTTACTGGTGTTTGAATATAAAAGCCTAGCGCTGAATATTCGTCAATAGCAACACTCGTTGCGCCAACCGCATACGCTAACTGCTCTTCGGTTCTCAGACGTTCAAACGCCGCCGTCCTTAAGTGCCCTTGAAGCACCATCGCCGCCGCCTTTTGCGCATAGCCTTTGATTGGGTGCACTGCAAAATCGATTACAGCAACATCAGCAACATCAATGTCTTGCTGCCATACAAGTGTCTGCTTTTGCTCTGGTTGCCAATATTTAGCACGTGCGTACTTGGTCACTTTTTGGCGTTTAGGCAGCGCATTGTCGAGTGTCTCTTTTACTGTTTGCAAATCGGTTTTATCGTAGTTGCCATAGGCAAAAACACGAACTTGATTATTCGTCAGAATTTGATTTTGCACTTTATCTAAGTCGGCCAGAGTCAAAGATTTAGCTGCTGATATCAATGCAGAATCATCATAACTTCCTGAACGGATAAGTTTTTGATAAACACCGAAAGCTTGTCTGAATGGGAATTCTTTCTCTTGATTTTTAATGCCACGTACGTAACGATCAATGGCTTGGTCAAATGCCCGTTTATTCGTTTCTACACGAACACCAGAGAGCGCATCCTTTATTAATAAAGCTTGCTTATCTGTAAAACCTGAAATATCTAGCATTATCCCATTTGCAGGAGTCAGCCCAAGATGCATACCCGCTATGCTCGCTTCCGTCATTAACTTTGCTTTATCCAAGCGGTATAAATCAGCCCAAATCGACAGTGCAACCTCAGTTTTGATGTCTTTTAATGCACTTGGGTTATTAACGTAGATTTTCAGACTACCTTTAGGCTGTTGGTAGAAACGCTCACTCGCAGCATGCCAAACCGTTACGCCATCAGCATCAATAACCTTCTGAACGCCCTTTTTCGCATCATCCGCAGATGTTTTCAGTGCGAAGTTTTCAGGTAGCAAGGTATTTACACTAGGAAGTGCTAAATCGAAATTTGCCTCTTCTTTCCATTTATCAAAATCGCTACGCTTTAAGTCTACAATCTGATATTCACCATCATAGAAGTGTAGTTTTGCATCAGTAGGTTCATCTTTACTAATATACCATACCCGCATTTGCTCAGGTGTTAATTGCTTCAAGACGGCATTAACAGCATCAGCATCAAACTGCGCATAGTAGTAGCTCGCATTGATAGCGTGGTTCATTGGGTAATGCTGCATGCTATCCGCAAGGTTACTGACGTAACCAAACTCATCGCCTTTTTCTAAAAACCTAAATTGATTATTTAGCGACGTTTGGATTTCCTTGAAGTAACGGCTATCGACGCCTTTATCACGGATCATATCGATATAATCAAGTACCGTACCTGTAATTAACTCGCGTTGCTTTAAGCCCTCATCGGTTAACTGAATATCAATCTGCAATGTTCCATAGTTGCCGTAACTATTTGGTGTCGCGAATGCACTTAACGATGAGATTAAGCCTTTATCTTTTAGTACTTGAGCTGGGCTACCCGCCATTTCATTACTTAGAAGGTATGTAATGAAATAGTTCGGTTTAACCGCAAACGCGCTTGCGTTGTTTTTGATAGTGAAATCAAGCTGTAGCGTCTTTACGTCTTCATTTGGTTTGTAGTGGACCAACTTCTGCCCAACGTTATCGAAGTTAAGCGATTGCTTAACCTCTGGCTTCTCGATGTTTTTATTCATGATTGTCGTGAAATGCTTTTTCGCTTTGGCCACCATCTGCTCAATCGGCTCGTTAGAAATCATGGCTAACTTCATGATATTCGCAGAGTAGTACTTATCATAAAAAGCAACGGTCTCTTGATGTAGTTTGCTACCTTCTTTATCACCTAACGTTTCTAGGTTACCAATAAGAAAGCGATTAGCTGGATGCTCTCCCATCATGTTTCGTGCAAGTTTAAATTGACCAAAAAAGTCCATTTCACGACGCATAGACCACTCTGCGTTTACTGCATTTTTTTCTTTTTCTGTGTACTCAGGGTAAAGCTTTGGAGATTTAAAGAAGTCGGAGAATCTGTCTAACGCCTCATCATAGGCATCGTTGTTTACTTTGAACATATAATTAGTAATATCCAACCAAGTGTAAGCATTGTGTGCCCCACCGTTTTTGGTCATGAACTCAGAATAACCTTTGCTATCTGGATACTTTTCTGTACCAAGGAATAGCATATGTTCAAGATAGTGCGCCATCCCTTGCTGAGACATAGGATCGTGTAGTAGACCAACGCCAACACTCAGCGCTGCCGCTGACTTCGATACAGAAGGATCTGATACCAAAATGACTTCAATGCCATTTTCCAAGGTTAACGTTTGATATTGTCTATCATCATTAGGACTTACAACCAGTTGCTCTGAAAGAAGATTCTCAGTCGTGTCTGAATGATTGAGTGAAGAAGTTGTACCACATCCAGTCAAAACTGCTAAGGTAAGTGTGCTAATTGCGAATAGCTTTTTCATAAAACAATCCATTATTGTGATAATTACTTTTTGGAACCAGACTATCATCGTCATTCGACTAAGCTTTTGCAATATAGAAATTTTTTGTTTTGTAACACTTCGTAAACTGAGGAATCTATGCCGACATCCATTTATTTACTGCTCGCCGCGCTATTTTTACAAACTCTACTGACCTTAGTCATCATGGTCATTATGGGTAAACGTCGATTTAAAGCTGCACGAGAAAAACAGATCCAGTTTGATCAATTCAAAACCATGGCGCTCGACAACGCGCCCGAAGAAGTCATTCTGGCATCCAGAAATTTTACTAATCAGTTCGAAATTCCCGTGTTGTTTTTTGTGGTTTCTCTTGCCGCACTCGCAATGAAACTTGTTACGTTGTGGTTCAGCATCTTCGCCCTGCTGTTTGTAATTAGTCGTATTGCGCATGCCTATGTTCATATCGGTAGTAATCATATTCGAACGCGTTTTCGCCTCTACCTTGCAGGATGTGCCTTCATTGTGTTGCAGTGGATCACATTACTTTTAACACTTATATAACTAAAAATAATAAAAATGCCATCCGTTTTAGCTAATTGTTCTTTAATCTCTGAGCCAATTTGTTAGCATGGCGATGGCAAAAAGAACAACAGGGGCACATAGATGAAACAGGATAATGATATCTGCGATTTTGGACTTCATGCTGGAGAGCCATACTCCACGCTGCCAGCGAGCTTTTTAAACTGGATGATAGAAACAGACCATGCAAAATGTGAGTTAGCTAAGTTTGAACTGGACAGAAGAGTATCTGCGGTGGCACAAAACACCAGAAAATATAGCAATTTTGAGTGTTAGCACTATTAAAATAATTATAATGATCTAGAATACGCGCATAATTTATCAAATAGCTTCTAAATTATGCGCAACTTACTTATTCTTTCAACGGCTTTGCTATTATCAGCATGCCATTTTTCTTCTCCTAAGCGGTCGCAACAAGCAGAATACCTAACCGTATTACACACCAACGATAATCATGGTCGTTTTTGGCAAAATGAAAAAGGTGAATATGGTATGGCTGCCAGAAAAACCTTAATTGACCAATTAAAAAGTGATGCCGAAAAAGCTGGACATGCCGTTATATTGCTTTCTGGAGGCGATATAAACACGGGTGTACCAGAATCTGATTTACAGTTTGCCGAACCTGATTTTAAAGGAATGAATAAACTCGGTTACGATGCCATGGCAATTGGTAACCATGAATTTGATAACACTCGAGATGTGCTAGCCAAACAAATTGAGTGGGCAAGCTTCCCAGTACTGTCAGCAAATATTCTTGATAATACAAATCAGATGCCAGCATACGAGCCTTACACAATTATTGAGCGTGCAGGATTGACCATTGCTGTCCTTGGACTTACGACAATTGATACTGTTAAAATTGCCAATCCAAAACATGTTCATGGCCTTACTTTTATTGAGCCTTTAGCAGCCACAGAAAACTGGGTTCCTAAGATCAAAGCCAAATACCACCCAGATGTAATGATTGCTGTTACACATATGGGCCACTATCACGGTGCCAATCATGGTATCAATGCACCCGGTGATGTAACGCTTGCGCGCCGACTTCCTAAAGGTATGCTTGATTTGATAGTCGGTGGACATTCTCAAGAACCTGTCTGTGTTGACGACAATGGTAACGAGGACATAGCTTTTGCTCCTGGCAAAACATGTAAGCCTGATAATCAAAATGGTGTTTGGATTATGCAAGCACATGAGTGGGGTAAGTATGTGGGTAAAGCCGTATTTAGGATTGATGGTGATACAAAAACCTTGATTAGCTATAACTTAATCCCAGTAAACTTAAAAAATAAAGCTGGCTATGTGATTGGTGAAACTATTCAAGAAGATCCTCAAATGCTCGCTTTTTTAACACCTTTTCAAGAAAAGGGGCAAGCGCAAATAGCTGGTGCTGTGGGATACGTTGATAGTTTCTTAGATGGCCGTCGCAGTACAGTGAGATTCAAGCAAAGCAACCTCGCAGATCTTATCATTAACGCGCAAATGGCAGCTGTCGAAGCAGACTTTGGCATTATCAGCGGCGGCGGGATCCGAGATAGCATAGAGCAAGGTGATGTCAGCTACAAAGATGTGCTGAAAGTTCATCCATTTAAAAATCGTATTACTTATATAGACTGGAAGGCCAACGACCTAATTAACTACTTAAACATTGTCGCCAAATTCCCACCTGACTCTGGTGCTTACTTACAGTTCCACCATATTACGTTTGATATCAAGAACGATAAGGTAACCAATGTTCACATAGCGGGCGAGCCATTGACTGACGGCAAGACCTACCGCATGAGTGTGAATAGTTATAATGCTTCTGGTGGTGACGGTTATCCAAAGATTAATCATCTTCCAGAATATACCGCTACCGACCTAACTGATGCACAGGTCCTCAAAGATTACTTCCAAAAGAAGAGCCCTATAAAGGCCGTGGATTTATAAAAAGGTACCTCATATAAAGCGGTGTGATGCACCGCTTTATATGCATTCATTCTATTTACCAATAATATCAATATCTGACTTTTTCACTCCACTCAGTCCGTAACTATGTAATTTAGAACGAGACCCTTCGCCATGTGCTTTCGGCGGATAAAACAACACCTTTTTTTCTGGACAAGCGTCTAATACCTCATCTAGCGCAGCTCTAATTTCACTTAATGTTTTTTCTAAACTATTAGTAAAGTTGGGCCGTTTTCTAATGGTATGCCCAAGCTCAACTAAACGGTAAAAGTATTTATCAGCGAGATCCAACAACTCCTTCGGCATCTCTTTGTTTTGATTGAGAACAGTATCGGGATTTACATCGCAAAACTCAACAAGCGCTAAATAGAAGCATAATGGTTTGTTGGCAAGCTGGACACTTACTAGTTTGTCTCTATTCGTCGTTACTGTTTTTGAATACAAATCAATAACAAGCTTAAATTCCGGTAACTTTTCTAGCGCTTGGTTTGAACTTACCTTCGCCTCAATACCTTTTCTTCTCACCCAGTTAAACACTGCAACGCCGATAAACGCCATAATCAGTGGAAAAATATAGGCTGATTTAGGTTTAGTATCATCTAATGAGACCGCGACATAGAAGTTTCTGTGTGGCGCTGATAATGTTAGTACTTCGCTTTTTTCACCCTGTCCTGCTCCAGATGTATTAATGTCAAGAACAGTTAAACGGGCATCTTGGGCGTCTAACACTGTATTGAGTGAGTTTATATATTCTCTTAACTCAGTTTCATTACCTGCATAATGTAAAAAAGGATCTGCGACAGGTAAACGATTCATATCAATAGCAACACGAAGCGCAACCGCTTCTTTTTGTTGCTTCAAAACCCGCTTAGTTTCAATACTTTGAGAAATGTAGAAAATGCCGCTAAATAACAGTGCCAAAGCAATAAAAACGGATATATTACGCTGGCTAACTTCCATCTTCTTCTCCGATAAAGCCATAAGGTAAGGCTTCACATTGCCAGTATCTATCTACCTTATCAAAGTAACTAGATGTTCTTAATTGAGCCACCTGGTTAATAATTCCCTGCATTGCACAAGCTAAGTCAGTGTTATTGTTGTTCATTTTTAAATACCATTTACTGCCACTAACATTATTCGCAATTGGCGTAATGTAATTCTTCGAAAACCGCTGCTCATCTTCTTCGGACCAATAAGAAGCTATAATATCAACTTCGCCAGCAGCCAACCGATCGCGGAGCGCTTGATGCGAGCTTAAATAGGTAATATCGAGCGCATTGATATCGATATCTAACTCTTTAAACGCACTTTTTGGTAATATGTGACCAGAGCGACTTGTTGGATAGTCAAGCAAACCTATTTTTTTATCTAAGAAATACGATTTAGATAGTTTAGGTTTTTCTGTGTTTGAGATAAAAAAGGCGGAATAAGCCGGATAACCGATAACAGGCTTATAACTATGCGTTGATTCGGCCATCAAAGCCGACATGATGTTGTCTTTCGTTAAAATAAGATCAGCGATCCCCTTTGCAAGAAACTCTATTTGCTCAGCGAGACTTCCGCCCCAATACACTTTCACTTGCCCATATTGCCTAGTGACCACTTCATCTTCACACGCTCTAACTAATACGTCTAACGCGAGACTTTTAATCGGAACATGTATTTTTAACGTGTTGATATTAGACACTGAACGTGTTTTGCAGGTATTTGAATACTGGACGACGGGATCAAGAGTTAGAGGCTTTGCCGATATTAACCGAGCCCCTAAAATCCAGCACAATAATGCGCTTATAAACAACAAAGATACAATTGTTGATTTACTAGTCAAAATGTTACTATATATCACTAATTGGAATAACCTATCCTTTCTTGACCGCTATTAGATCAATTTTCTTTACTCATTGCAATAGGTAATTTTACCAATAACTCGTAACCAGATGAATTTATTACTTTATTGACAAGAAATTATGAATCTTATTGAGTCCTTTTATTTTGTTGAAAAATACGGACAATTGGCCTCACTTTTCGGTTGGGAAGATTGTTCCCTTTTCTACAAGAGATACAAATGTTACGTAAAAGCTTGTCATTACTTTTCGCTGTAGGGATGACTATAACGACGTCAAGTGCACACGCCTGGGGTCAAAATGGTCATAGGATCATTGGCGAATTGGCTGAGGCACATTTAACCGAGCAGACTCGCGTTGCGATTCAACCTTTATTAGAAGGTGACTCTCTGGCTGAAATTTCAACTTGGGCTGATGAGATGCGTTCGGATCCAGGCACGTTTTGGCGTAAACAATCTTCGAAGTGGCATTACATCAACATCGACAACCCAAAAGCAATGCATGAGCACGTTCATGCCGATTTGAATGACAAAGAAAAAGTAAAACACATCCTAGATGGCATCTACTATTCCATCAATACGCTAAAATCAGAATCCAAATCAATTGATGAAAAGCGTTTTGCATTCCGTTTCCTGGTTCACCTTGTAGGTGACAGTCATCAACCGTTTCACGCAGGTCGCGGCAAAGACCGTGGCGGTAACATGATTAAAGTAAAATTTTTTGGCAGTGATTCAAACTTACACAGCACTTGGGACACCAAATTAATCGAAAATGAGAATCTTTCATTTACCGAGTTTACACGTTTTATTCAAACCACAAATAATGAAATAATTGCTGAATACTTAGACAGCTCGCCAGCGGATTGGTTGCTTGAGTCAAATAATATTGCTGAAAAAGTTTATAACAGCAATGAAACTGAAATAAGTTACGGTTACATTTATAAATATATGCCAACAATTAAATTTAGGCTGCAACAAGGTGGCATTAGATTAGCTGGCCTATTAAACCAAATTTATGATCCTAATTCTAAACCGCTGGTTTCATCATTGAAATCAGCAAATAAAATAACAGTTAACCATTAGTTTAAAATAACCTACTAACACGGGAAACAACATAATGAAAATCCAACTTCGCAAAAATGCACTTACGCTTGCTATCGCTGCAAGTTTAGGCATGAGTGGCATGGCGGTTGCGGCAGATACATCTTCGTCTATCAAAGGACAGATTGTAGGACCTCAAGGTAATCCAGCTGCAGACACTAAGATTATCATCGTTCACGAACCGACAGGTACACGCCGCGTTGTTACAACGAATGACACTGGTACGTACAACGCATCAGGTCTTCGCGTTGGTGGTCCATATACCATCACTATCGACTCAAACAAATTCCGTGACGCTGAGCTGCGTAACGTTTACCTATCACTAGGCGAAGCACAAAAGATCGACCAGCAGCTAAGCGAATTGCAAATGGAGTCTATCGTAGTTACTGGTACTCCAGTACTATTTAACTCCTCTGCAAACGACACTTATTACGGTGCAGATGCAATCAAGAGCACGCCTAGTATCAACCGTGATATTAAAGACGTAGTAAGAAATAACCCGCTAGTTGTTATCCAACCTGGTAGCGACAGCTCAATGACAATCGCAGGCTCAAACCCGCGTACAAACTCTATTACTGTTGATGGTATTCCACTAAACGATGACTTCGGTCTTAACTCTGGTGGTTACCCAACACAACGTAACCCATTCCCTCTAGACGCACTTGACCAAGTAACCGTTCAAGTAGCACCAACAAATGCTAAATCAAGCGGCTTTACTGGTGGTAACGTTGACGCGGTATTTAAGTCTGGTACTAACGAAATCACTGGTAGCGTTTTCTATGAGAAAATGACTGACAGCTGGGCAGGTACTCCAAAAAACAATGGTAAAGAAGTTCCACTAGAGTTTGAAGAAGAGAACTATGGCTTCTCAATCGGTGCGCCTCTTATCGAAAACAAACTATTCTTCTTCGGTGCTTACGAAAAGTATGAATCTCCTCAGTCAATTGAGTGGGGCCCTGCAGGTTCTGGTATTGGCGCTAACGAGACAAAAATCACACAAAACGACTTAGCAGAAGTACGCAAAATTGCTTCTGAAGTATATGGTGTTGATAACATCGGTGGTGCAGACACTCAACCACAACTAGAAGATGAAAAATACATCATCAAACTAGATTGGAACATCAACGACTATCATCGTGCAAACTTTATCTACATGTTCAATGAAGGTAACCGCACAAACAACATGACTGATGATGCTGATGATCTACACCTAAGCACTTATTGGTACAATAAATCTGAAAAACTAAATAACTTCAGCTCAACACTATACTCTGACTGGACAGATGATTTCTCAACGCAAATCAGTATCACAAGCAAATCTGTTGAAACTGGTCAGATTTCACTTGATAGCGCACTTGGTTTAGGTGATATCAGCATCAGCAACATCGACGTAGATGGTGATGGTGTTACAGGTGACATCAGCTTTGGTTCAGATGCTAGCCGCCACTCAAACTCACTAGAAAACGACCTAACAACATTCAAGTTTGACGGTACTTACCTACTTGACGAACATACACTAGAGTTCGGTATCAAGTATGACATTCTAGACGTTGAAAACCTTTATCTAGATGGTTCTAAGGGTGTTATCACATTTAACAGCCTAGAAGACTTTGCTGCACGCCAAATTTCAAGATACACATATAGCAACGGTATCGGCAATAACCCTGATGCAGTTGCAGCGGCATTCAAACGTAAAGACCTTGCACTATACGTGAACGACCGTTGGGACTTCAGCGATGAACTAGCGTTTAGCTTTGGTCTTCGTTACGAGCGTTTAGGCTCTGACGACAAACCAGCGTTCAACCAAGACGTATTGGACAGAACGGGTTTTGATAACACTTATAACCTAGATGGCGCTGACATTTGGTTGCCTCGTGCAGGTTTCACTTACTACATGAACGAAGACGTAACTATCCGTGGTAGCGTAGGTCGTTATGCAGGTGGTAACCCTAACGTTTGGATCTCAAACTCTTACTCAAACGATGGCTTCAGTCGTCAAAACTTCTCTGCTAGTGATGTTACTGCTCCAGCAAATATCCTAAATACTATTCCGCCAGAAGCTATCGAAGGTATTAACAATGCGAATCGTGGTTCAGTTTCGAACTTTATCGATCCTAACTTCGACATTCCATCACAGTGGACTTATATGCTAAATGCGGATGTAACACTTGACATCCCAGGCCTTGGTGACGGATTCGCGTGGACTACGACTGCAATCTTCACAGATAAAGAAAATACCGCTGAATGGGTAAATGCTGCACTTCTTCAAGAAGGCGATGTAGTAGGTTCTACTGCTGATGGTGCATTACCATTCTACGATACCAGTGAACTTGAGATTATGCTAACGAACGCAGATAAAAACGGTCGTTCAATTATCCTAAGTACTGGTCTTTCTAAAACGTGGGATAATGGCTTCAAGTTTGATATGTCTTATACTCACCAAGATATCACTGAAGGTAACCCAGGTAGTTCATCGACTGGTCGTAGTAACTACCGCTACGGTCACTTCTTGGATCACCAAGAGACACAAATCGGTACTTCTTCTTATGAAACTGAGCACCGTTTTGTTCTAAACCTTGGCTATTCAACAGAGTTCATTGAAAACTATAAAACGAATTTCAATCTATTCTTTGAACGCCGTTCAGGTTCAGCATACAGCCACCTAACAAGATGGCAAAACCTAACTGGTGGTCGCTTCTTCGATCAAGATCTAATTCAGCCTTCAGGCTTTGGCTCTACGTTCGGCGGTAACTACCTAGCTTATGTTCCAACGGCAAACGATGCAAACGTACTTCGTTACGAAGGTACAACTGAGGCAGAAGTGCTTGCTCATTATGAGAGCTTAGGTCTGTCTGGCTATGCGGGTGGCTTCGTTGACCGTAGCGCAGCTACATCGCCTTGGACAACGACTATGGATCTGTATGTTTCTCAGGAACTTCCAGGTTTCACCAAAGATCATAAAGGTGAAGTTTACTTCGTAGTGAACAACTTACTAAACCTGATTGATTCTTCAGCTGGTAAAGTTTATACGCAAGACTTTGGCACTCGTAATACGCTAAATATGGATATCGACCCTGCGACTGGTAAGTACATCATCGGCGCACCGATTACTAGCGACTATAAGTTTGAAGCAGAAGACTCAACTTACCGCATCAAGATTGGCGTACGCTACAACTTCTAATATCTAACACGTAATTAGATAATCTCCCAAAGGCCAGCGAAAGTTGGCCTTTTTTATATTTAATCCAGCTTAAGATTATTTTCCAATTAATTAACCTTTATAAATTCCTGATAGTAAATATAATAGATACAGGACAAGTCATTGCTTCTGAAGAAGCAACCATACTAAATGTTAAAATGAAGGGATTATCAATATGATAAGGGATAAATTATGTTAAAACGTAAAGCTTTTATCGGCTTTGTAGTCACGATGTTAGGCATAGCTATTGATTTTTTAATCATCTCTCTATCCAATCATTCACTAAAAAGCAGCGCATTTGAAATATCCATGCTCTACATGATCTATATGACTATAATATCATGTACAGAAAACCGTACGAGATAACATTCGGCGGTACTTTACTATATAGAGCTTGTTCTAAGCGAGTGATCAAGCTCTTTTTCATCTACTGCGGACTGTAACAATTTCAGTAGTTGTACGAACTTTTCTTTCTGCTCATCGCTAAAACAACTAAGTAGCTCAGTTTCCCATGCCAATGCAAGCGGCGTTAACGTTTGATAAAGCACTCTTCCTTGCTCTGTCACTGCAATAGTTTTTGCACGTTTATCACTTGGACTCACTAACATCTCAATCAACTCTCGGTCTTGTAACTGCTTAATTGCTCTTGAAACGGTTGATTTATCCATGCTTGCCAGTTCACAAATATGCTTTGCGGTACTCCCCTTCTTCTGTATTGCATGAGATAACACACGCCATTGTGGCTGCGTTAATTCTCCCTTTTGTTCATAGACGTGCGCAAAGTCGTTGCTCACTTTTGTTGACAGTGAAACCAGTTGATACGGCAAAAATTCGTTTATATTCAGCAGTTTTTCATTATTTTTAGACATTATTTCACACTCCCAACTGTCACTATAACTTTACAGAGCGACTAGTTGACAAATATTGAAAATACTCTCACATGAGAGTATCTTACTATAAAACACAAAGGAGTCGAGACACATGAGCCAAGAACTTCAATATTTAACTGGATTTGGTAATCAATTTGAAAGTGAAGCACTGCCGGGCGCTTTACCTATTGGTCAATTTTCACCGCAAAAAGTAAAATACGATCTTTATGCAGAGCAATATAACACCACCGCTTTTACAGCACCTCGTGCTGATAATCGTCGAAATTGGTTCTACCGTATTCGCCCTTCTGTTTTACAAGGTGAATATGAAGCGATGGATAATGGCCTATTGCGCACGGCACCAATAACTGAAGCCATTACCCCCCCTTCCATGTTGCGCTGGAACCCTATCGATATACCACAAGAAAAAACAGATTTTATCGATGGCTTAGTGACGATGGCAGCTAACGGCAGTGCCAATGGCCAAAGCGGGATTGGTATTCATGTTTACGTTGCTAACGCATCAATGGAAGGTCGTTATTTCTATAATGCGGATGGCGAGTTGTTATTCGTCCCGCAGCAAGGTGAACTCATTTTACACACTGAGTGTGGAAAACTCGCAATTAAACCAGGTGAGATTGCCGTTATCCCTCGAGGTATCAAATTCAGTGTAGAGCTTTTAAGCGATACGGTGCGTGGTTATATTTGTGAAAACTACGGACACCCTTACATATTGCCTGAACGAGGCCCCGTTGGTGCGAATGGCTATACCAACGAACGTGACTTTCAATACCCCGTTGCCGCCTTTGAAGACAAAGAAGGTGATTTTGAACTCGTTGCAAAGTTTAATGGTAATTTGTTCCGCTGTGAGATTGGCCACTCACCGCTTGATGTGGTTGCATGGACAGGTAATAGCGCCCCATACAAATATGATTTAGCACGATTTAACGTAATGAACACCGTAAGCTTTGATCATCCAGATCCGTCAATCTTTACTGTACTGACTTCTCCATCAGGCACACCAGGTGTTGCAAACGTAGACTTTGTGATCTTCCCACCGCGCTGGATGGTGGCAGAAAATACATTCCGTCCGCCTTATTATCACCGTAATATCATGAGTGAGTTTATGGGCTTAATTGAAGGGGTATACGACGCCAAAGAACATGGTTTTGTGCCCGGTGGCATGAGTCTACACAACTGTATGTCTCCACATGGACCAGAAGCGGATGTATTTGAAAAGGCGAGTAATGCAGAGCTTGCACCACAGCGCTATGAAAACACACTCGCGTTTATGTTTGAGTCACGTTACATTATCTCTCCAACTAAGTATGCTTTAGAAGGCAAAGCGCGTCAGCCTAACTATGCTGATTGCTGGAAAGGCATTAAAAAGTACTTTAAAGGAGCATAAAGATTATGTTGAAACTCTATACTTATTTTCGCTCATCTGCAGCCTATCGTGTGCGTATTGCTTTAAATCTTAAAGGATTAGACCACGAGTTAGTCCCAGTAAACCTGCTTAAATCGGAGCAAAGCGGCGAGGCATATTTAAGTAAAAACGGTCAAGGGTTACTACCGGCTCTTGAAACTGAGCATGGCGTTCTTGCACAATCTTTAGCAATATTGGAGTGGCTAGAAGAAACCCAAACAGGCCAAGCATTGCTACCACAAGATCCTTGGCAAAAAGCGCAGGTAAGAAACTTTTGCTACGCCATAGCCTGTGATATCCACCCTATCGATAACCTGCGTGTGCTTAAATATCTCTCAAGTGAGCTAGGTGCATCTGATGAGCAAAAAAATGAGTGGTATCGCCATTGGGTTATCGAAGGCTTTAAAAAGATCGAACCTATGATAGGTGACGGTCAATTTTGCTTTGGCACGGAGCCCACACTCGCAGATGTTTGTTTAGTACCACAAGTGTTTAATGCCCTGCGTTTTAAAGTTGATATGACTGCATTTCCTAAGATCAGTCGAGTGTACGAATATTGTAATACGCTTGATGCGTTTTCTGATGCGGCGCCTGAAAATCAATTAGACGCACAATAAGGCTAGTAAACGATAAGCCAACTAAAAAGAGTGACATGCTAAGCATATCACTCTTTCAATCAAACGAACGTTTGTTATTTCAACGCGCTATAGACATGATCAAAATGGCCAATAAGGTCGTGACCAAGATCAGTCAAATAACCCCCATCGGGGCTGTCAATGACCCCTTTTTCAAATAGCCGCATCGCGGCACCTTGTATACCTTCAGGCGCGCTGCTATGAATTTTTATCCCCTGATGCAAACTATGTCTTGGAAATCTAGCTAGTAAGGTCAACTCATCCAACAATTTTTGGTCTAATGCCATTGTCATTTTTCCTTATTCTTCTATAGTCATCTAACACTCTAGTTCAAAAAACCAAATTTGATGAAGTTTTTAATTTGTTTAATCACTGTTAATTTGATCTCACTGCCTGTTTTGGCGACAACGCCCGCTGATTTGAGGTTATATGGAGAAATACCAAAGCAAGTCTGTTGGTATGAAGGAAAGTCATATAGCGAAGGCGCACTATTGCTACAGTTTGACATGCTGTTTATCTGTGCAACGAAAAAGTATAACGAAGACAATGGCAAACTTGTGTGGGTAAAGGCTGATGCGTCTGGTGCACCAATTAGACCTGAAATTTCGGATAAAATTAGGGTAAACTAGGCGTAATATCTAAAGTTATATAGAAGTAGAAGATGACAACCCAAGCAAATAACCCCCTTCACGGTATCAAGTTAGAAGAAATTATTGTAAAACTTGAACAGCAGCTAGGCTGGAAAGAAATGGCAGCCGCCGTAGATATCAACTGCTTCAAAGATAATCCAAGCGTTAAATCTAGTCTCAAGTTTTTGCGTCGCACACCTTGGGCAAGAACCAAAGTGGAGCAACTGTATCTAGATACCTTCCACGGCTTTCAGTGGCCAGATATAAAAAAATAACCCGTTTTCTCTAAGTTTATTTGGCTACATAAAGCACGTTGTAAGTTTCCTGAAGCTTATCAAGAATGTGTTTGGGAACATTTTTATTACAGGCTAGATAAAGAGACGTATTAAACTGATCTAATGTATATACCGGCTCAAGTAATTGAGCCGTTTGCTCTTTTGCACTTCGAAACCTAAACTGGGCATCACTTAATACCACCAAATCAACAAAGTCTTTGCGCGTCTTGAGTAGCTCAAAAACCTTATCAAAAGAATTAATCAGGATCAGCTGCTTCCCTTCTTGAAAACCATGTTCCATTAAAAATTGGTGGCTAAAATTGTCTCGGATCACCGCTGTTCGATAAGCTTGCGCATCTTCTAGTTTATTCAGCTTGATTTTGCTTTCACGTAGCGCATAAAAAGAGGTGGTAAAAGTGTCAATGGGAAATACCCAAGTAAACTCATTTTCGCGGATGGTATTTCTGGCTGTTGAAAACACACAGGTATCTTCTTTTCTTAATGCAGCATTATAGGCTGCAGGCCATGAAAGTACGTTGATGGTGTAATCAATGCCAGAGTCATCAAGCACCGCCCTGACTTTATCCGCTGAACGCCCAATTAGTTCTCCTTTTTCATTAAGGTATTGGAAGTCAGGAAAGTTCTCAGTGACTATATTTAGCGTGTAGGCAAGCGCACTGAAACTCATCAGCAAAATACAAAGACCAAAAGAGCGTGCACCCTTCATGAAACTCTCCCCATAGCTACTTGAATAATATAGTCTTAACTTAAAGGTTGAGCAATTTTTAAAGAGATAGAATGGCTTCTTGTAGATGGGAGTTATGGGTAACTTATCGAAGTGAATGAGTGATAGGCAAGGATGCCCCTGCCTATCACAGAGCTACATAATTACTTTAGCTATTGTTGATAGCATCAATCAAAAATGCACTCAGCTTAGCACCTTCTTTAAGCGTGGTTTCTGAGCTCGTTTGTCCAACAAGAGAGCTATCGGTAAATGGGGCAATTTCCATCATGTCTGCACCTGTGATTTTAAACTCACCACGCAGCGCTTGTAGAATTAACATCGCTTCGTCTGGAGTCATACCGCCTGCCTCTGGAGTACCCGTTGCAGAAGCAAACTCTTCATCAAGTGCGTCAATGTCAAAGCTAACATAAAGCTCTTCAACACCGTCAGCCTTTAGCTGTGCAATAACTTCATCTACAATCGCTTGTGCACCACGCTCTCTGATCTCATGAGCCCAATGCTGCTTAACACCGAATGTAGACTCCCAATGAGACTTAGGTTTGCCACTCGAGCGGATCCCAAATTGCACTAAGTGATGGGGTGCAGGTAAAAACTCTAGAATATGCGTACACCAAGAGCCGAAGCATAAATCGATACCTAAGCGCTCAACAAGTAAATCCGTGTGAGCATCAAAATGGATAATCGCTGTTTTTACACCACGAGCACGCTTTGCTTTAAGATACGCTTTTGTTAACGGGTAGCTGATTGAGTGATCACCACCAATGCCAAACACGCCTTTATCTGGGTAATTTTCGTAAAAGCCATCACACACATCTTCTGTAATAGATAATGGTGAGACGTAATACTCACTCTCTGGGTCAGCATAAAGTGCCTTTTGACAATTACTGATCGTGCTCTCGTTTAAATATTTGTCGTGTAGTAAATGTGGAATAACACGCACATCGCCAAGGTCAAACGCGCTTGTTTGCGGCTGTTGCTCAATTAATGTCGAACGCAAAAATAACGGGCCCCAGTTAGCGCCGCGTAAAATACCACCGCCACAATCCGAACTGATCCCAAGAATTGCCGCTTTATGTTCACTTTCGCCCAATTTTTCCAGTGACGCTTTCCATAAAGTATCAACACCTTCTGTTTGTCCATATAGCTTTTGTCTTAGCGCGTCTTTTCTTTCTTTCGCTGTGTTTACTGTAAACACACCATCACCCGGTGGGCATAAACAGTGCTCAAGTTTTTTATGGAATTGTTTTTTGCTCTCAGACATCGCTATCCCCTCTTATATGCATAATCATGCGACCCAGAAAAATCTTCCCTATTGCGCTCTATATTTTGCGTCACACTCAAAATACGATTGGCTTGAAATGAGTAAAAACGATAAATTAAAAATAAAAAAACTTATAAATCAAAAGGTTTTCTTGATTTCTAACTTCGTTTTCGGAAGACATTGACTGTTCGTTAGGTCGTTGTTGCAGCACATATAACAGGTTCAAATAGGAAGTCAACCGCAGTACCAACAATGCGCGTTGAGGCTGCGGTTGTTTATTCATAGAGGGTGTTTAGTTATTCGTAGTGACGTGGCACTTTTGTTTTAATTACAGCGATATAGCCATGCCAACTTGCGTACGCAAGTAGCGGCATAATAACGATAAAGCCAGCCGTTCCAGTTGCAAACCCAAGCATCACCATGAACACTAAGATCCCACACCACACCACCATAGCGCCGACATTTTCCTTCACCGCATGCATTGAGCTTATTACCGCAGTCATAATATCCACTCGGCGCTCCATCATTATTTGCGGGGTAAACGCTGAGATCGCAAATACACACACCAATAAAATGCCCCCCACTATCGAGCCGAGTGCTAAAAATGCCGAAAGTTGTTCAAACGTTGGATTCGGAACATTTGGATATAATGCATGAATAAGCGCAGCTAGGCGCATCCAAACAATCATAATGACCATCAGTAACACCGCAAACCCCCACTCGCCAGCCGGATTACGGAACATTGACTTAAGGCTGTGTGATAATGTTGGTTTATGGCCCTTTTCCAACTCCCACGCTACATCATACAAGCCAGCAGCGAAAGCAGGCCCGATAAGCGCAAAGGCGACAGCGGCAGGCAGAATTACCAAGTGAGTACCTGATTGGTACACTAACCACATGATAAAAGCAGGTATAAGGGTAAAAATAAGTCCATACACTAGGCTAAGTAATGGCGCATTTGCAATATCTTTAAACGCTAATGCGAGCCAGTGAAACGGCGCCATGGTTGGGACTTTGTTGCACTCAAAGCAACGCGCAAATTCGTTATCTTTATTTATAGAATGTGTAGCAGGCATAACCATTCCTCATTGTTGCTCTCATGTTAAGGTTTAGTGGAACATCGACAATCCTGCAAGCTATCCCGAGCTATAATACCAGCTGTATTAACTCTCTAACCAATTTGAAGGGCAAAATATCATATAAGCTTCGTTAAAAATTTCTCATTAAGCACAACTAAATAGCAAAATTTTTGCCTTGCCTATATGGATTTAGGTACCTTATGTAGTGATTCATTAGCGGTAGCAGCACGCAAGAGCGGTACTACTAATACGACTTCCCCACTTAAAAATAATTTACTTACTTCGGTTGCTATAATTTAAACACGTCACGCTTAAATAGGACATCTGTCCTGTACTTGATAGGCATTAACTATAAACATTACGCTTTAATTATAACTAAGGTTTACTATGGAAAAGGTATTTCACTTAGGTCTTACGAAAGCCGACCTACAAGGCGCTTCACTGGCAATTGTTCCGGGTGATCCCGAGCGCTCAAAACGCATTTCCGAATATCTCGATTCTCCTGTCTGCTTAGCACAAACTCGCGAATTTCATATTTACCTTGGCTTTTTAAATGAAAGTCCTGTGGTAATTTGTTCAACAGGTATAGGCGGCCCATCAACGTCAATCGCAGTTGAAGAGCTAGCACAGCTTGGTATCACTACCTTTTTACGCATAGGTACGACTGGCGCTATTCAACCACATATCAATGAAGGTGATATTTTGGTGAGCACGGCATCAGTGCGTTTAGATGGCGCTAGCCAGCACTTTGCGCCTATCGAGTTTCCTGCGGTTTCTGATTTCCACACCACTTCGGCAATGGTACAAGCTTGTGAATCGTTGGGCATTACTCATCACGTTGGGATCACTGCGTCTAGCGATACTTTCTACCCAGGGCAAGAACGCTACGACACATATTCAGGCTACGTCAGAAAGGCGTATCAAGGTTCGTGTGCAGAATGGCAAAAGCTTAATGTGATGAACTATGAGATGGAGTCTGCGACGTTGTTTACCATGTGTGCAGCACTTGGATTGAAAGCAGCTTGTCTTGCGGGCGTTTTGGTGAATAGAACACGCCAAGAAATCCCCAATGTCGACCATCAAGCTGTTGAAAAGAAAGCCGTCACTGCAGTATTAAAAGCAGCTGAACTGTTACTTTCGAAATAATAGCGCTAAGCGTAGAGATTGAGTGACTACTCAATCTCTATATGTGTAAGCAAATGCTCGGCATTGTATGCCTTTAATACTGCTAAGCTTACTTGCAACTGGTTAGCACAGCCCTGCTTTTCTAGCAAAGTGATCCCTACTACATTTACCTCAGATAATACTTTACCCGACATCGCTAATTGACTTAGTGCACTTTGTAATGGCGATAAGCTTGGGTTATAAGCCGCATTTTCAGCATAACGCCCATAAAAGCACTCGCCAGTGTCTAGTTTAATTTCCACCGCACTTTGATTGTGTGTGTAGGGGCAATAAGCGTGCAGATAATGCTGATAAAGCGCTGCACTGATTGATGCAGGCGATGTTTCATTCGCAGCAAGATGTTGCTCTTGAGAAAAGAGTTTTTCACTGTTGCCCAGATCGTCCGGACCAAACGAAGTCGGCAGCAAATCACACAACGAGGTTTTGCCTGTCGGCAATAAGATTTCAAGCTCCTTTGCGGTGCTTAGTTCATTCATAAACTGGCGACAAAATCCGCAAGGCGCGGCATTGATCGTCATTTTAGAGATTTCAGTTGCACCATTTAACCACGCATTGTTAATTGCCGCTTGCTCGGCATGAACAACCAAAGAAAGCGCTTGATGCGAAAATTCTATATTAGCGCCTAAAAACGCTTGTTGAGATTTATCATCCCAAGCAATGGCACCAACATAAAATTGTGAAATAGGAGGCGTAGCAAACTCGGCTGCAACTTCAAGTAAAGCAGCCTCAAGCTCAGATCCAGATAAGTGAAAACGGTTTTGATATTGTGCTAGCTGGGAATAACTAAATATTCCACGATGGGCAATGGCGTATTGCGTTAACGCACTTTTTATTGATGGTTCTATCTTTGCCATATTGTTGTCATGTTTATCTATGGCAGGATAGTTTACGCAAGAGTTACAGCCGACTCAACCATTCTCTTGCAGATTTAAAACACTCAAAGTTTTCAGCGCTGATATTAAAACGCTTAATTTTTTGTAGAAAAAGGTCATGCATATAACCTTCAAAACCAACGACGCGCGCGATGTGTAAATTACCGATATTGTGCGCAACTTTTGGCATTATGTTCACAATATCAATCGCAGCAAAGCGGTGTTCAAGTTCACTCACATCCACTAATACTTTGCTACTATTATGCTTTTTAGCATATAGATTGGCTTTCTCGTATGCCGAGACCACATCGTTTGCATTCGCAATGCCTCTGACCTTCATCATAATCAGATCATTACACTCATCAAATGTGACGCTAGTAGAAATTTTGTGCATGTATCGTAGACCCATCAACCGACAATTCTTGAATAAAACAAATAAAACGACTGGTTAAACCAGCCGCGCATTTTAAATCAATGAGAATTACTGTCAATAAATATACTAATAAAAAACCAACCAAAATAAAAAAACCAATCCATTGGGATTGGTTTTGTAGCTGTTATGCTTATAAATGTAAAATTTTACAAAAATAGATTATTCAAATTGTTGCACTAACCCGTGTTGCGCATTCCCGCCGCGATCCCTGTCATCGTGATCATGAGTGCCAGTTCCAAATCGTGATTGGTTTCTACACGCACACGCTTTAACAGTTCTATTTGTAACAAGTTTAGAGGATCGGTATACGGGTTTCTCAGTCCGATTGATTCTTTGATCCAAGGTTGCTGTGACAACAACGATGACTCTGGCGCAAGGCCGCGAATAAGCTCGATGGCTTGCTGCAAGTTGTCTCTTAATTCATCCCCTAGGCCTATATAGTCATCACTAACTAAACTTGCATCATACATCTCGCTGAGCCAGAGATCGGCTTTACAGAATACCATTTCGAGCATTTCTAAACGGGTTCTAAAAAATGGCCACTTTGCGCTCATTTCTTGCAGCATGTCTTTACCAAACGTTTCTACGGCAGCTTCAAGACCTTCTTTTGCCCCCAGCCAAGCAGGCAACATCAAGCGATTTTGACTCCATGCGAAAATCCAAGGAATAGCCCTCAAACTCTCTACTCCGCCGTTTGGATTACGTTTAGAAGGCCTCGAGCCTAGCGGTAATTTAGACAACTCTTGTTCTGGCGTTGCCATTCTAAAGTAAGGCACAAACTCAGGATTCTCTCGAACAATACTGCGATACTTTTTACAGGAAGCTTCACTAATCGTCTCCATTACCTCTACCCATTTCGGTTCGGGTCTAGGGGGCGGCAACAAATTACTTTGTAAAATCGCACTGGTATAAATAGATAGACTTTGCATCGCGACTTTAGGTAAACCAAATTTAAAGCGGATCATTTCGCCTTGCTCGGTTACTCGCAAGCCACTTTTTAGCGACCCAGGAGGCTGAGATCTCAGCGCTTGTGCTGCAGGCGCACCTCCACGACCAATCGTGCCTCCGCGGCCATGGAAAAGCACCAGCTCGATGCCCTTCGCTTCAGCAAGGTTAACCAGCTTTTCCATTGCATCATACTGCGCCCATCCTGCCGCCATCATTCCTGCGTCTTTTGCAGAGTCGGAATAGCCGATCATGACATATTGCTTGGCACCAATCGTGCCTTTATACCAAGTGTTCTCAAATAACCCGCTGATCACTGATTGTGCGTTATTTAAATCATCCAGCGTTTCAAATAGCGGGGCTACCGGTAAGTTGAATTTACATCCGCTTTCTTGGAGTAATAAATGTACGGCGAGAATATCTGAGGCACTTTGCGCCATTGAGATAATGTAAATGCCAAGTGCATTTTGGTCTTGATCCGCAATCGTTGCAAATGTCTCTAGCACCTCTTGAACATTGGAAGAAGGTTGCCAATGACGCGGCAGTAACGGTCGTCTCGAGCTTAGTTCGGTTAATAAGAAAGCTTGCTTGTCTGCTTCTTGCCACTGGGCATAATCGCCAAGACCCAAATAGCGCGTTAATTCAGAAAACACTTCGGTATGTCTGGCGGAATCTTGACGAATATCTAACTTACATAAAGACACGCCAAAGCAGTCAATTCGTCTTAATACATCCAACAATAAACCATCGGCAATATTAGCCATGCGACAATCAACCAACGAGCGATAACACGCCTCTAGTGGCTCTCTTATCTGTGAGACCTGTTTAATCTTATCCTGATAATGAGAAGGCGTGCCTTTGATTTTATATTCCAATGCTGCAATGGTTTCTTCTACCTCAGCGCGTACTTGCTTTAGCACATGCCGATAAGGTTCATTGCTGCTGTCCGCTCGCGCTATAAAGCTTGCGGATGCATTACTCATAGAAAGTTCTGCCCCCAAGATTTCTAGATCACGACGATATAAGTCAAGCGCCATCCAGCGGCCGTGATCAAGCACAGATTGCGTCACATGAGAAGTAACAAACGGGTTGCCGTCTCTATCGCCACCCATCCAAGAAGTGAGCTGGATAGGACTAAAATTGGCGGGTAGTTGTAAGTTTAATCGCGTTTTCACTTGGGCGTTGAAATACCGAACAAACTTAGGCACGGCTTCCCAAAGACTATTTTCGATAACCGCGAACCCCCACTTTGCTTCATCCAGTGGCGTAGGTCGCTTTTCTCTAATATCGCTTGTGTGCCACGCTTGTGAGATCAACTGCTCAATGCGGTCAATGACCTCATCGTAAACAGGATCCTCACCTGAGGTCACCTCAAGCACTTTTAAACATTCGCTCAACTCAACGTGTTTATTGATGATGGTTCTGCGTGTTACTTCCGTTGGGTGAGCGGTTAGCACCAAATCGATTTTTAGTTTGCTTATTACATCTGCTACTTCATTGAGTGTCAGCGCGCCAGCATCGACTTTACTTTGCAATTCATCAAGCGCCTTATCGACTTCGATCATCACGCCGTCTGGAGAGCCTGATTTTGAAATGGTGTGGAATTGTTCTGCGACATTCGCAAGGTTTAAGAAATGATTAAATGAGCGAGCAACAGGAAGTAGCGCTTCATCGCTTAGGCTACGTAAGGTGTCAATCAGCGCTTGCCTATCTGAATCATTACCGCTTCGCGAGGATTTTGCTAGGTGCCTAATTTCTTCAACTTTGTCTAGCGTCTCTTGACCCTGCGCTTGTTGAATAATTTGTCCTAACATCTGCCCCAAAAGGCTCACATTACTACGTAGGCTTGCGTATTGCTCAGTCATACAATCTCCTTGATGAAAAGATACTCGAACTCCACTATACCGAGAATAAATTGATTTGCGAACGATCTATTTTCAAGACGTTAACGTAATAACATGACAAAGATAAGTATTATTCGAGTGAGCGAATGATTGTATTTTACGATGGTAACTGTCCGCTGTGTGTAGGGGAAATGAATAAACTTAAACGTTTCGATCAACACAATAAAATTGATTTAGTGAACATTCACGATAATCGCTTCTCTACCGAGTTTCCTGAGATAGCGCATGAAGCGGCTATGGCTAAACTCCACGGTTATGATAGCCAAGGCAAGCTCATTGTAGGACTAGATGTTACCGCAGCGGCTTGGGGCCAAGTTGGCAAACATCGCTGGATCAAATTATTGAGATTACCCATCATCCGAACAATTGCAGACGGCGTTTACTTGTTTTTTGCAAGGCACAGAATGAAAATTTCTAAACTTCTGGCCCCAAATCAATGCAGTATACAAAATAGTGGAGATTGCAATCGTGACTAACTTCGCCATCATAGTGATTGGTGCAAGTTCAGCGATCGCTGATGCCTTTATACAAGCGCAAACCGAACAACATCCCGACGTAAAAATGATCACGGTGTCTAGGCAAGCTAAAACGGCTCTACATGCCAATAACCTGCATTTTCAGTGTGATTATTCTAAAGCACAAATTCAACAAGTTGCGAGCCGTATTCTCGAGCAAGAGTTAACGATTAAAAGCGTCACCATTTTTAATGGCTTACTCCATGACGAGTTTGATAAATACCCAGAGAAAAAGCTTGAGGACATTGATCTCGAATACAGCATGGCGCTGTTTAATATCAATACCATGATCCCCATGCTTTGGTTGCAAGCTTTACTGCCAGCCTTAAAAGGTAAGCAGCCATGCGTAGTTACGGCACTCTCTGCCCGTGTTGGAAGTATCAGTGACAATCGGATGGGCGGCTGGTATAGCTACCGCAGTTCAAAGGCTGCGCTTAATATGATGTTTAAATCCGCGGCTGTCGAGCTTGCGCGTCGGGCAAAAAATATTAAGCTCATTTTGTTCCATCCAGGCACTACTGACACTCCACTTTCAAAGCCCTTTCAAGCCAATGTCCCGGATGAAAAACTCTTTACGCCGGAATTTGTGGCACATCAACTTAGCAGCATCATCGCAAATAGCCACCCTGATGGTACGGTGAGCTATGTTGACTGGCAAAATAAATTAATAGAATGGTGAACACATCATGAAACACTTCTCAAGTGACGATATTAAAACCTTAGACGAGCGTTATCGCGCATTGATGATAAATTCACTGTCGGGTTTCAAAAGCGCTAACTTAATTGGAACAGTTGATGAAACAGGTCAAGAAAACTTGTCTATCGTCAGCTCCGTTTTCCACCTCGGTGCGAGCCCGGCACTCGTAGGTGTGATTTTTAGGCCTCATAGCGTACCTAGGCACACACTGGAAAACATCTTAGCGACTGAAAAATACACCATTAATCAAGTCAATGTTCAAATTTATATGGCAGCCCATCAAACCTCAGCCAGATATGAAAAGCACCAATCAGAATTTGAACAAACAGGATTAACCGCCGAGTATTTAAATGCTTTTCCAGCTCCTTTCGTCAAGGAAAGCAGACTAAAATACGGGCTTACACTCAAAGATCACCAAACCATCAAGCTCAACGACACCGAGCTGGTAATAGGCGAAATTGAGTCGCTTCACGTTGAAGAAAGCGCTTTGCTCGAAGACGGCTATATTGATATCGAGGCACTCGATAGTATTGCTATTTCCAGTTTAGATGGTTACCACAGTACCAAACGTATTAATCGTTTGGAGTATGCAAAACCAAACAAGCCAACCAGAATTAAGCTACTTGGCTGAGCCCCTCTACAAGGATTCCAAGAGCTCAAGTAACTCTTCGAGCTCTTCTTTAAAGTTTTTCTTTTGTTTTTCGCTCATGGTGTCTTTAAGTTTAACAGCGAGACTTGCATACTCTTTTATTCGTCTTGCTTGAATATCTAGGATGCGCTCAGGCAGCGCTGTGGGTGTAGTAACTATTGCTTGTTGCAACAGCTCAGGTGAAACTTGCTCAGTGCCGCTCAGTAACATGGCTTGTTTAAACTGGCTAAATCGCCTTTGTTCATGTGCACGCCAAACCTGACGCGCAAACTCGCCTTGCTCATAATATTCGTTAATAAGCTCCTTTTGTTTATCACTCAAATCACCAAGCCAACGCTCATATCGGTTAAATTGGTCTCCTTCCTCCCAGTCATCATCCAACATTTCTTTTTCTATGTTGGCTATCAGCATTTCTCGCTGTTCACGGTTAAGCGAATTTAGGTGTGTTTCTAACTTAGGATATACGGCTTCTACGACGGAATACCAATAGTTTCTTGTGGTATACACCATATGCACCATGTCACTCTCGGTCATGGTTTGCCAGTGCTTCAACAATGATTGGATATGAGATTTGTATTTTGGTAGCTCTGACTGTCGATGCCACGCAACCAAAGATTCTACATCAGCCTCCAGCTTTTCCTCTTGCTCATCCGTCAGCTCAACATAATCGGAAATATAATAACTCGCTAACCATCCTAAGTTGTTATAGGCCAATCTTTGACTACATCCAGCCAAACATAGTAAACATAGCGCCAGTGCTATTAATCTCTTCATCCCATTGCCTCAATTTTTGTTTTTATTACCTTATATTAACGCAGTATCTGCCATTTTAGATTTGTATTTTGTAAATCTGTGTTTCTGGCATTAGAATAACTAACAACATAGTTAGCATAGCTACCTTAAGGAGGTCTATGATGTTAGGCAGGATTTCAAAAGCATGTATCGCCATTGCACTATTAAGCCAAGCACCTTTGGCAACAGCTGGATTGGAAGAAGGCATAGATGCACTCAATGCTGGCAGGTTCGAAGAAGCACTACAAGAATTCAATTATTTAGCTGAAATGAACTACGCCCCGGGCATTTATCAACTCGGTGTAATGTATGAAGGCGGCTACGGTGTCGTCAAAAATCCACGTAAAGCGGCAGAGTTATTTCAACAAGCCGTTAAACTTGGTGAAGCCGACGCAATGTTTGCGCTAGCAGTCATGTATGACGAAGGTCGCGGCGTTAAAAAGGACCGCTCAAAATATGTTGAGCTAATGACCAGAGCGGCAAACAAAAACATGCCAGCTGCGCAATTTAACGTAGCGCTGATGTATGCAAACGGTGACGGTGTACCACAAAGTTACCGCCACGCACTTAACTGGTATGAAAAAGCCGCCGCAAACAACTACACCTTAGCCATGTTTAATTTAGCACTCATGTATTTTCAGGGCTTAGGAGTCGAGAAAAGTATTGAACGCTCGTACGTATGGAATACGTTAGCGGAGTTTAATGGTTATGCTGAAGCCACAAAGAGCCGAGTGCTCGACGAGAAACAGCTTTCTCCTTCACAAATCGAACAAGCAAAAGAACTCGCTAATAGTATTTACGAGCGAATTCAAGCCGGTAAATACGTAGCAGAAACACGTACTAAATAATCTAAGCTTAGATTAAGAAAAGTGTTAAACAATAGAGGTCTCCTGCGAGGCCTTTGTTATTTTTCCTTATTAAGATTGGGTCAATATCGTAACACCTATGTAACAGTCATGCTCATTGTTATACCAATTCGCTTAATTAAGTGATCTATTTTGAAGCGAGAAAATTTTGTCGATCACCAGGCTAAAATTTTGCTATTTAGTTGTTCTAAATGAGAAATTTTTAACGCCGTTAGCGTCAGATTTGCTCCTTCAAATTGAGCAAGTATTAAGACTAATTGGTATTAACTGCGGCAATCTTTTTATCATTGTTGAACCCGCTAACACTAAGGTAAACTAGCACTTCATCCATAATGAGCTGTGAAAATGAATCGCAAAAAGAAAATTTACGAAACCTTAAAGAAAAAAGACAAGCGTGCTAATGCTAAACTCCACAAAAGCAACAAACCGCGCTACATCTCAAAAGCAGAGCGTGAAAAAATCGCAGCCCAGCAAGACAGTGAGGAGTTAAATAGCGAAAACAATGAACATTAATTGCCCGAGTTTTGTGTCAGCTCGTCATTAACTGCTTTAATTTCAATCACTTTTTAACTATGATTCTGCATTCTTGCCTACCTCAATCAATCTTCCAACGTTAGATGAGGATCTCTGCTATCAAATTAAAATTGATTTGCTGGTTTGCACAGTGAAAATTCACACGTGTTAGATGTCACTACTCCCATGACTCTGAGTCTTTGCAAACAAGGTGGATAATCGATGCAGGGCTTGACACCCAGAATGCCTGAAATCCTTCAGGTAACGGTTCGATTTCATCGCAGCGTACGACGCCAGCAGCTTTGAGGTGCTCTGACGCTGCCGCAATATCATTGGTAACAATCTCGAGCCATGTTTCGGCTTGGCTGATACCAGGTACGCTGTCGAGCCAGAGATTATTGGAGCCAAACTCAAAACCAACGGATGGAGCATGCTCTGTTATTTCTTTGAGGCCGATGACATCTCTGTAGAACTGAAGTGTTGCGTCGTACTGGTGAGGCGGCAGCTTCATGGCGATATTACGACCAGCTGTGAACTTAACCTTAGTATTCATGTGAACTCCTTCCTGACTGAAACTGTAATCCTGTATCGTGTTAGCCTGAATATTGGGCTGAGCCAGCACTCTCTCTAGCATCAGCTTTTTTATCTGTTGATATAGTGAAGTCCCATAAAAATAACCACTGATATTTCAAGCTAAGTCTTATCTTTAAGTATATTGGATCTCTATATGTAATGGCGCTTTGCTCAACACATTAACGCTACTTTTTCCTCAAAAAGAGCCACTCTAAAGGCTTTGTAAGCAGCTTCGAATGGCTAAGCAGCATCTTATTACGCCATTTAGTATTATTGGATTGGAGAATGGGCTTTTTATGGCTAAAGGTATAAAAGCCCTCTTCGCCATGATATTGACCCATACCAGAGTGACCTAGGCCACCAAAGGGTAAAGACTCAACAACCACGTGCACTATGGTTTCATTGATCGCTAAAGTCCCCGTTGCGAGCTCCTTTGACACTTTATTCATGGAAACTTGAGACTGTGTAAACAAATAACTCGCAAGCGGTGTGGTGTCCTCCCTAATATAGCTAATCGCATCATTTAAGTTGGAAATTTTTAGGATAGGCAAAATCGTTCCGAATAACTCCTCTTGCATCACCCTCATGCTTTTGTTGACCTGGGTGATGATATGCAGAGGAAGCTGACGATTGTCGCGTGCTGGCTCAGCTTGCCACACATTCGCGCCTTTACTTTTGGCATCAATAATAATGTCGTTTAAGCGCTGAAATTGTCTGTCGTTAATAATTGAAGTTTGGTTTTTTACACCTACTTTTGTTTTATATGTTTTTTCGTAGTGCTGTTTCAGCTCAGCAATAAATGCGTCGTATTTTTCTTCGTGCACTAACACATAATCTGGTGCAACACAGATTTGACCTGAATTAGAGAGCTTCCCCATTAACACACTCATCGCTGCGCCGCTGATATCAGCGTCATCCAGTACTATAACAGGTGATTTCCCCCCTAACTCTAAGGTGACCGGCGTGAGATTTTTAGCCGCAGCCGCCATCACCTTTTTGCCAACTGCTGTTGAACCTGTAAATAGCAAGTGATCAAATGGCTGCTCAGTAAAAGTCGCGGCAATATCAGGTCCGCCTTCAACTACGCACACTTCATTGTCCAATCCTTTAAAAATGGCTCTTATCACCGCATTCACCTTGGGAGTGAACTCGCTCAACTTGAGCATGACTTTGTTTCCAGCAGCGAGGGCAGTAATAACGGGAACAATCGCTAGCTGAATAGGATAATTCCATGGGGCTATCACGCCCACGACTCCTTTTGGCACAATCTCAATTTTTGCCTTAGATGGTAGCCACTGCGCACCAGGTGAACGATGCTGCACTTTGCTCCATTTGCGCAGGTGCTTCGCGATATAATCAATCGAATTGATGCAAGGCATGATGTCTGCAATCACGGTATCGAATCGACTCCGAGTACCAAAATCCTGATCTGCCGCCTCGACTAATTGATCTTGCCGCTGCAACATACGTGATTTTATTTCAGTTAATAGGCGTAAACGCTCTTCAAGCGCGGGGTAAGGATCTTGGTTAAAGCGACTTTTTAACTGAGTAAATGTGGCTATTAGGGTGCTGGTATTATCTTCAATCATTATCAGGTCCTGCTAATGTCTAATTTGAATATAGCAAGGAAAAAACAACGGGTCTATCTTCAAAAAACTAGGTATTACTATAGAGGCAGGCTGCGTATGACCGAGTTGCCTTTCGATGGACACAGCCTGTGGAGAATGGCAACTTTAAAACCCTAGTATGCTCCTTGCCAAAGTCAAGGTTACAATTGCAATTAACCCTATCGCGACTATATTCAAAACAAACCCTGCTCGGATCATGTCTTTAATTTTGATCTCACCTGAGCCAAATACGATGGCATTTGGTGGTGTTGCAACAGGCATCATAAAGGCGCAACTGGCCGCGATTGCAGCAGGAATAACCCAAGCTAAAGGAGAACCCGTGATTGATTCAGCGACAGGACCAAGTAAAGGTAAAAAGCCTGCAGCCGTTGCGGTATTGCTGGTAATTTCCGTTAAGAACGTAATAAGTGCTGCAACAACTAGTACTCCAAGCACTAAGCCCATGGCATCCGCGCCCGCAAGTAAGTTAGCGATGTAATCGGCAAGTCCTGAAGATTTGATCTGTACCGCTAGTGATAAACCACCGCCAAATAATAGCAAAATACCCCAAGGCACCTTAGCTGCGCTTTCCCAATCTAAAATACGTTCGTCACTTCCCGACTTGGCTGGAAGAACAAATAGTAACAGTGCAGCGGCAATTGCAATGCCAGTATCTGACAATTTAAGACCCGTAACATCGCCAATTAGCGGTCTAAAGATCCAGCATACTGCCGCTAAAATAAATACCGCAAAAACCCCTTTCTCCGCACGAGACATTTCACCGAGTGCTTTTAATTGGGAAGTAAATAACGACTTAGTATCAACATTAATTTCTTCTTTATCAACCTTGTAAGTCACTTTGGTCAACCAGAACCAAGCAAATGTCAGCATTACCAAAGACAAAGGCACACCAATCATCATCCAAGTGGCAAAACCAATCTCAATTTGATAACTGTCGGATAAGTATGCAGCCATTAACGCATTTGGTGGCGTACCAATTAAAGTTGCAATGCCTCCAATACTGGCTCCATAAGCGATAGAAAGTAATAGCGCTTTAGCAAAGCTTTGGCTATCTCCACCCTGCTCTTTTACCAAGTGAATAACCGAAAGTGCAATCGGTAACATCATGACCGCCGTTGCCGTGTTTGACATCCACATAGATAAAAATGCTGTCACGCCCATCATCGCTAAGATCTGTATACTCGGTTTAGTGCCTGCGAACAACATGGTATTCAGCGCGATGCGTTTATGCAGCCCCCACCTTTCCATGGCGATTGAGAGCAAAAATCCACCCAGAAATAGATAAATCAAAGGATGCGCAAACGGTGCAGCGACGGCTTTAATAGATGCAATCCCGACTAGAGGCGAAATAACCAAGGGTAATAACGAAGCCGCCGGAATAGGCACAGCTTCGGTTATCCACCAAGAAGCTAGCCAAAACGCTAAGCCTGCGGTTCTCCAAGCCTCAACCGACATGCCCGATGGAGGTTCAACCAAACAGATCAGTAACATTACCAAGGGACCAAGCCACAGAAACAGCTGCGTTTTTATCGTTTTTTTATTCTCTTCTGTCATTATCTTGAACCTTTAAAACTTATATTTTAAGCCAACAGCGATGCTAGTATCGTCTTGTGTTTCAAGGTCGAGCTGCGTTGCCATCACATACAAGTTAGTTTGTTTATCAAAAATATAGTCTGTACCTAGCGTCCACTGAGTCGCATCTTCACTGTGGCGTAATCCGCTTGAGTCTTTGGCAAACTGTAGCTTCGGACGCCAATTATCATCGAGTTGGTAACTTGCGCTTAGCACATAACCATTACCTGATTTGTCTTTCGCTAGATTTTCACTGTCTTGGATGATGGCACCAAGTTGTAGCTTTTGCCACTTGTAAGCCAACGCGATACGCGTAGCAACCAAATTACCAATACTGTCGGTATGACTCAGAGCAACATAGTAATCTTTATTTTTTAATGCTCGGTCACCATAAATTGCGGTAGCTGCAAACCCAGTTTCGTCGTTGCTCGCGTCGTCTTTAGGTGTGTAGGTCAGAGAAAAAGAAAAGTCGTTCCATTTAGGTGAAGAATAGGTAATTGAATCACCAACTCTGTCTTGGCCTGCTAGCACTTGGGCAATATCACTTTGGGTTTCGTTAAATTGATCGATTTTACCTTCACTGAATTTAAAACGCGTGTCGTTTCTGCCCACTAAAACCGTACCAAATTTACCTTCAAGGCCAACATAGGTGTTTCTTGCTGAAAATGGCTCGGTGGTATCGTCGTGTTCAAAACCTTTAACTTGTACTTCATATTTGTAGACGAGTTTTAGATCGCTTGATAAGCCGTGAGTGCCTTTTACACCAATTCTTGAAAATGGTGCGTCAATTTGTGTGCCCTCTTTGGTATAACGCATCACACCTTTGTCTGTGTTGGCAATTTGAACTTCTGCTTTACCATAAATGCTGTAGTCTGCGGCTAACGCAGAGGCTGATAACGTTGCACTGGCAACTGCCAACGCAACTAAAGATTTACTTGCTGTCATAACTTGTCTCATTTTTTGATTATTGTCGCTTAAGACAACGCAATTCTGAGACCAGAGTTTATTTTTTAATATAAATCAGATGGATAAATAAAAATCTAAGATTAACACCAGCTAAAATGTGCGGATTTCCACACACTTAAATCTATACTGTGTCACTAAATTCACCCATCATCCTTGGTGAACATAGTGCGATTTAAACCATACTTGCTCATCTTGTCGTACAAGGTTTTTCTCGGCACTTTTAATAAATTCATCGCATCTTTTATACTACCTTGGCTTTGAGCCAGCGCTTCTTCAATTAACGATTGTTCGTAGTAGCTCACCTTCTCAGCCAAACTCAACGTTTCATCAGACAAATTGCTTTGCATGTTGTTACTCGCAGTCATCGCACCACCGAGTAAAATATGGCGCTCGGCGTGGTTTCTCAGCTCTCGCACGTTTCCAGGCCAATCTTGCGCCAGTAGCTGTGCCTCTAATTCAGGGCTAATTGGCTGCATAGGTTTATGGAAGCGAGTAGCAGCAATGGAGCTAAAGTGTTTATATAACAGCGGAATATCAGCTTTTCTGGAACGAAGTGATGGGATCATCACTTTGACGAGGTTAAGTCGATAAAATAAATCCGAACGGAATTTACCTTGTGCGACTAAGGTTTGTAAATCCACTTTGGTCGCTGCAACCACTCTAATGTCCAGTGCTATCGCAGTGTTGCTGCCAACAGGCGTCACACTTCTTTCTTCTAAAACGCGCAGCAGCTTCACTTGTAAAGCCGCAGACATGGCTTCGATTTCATCCAAAAAAACCGTACCACCTTGGGCAAAAGAAAATTTTCCCTCGCGAGACTCTTTAGCACCCGTAAATGCACCACTTTTGGCACCAAATAATTCACTTTCAATCAGCTCTTCAGGAATTGCACCGCAATTGATAGCAACGAAGTTATGGTTTGAGCGCTCGCTATGGTCGTGTAAGTATCGTGCCACCAATTCCTTTCCTGTACCGGTTTCACCTTCAATCAATACGTCAGCTGGGGTATCAATCACAGCATCAAGCAAATGCAGCATTTGCTGCATTTGTTTTGTCTCACCTAAGATCCGCACGCCCGGCGCAGACTTTTTCTTAACTTGCGCTTTTAGCTCTCGGTTTTCCATCACCAACCGGCGTTTATCAAGCGCCCTTTCTATGCAGTCAAGTAGCGGCTCTGACACAGGCTTTTCAAAAAAGTCGTAAGCCCCTTTTTGGATAGCTTTTACCGCCACTTCAACATCCGCAAAGCCGGTTAGAAATACCACAGGTAACTCAGAATCAAACTGCATCACCTGCTCTAAAAATTGAATACCATTGACCTCGGGCATATTGATGTCACAAAGCACAACACCGCCAAACTGACGAGAAAGCTTTTTTAATGCAGGCGTTGCACTGGAGAAACACTGCACAGAGTACCCTTCTATTTCAAATAGTTGCTTTAGTGCATCTCGTATACTTTGTTCATCATCAATGATTAATAGTGTTTTCTCTTCAGTCATGTTGCGGATTCTTTGTGTGTAAACTAATTAAAAACTCGGCACCACCTTGCGGATGATTATGGGCACTGAGTTTGCCATGAAACGATTCAATGATCTGCTTTGAAATGGATAACCCTAAGCCCAAGCCATTACCTGACTTAGTGGTGTAAAACGGTTCAAATATGTTAGATAAAGCGTGCTGTTTTATCCCTTCGCCCGAGTCAATAATCGACAGCTGGATCTTGCCTTCATGCTCCACGGCGCGAATATAAATACATTTATTATCTTGCTCAACAATGGCTTGGCAGGCATTGCTAATAATATTCACCAGTACTTGCTCAAACTTAAATGGATCGACCCAGATATTGCACGCAAGCCCCTCACTTTGAATTGCTACACCGTAGCGTTTGAGTTCAGGCCCAACTATAACTAAGGCGTTATCTACTGAGTGTTTAAGGTTGGCCACCAGCATCTTATTATCATGATGCTGACTAAATGACTTTAGCTGAGCCACAATTTTATGCACTCGAGTGATCAAAGATTGGATCAGGACCATGTTTTCGACTACTTTGCTCACTTCTCCCTTTTGAGCCAACCGTTTGGCGCTGGCAACATACGCACTCATGGCACTAAGTGGTTGATTGATTTCATGGTTAATACTGGCACTGAGCTGCCCTATGGTTGCCAACTTGGCAGCGCGAATAAGTGCATCTTGCGCCTGCTCGAGCGCTTGCTTGCGGCTGGCAACCTCAGCCTCTAAACTCCGCTGACTGAAAAGCAGTTGTCTGTATCCTGTCAGTTTACTCAACGTGTACTCGACAACAACAAAGAGTAAAATCAATACCAGTGCGGTTACCCCAAGCCGCGGCCACTGTGCCGCTTTGATAGGCGCAACTTCATGTAGCAAATAAAGTGTGTATTGCTTGTTAAGCGGCCTCTTTTGCATCAGCGCGTCGCTACCATGAGATGAAGTTTTCACTTTGGTTGGTGAAAGCACGCGCCAATCAATAGGGAATAGAGATTCGTTTTCAAACTGCCTTGAGGATTCAATTTCTTTTCGCTTTGCAGGTGACAGTTCCCCTAACGAGGCTAACCGCCACTGCTCAACATCAGATGCCAGTACAATATGATTGTCATCCACAATTAAGAAATGGCTATCAGTTCCCGTATCAAGCTGGGCTTTATCTGATTCAAATTTACTGGCGTTAACCTTCATCACCACCACGCCCACGAGCGATCCATCTTTGTAGACAGATTTAGCAAAATAGAAGCCACGGGTTTTGGAACGTAAACCGAGCGCAAAAGAGACATGCTCATTGCCCTTGATTGTTTCGTAAAAATAGGGGCGAAAGGCAAAGTTACTGCCTTTATAGCTATGCGGCAAATACCAGTTGCTACTTGCAATCACAGTTCCACTGAGGTCTAGCAGGTAAACGTCTGACGCACCACTGGATATTTGAATATCCTGTAGATATCTGTCCAGTTCATTGGAGTTTATAGCGGTTGCTTGCTGTAAGCCTGATTGCACCAAATTGCTTAAGCCCAATTGCATTTGGATAGCTTGATAACGAGTAAATTCAGTCTGGATATAACTATTGAGCTTTTCTAGATTGGTTTTAGTCTGACCAAGGACATTTTCCTCATCCTGTGCCACATTGAACAAGTAGCTTGCCCACAGCCCACAAAATAATAATAAAAGATAAATTAATATCTTAACTGAGAACTTATGTGACACACGCAACTCCTAATTGAACTCATTGAGTCTATCAGAAGCAGAATATCAATTAAATCAAATCTCTTTAAATCAATGTATCACTAAGCGCTAAGACCAGAGATAAACAAGGTTTTATCTCCGATCTTGATTTTAAACGCGTATTAGTTGGCGTGTTAATTCGCGCTAATATTTAGCGTTACATTGCTCGCGGCTTGGTAACCTTGCAGGCCGATATGCCAAGTGCCAGCTTGAGGATTGGAGATTGTACATACCTCATTATTGCCATTTTTGTATGGCCGACATTGGTAGGTGCTTGTATTTGGTTGCGTGCCAAAATTAACATAAAGATCCGCATCTCCCGTGCCTCCCGACGTCGTAATTGTCAGGGTTTGATATCCCGCGGTTAGTGCTTGACTAAAATACTGCCACTGTCCGCTGGCGACAGAAATATTATTGATAGTTTCGTCAATAGGCGTATTGCCACTTGAGGTATCGTATTGTCCTACCAAACTGACCCCCGAAATCGCGTTCCATGCCTCTACCATCACGTAATACGTGCCAGTTTGCACAGCGGAAATATTGCATTGCTCGTTACTAGACGAGTTAGTGCTCTTGCAGTCATGAGTATCCAAAGTAGGTTTGGAGCCATAGCGAACGTAGAGATCGGCGTCACCAGTGCCACCTGAGGTGGTAAAACTTAAATTAGTTGCACCTTGTGGGACTTCCATGGTGAAAAACTGTTGGCTTTTAGATGCACCAGAAATACCCGTTTTAGCCACACCATTTTCAAGCTCATTGTTTGGCGGTGGCGGAGGTGTATCACCCGCATTTTTACCAAGCTCAGCAACAAACGCCAGCGCGAGTTTTGCAAATTTTTGTGCATGTGTTGAATCAAATTCAGTATCGTTGGTGGTATGAATTTTTCTGTTGATCTCAGACATTCTTGATTCAAATGGCATAGAAGCTGGGAACCCTTGCTGATACCAAGATGCATGGTCAGAACAACCATAACCGCATTGGTCATAGGCATAGCTTAGGTTTGGCAAATAAGTTTCAATTAATTGGCCTAAGAACTGATTCTGTGCGCTGTTTGTATAGTCTGTCATCATCACAATATCCGCACTACTGCCATTGCGGCCAGTCATATCAAATTGTGTCATACCGACTACGTTTTTTCCCTGAGAGCTGTACGACTGCGCGATAGCTTTAGAACCTCGAAGCCCAACTTCTTCTGCCGCAAAGCCCATGATTTGGATTGTCCGCTGAGGCTGATAACCATCTTCAACAATAGCGCTTAGCGCTTCAGTAAGCACAGCGATCCCAGAGGCATTATCATCCGCACCCGGCGCAAGCCCACTCGAGTTAGATTGGTTAATTGAATCAAGGTGCCCGCCGATAATAACGATTTCATCGCTCAGTTCGCTACCTGGAATGGTGACAATCACTGAAGACTGAGCCCAAGAGTGGCTAAAATATTCAACACTAATATCTGAGCGACTTGCTGCAATATCGCTCCATGTTTGCTTGACCCATGCAGCGGCATCAACACCCGTTTGCGAGGTATAATAGCGGTTATAAAAATTGGTTAGTGAGTTGACGCTGCTGTCCAAGTTCACTGTACTGACTTTTGAGATTAAGCTGTTAACCCGTGTGGGGTTATCAATGCTGTAGTTAACCAGCGTCGCACTTGGGTTTATGCTTTCTAACTGTGCAAGATAGCTTTGCGCCTGCTCTAAAGAGTCGTGGGCGACAAAACCACCACAGCGATGATATTCGTCGTGCATAAATGCACTCAGGTGTGAATGTAAGTTTGCAGGTACTTTTAACGCTTTAACTTCGCTGTTTGGTAAAGAAAGCTGTTCGAAGTGAGTACCGCGAATAGAATTATGGACTTGGAAATGCTGACTAGACTTCGCATCCATCGTCACCCAAACCTCTTCAGACGCTTCAGAAAAGCCACTCAAACAGGCAACGCTCAGTAGCATAGGTGTAGTTAATTTCATTGTTGTATCCTCAACTCATTTGAATAACAACATGATTTAAGCGCTGAGCAAAATAAAAAGATTATTCAAATGAGGTAAATTTATGACTTTTTTATTAATAAAGAAAGGGAGCTTGCGCTCCCTATAAACTGTTACTTAGTTCGCTTTGATATTCAGTGTTACACCGCTTGCTGCGCTATAGCCACGTAAATCAATATACCAAGTACCTTGTTGTGGGTTTGCAATCGTACAAGTCTCGTTGTTACCGTTTTTATAAGGACGACACTGATAGCTCGACGTTGTTGATTGAGAACCAAAGTTTACATATAGATCCGCATCACCTGAACCACCTGAAATGCTCACTTCAAGGTTGCTGTAGCTAGCATTTAGATCTTGTGTGAAGCGTGTCCAACTGCCAGATGCAACATTGATATTAGACTCAGTGCGATCGATTGGTTGAGTTCCACCTGTTGAGCTATATGTACCAGTCAAAGTTACGCCCGAAATCTGATTCCACGCTTCGACCATCACGTAGTACTTACCAGCTTGAATGTTATTAATATCGCAGCTTTCGTTACTTGTAGACGTTGTGCTATTGCAGTCATAAGTGTTTAACGTCGGACGAGAACCATACTTGACATAAAGGTCCGCATCACCGCTACCACCAGAAGTGGTGAAGTTTAGGCTAGTCGCATCAGCTGGCACATCAAGGGTAAAAAACATTTGCTCTTTTGCCGCGCCACTTATCCCAGTACGAGGCTGACCGTTCGTTAACTCTTCGTCGCCACCTGGAGGTGGTGGAGGATTAGTATCACAGCTACTACCTGAGCTTAAGTTTGAGTTGACGCCAACCGCTGCTAACGCTGCTTGTACATCACCAGGTTCATAACCTAGGTCACATGCCGCATCCATTACACCGTTACCTGCAGTATCCCAATCGGTGTTCGCAGTCCAATACATTTGGTTAGCTTTTGCCATTACGATAAAGGCTTTTTTCGTATCCCAACCTGCCGTAGTGGCCAGATTGTAGAAGGCTTTGTTGAACACCCCTGAAGTGTGATGAACGTCCATGCTAGACGTATAGTTAGACTGGTGATCGATTGAGCGGCCGTCTTGCGTTGGGTCATTCATATAACGCAATGCGCCACTGCCTTTGAAGATGTCTTGGCCAACTAACCAGTCATTGCTGCCTTTCATATAAAATTCAGCAGCCTCACCAGCCATATCAGAAAACGCTTCGTTCAAGCCACCTGATTTATAACGGTATACTAGACCTGAGTTTTGCTCAGTGAAACCATGACTCACTTCGTGAGCAGATACATCAAGGCTTACCAACGGATAGAATGTATTCGCACCATCGCCAAAAGTCATCGCGCTGCCATCCCAAAACGCATTTTCATAATTGCTGCTGTAGTGAACACGCATTTGCAATTGGAAAGACAAAGGTGCTGCACCAAGCCAATCGTTATACATGTTAAACACAACATTGCCAAAATAATGGGCGTCGTTCAGCGGTGAGTATGCACCGTTAATTTCTTTAACTGTATTTTCTGGGCACGTAAAGCTATGTGCAGTCGAGCCGCTGCTACCGTGATTTAAGTTAATTGTCTTAACGTTCGCATTAGTCATGGTACAAGTATTGCCCGACTGCGCTACGTCTAGATGACCATAATCAGTACCATATTGGTAACGACCAGTCTTTTGGTTACCACCAGGGCCTATCGCATCTGCATGCTGCAAGTTATTGAAGCTTTCTAACACTTCGCCTGTGTTTGCATCAATGATCAAATATGGGCGTTTAGGCTCATCACCATAAGTAACAAAAGTGACTTCATAGACTAAACGTGCCGTTGAATTGCCATCCAGCCAGATCGCAAGGCGAGATTTCTCGTTATGTTTTTTAAGCTTTTTGCCTGTACTAAGCGATTGCTTTTCAAACTGATTCAATGCCATTTTGGCATTTAGCTTGGGTTTTACCGAACCGATGTCAGCCGCGATGTTATAAACCGCCGCACCGTGAGCTTTTTTAAGCGCACCGGCATCGTCAAACGTTAAAATGACCGAATCGCCAATCACTGGTAATCCTTGGTACATTTGTTGAAAACGCTTAGTTACTTCACCTTTTTTACTATTGAAGCTTTTAAGCTCCTTTAGTTGGCTCGCGCTTTCCAAACCAATCAGCACTTCTGGTTGTGTACTCAACACAGTTTGAGAAGCTGATTTAAGCATAGTATTCATGTCAGCTTGCTGGTTTAAGTATTGTTTTGTTGCAGCTTGAGCACTGAGCGAAGTAAACGCAATCGCACACGCCGTAGCCATAGTTACTGTAGATAATTTCACGAATTACACTCCTAGTATTGTTGTTTTATTGTCCTTTTCATCATTGCTTAACAAAAAGCATTAGATGAAATGTGACTGTTTTCTCCTTCAACTGCAGAAGACATGGCAAGCCCATTAGCACTCGCCACGCCTTATTAGACTAGGCAGCAATTCAAATAAATAAACCCCAAAGTTAACATTTTAATAATATTTAATTTACTTTAAATATTTATGCAATGCTTTCATGCATTTGTTTAAAAAATAGACCCACACTTAATATCTTGAATTAAGTAACAAAACACATCTTTGTAAATTTTTTGATACGATATGAGTAAATATGCCAATTTCTTCCCTAAACTAACTTTACAATCATTATGTTGTATCAAAACATGTAGTAACTACTCGGTAATTCTTTCTTGTTTGTGCTTCATTTGTTCAACCCCACAACATCTAGAGTTTAAAATTATTAATAAAATTCAATATATTAGAAATCTTACTCTCTCGGTATAACACTTGCAGTTTGAATAATTACAAGCTGCAACGAAATTAGGAGGAGTAATGGATACTTTTGAAATATTATCCTACGCAGATCATAGAGTTGGGGCCGTTCTAACAGGGAAAGCAGCCGCAGAAGAATTGCAAAATGATTTGTTAAATAGCCACCTTGTTCAACATGAGCATCTACAACTGGTTAATCCGTATGACAAAGGTGCTGACAAAAAACTTGAGCCTAAAAGCGAAAGTCGCCTTGCCAAGAACATGCTTAATTGGCATTTGTACCTTGGCAGCATGGGGGTGATATTAGGCTTTCTCATCGCGGGGCTATTGGTAAGTTATGGACCGGCTTTCACTCAAGCTAATCCTTATTTAACGTTTATCGCTTTATTAAGCCCCGGCTTATTTTTAGGGCTATTTGCCTCAGGCCTTATTTCTTTGCGTCCAGACAAAGATGCGTTTAATCAGGCGGTGATGAATAAAATCGCAGAGGGCAAGTGGCTGCTTATCATTAAAACGAATAATGAGGCGCATCGTAGCAAACTCATGTCGTTTTTTAAAAACAGCACCAAAGCAGACGTTTTAAGCTAGATAAGAGGTAATCTACATGGAAATTTTTAATGCAATAAAGCAAGATCATGATCATCAACGCGCCCTATTGAATATGTTGGCAGAAACGTCTGGTGATTCAAAGGTCCGCGAAAAGTACTATAAAGAGTTGAAGGACGCGCTAGAGGCGCATGCCATCGCAGAAGAAAGGTACTTTTATGCCCCATTAATGGACAGCGATATGACGATCGAAGACTCTCGCCATGGTATCGCGGAGCATCATGAGATTGATGAGCTAATTGAGGCACTGGATAATACGGAGTTTTCCGACCCTAGTTGGCTAACTAAATTGAAAAAGCTCAAAGACAAAGTTGAGCATCACTTGGCTGACGAAGAGCAAGCGTTTTTCCAGCGAGCGGGTAAGGTACTTGATAAAAGTGAAAAGTCGCAACTTGCAAATGAGTATCAAAAAGAGATGGAAGAACAGTTGTAGTTTTCTATGCCCACAACATGTTGTGGGCATTTACTTTGCTGAGTGTTGGTAAGCCTACACAGTCACAACAATTTACCAATTAATACCAGTCCAAGCATGAGCAGTAGTCCATTCATCACCAGCAAAAATTGCTTTTTAGGTAAGCATTTCGCAAGGTGCACACCGAGTCTATTACCAAGCAACGCTAAAGGTGTAAAACAGATAGCAAGCAGCACATGTTGCCACTGTAACAACCCAGTTGCAGAGAAGGTCGCCAACTTAATCACATTCATCAGCGCAAATAGTACCGCAACCGTCGCGATATAAGCCGTTGGCTCCAATTTTCGAGCGTTAAAATACACCATGAGTGGTGGGCCGCCAGCATGAATTAAGGTCGTGGAGATACCAGCTGCGGTAGAGGTGCTCGCGGCCAGTAACCTTAAGTGCCCAACACTTTCAGGTGTATTTTTAATCAGTAAGCTTTTAAGCGCAAATACTATACTCATCGCTGCAATCACAACCGTCAGCCAAAACTCACTGACACCTTGAAGAAAAAGCGTTGCTAAGGCTATCCCGACTAGTGTACCTGGCAATAGCCGCTTTAATTCCGACACATTCCATAAGCGCCAATAGCTCTTCAGGCTAAAAACATCCGCGACGATAAGTAGCGGAAGCATCAACGCAATGGCATCCCTTGGGTTCAACACCATCATCAGAATTGGAACAGAAAACGCCCCTAAGGCGCCTGCAAAGCCAGACTTTGAAATACCACTTAGCAGAACGACCAGGGCAATTACTGCAAGTTGTATTGGTTCTGTCATTCGTCAATTCCTTTAATTCTAGGCGCTGAATTTAATACCAATTTGCTTAGTTAAGTAATAAAAACCACAGTGCTTCAACATCTGTTACTGCCTTAACCTGCATGTTGTCACCAGCAATCAGACCGATACCATCTCCTTGCTGAAATGCCTCACCATCAAGCGTCGCTTCACCGCCAACAATGTGCAAATAGGCTTTTTGCGCGTGCGCATTCAGCTCAATCTGTTGACCTTGATGTAGCTGCAAGCGGTGTATTTCAGCTTCAGCATTGATACTCAGAGTACCCTGTGCGCCTGTAGGCGTAACAATCGGCGTAAGTGCACTACTTTGTTTAATTTGAATTTGTTCATAACTCGGCGTTATGCCTTTAAGCTTTGGCTCTATCCAAATTTGTAAAAAATGTGCAGGCGCTGCCTTTGAAGCATTGTATTCTGAATGAAGAATGCCACTGCCTGCGCTCATTCTCTGAACTTCACCTGCCACCACGGTAAACTGATTACCCATACTATCTTGATGTGCTAATTCACCGTCAATGACATAGGAAATAATTTCCATATCTCGGTGACCATGAGTATCAAAGCCATGACCACCAAGTACTGTGTCATCATTGATCACCCTAAGATTACCAAATCCCATGTGGGCGGGATCATAATATCGACCAAATGAGAAACTATGTTGGCTTTGCAACCAGCCAAAATCTGCTTTACCTCTATCTTGTGCTTTTCGAATATATCGCATGTTTCGCTCCAAACGCATGTTGATGACCTTAGTCTATTGCCTGTTTGAAACGAATAAAATTTGATAATTTAACATCAATCATTCTATTCAATAGAATCCTCTAGCTGCATACACTGATATCTTAACTCACCAATAAAAGCGCGCGCGGCGGGTCCAAGCCTGTCACCATCTTTAAAAATAAGATGAAGCTGTGCTTTACGCTGACTATGTTGCGCTAGTGGTAGTGGTTTCAAGACGCCAGAGTCTAGTTGCGTTTTGATAGCCGGAATGGGCAACCAAGCAAATCCTAAGCCTTGCGCTATCATATCTATCGAGGTTGTCATATGGCTCACCGTCCAACGTTGATGCGCCCCCAACCAACCTTCATCTTTTTTACGCGAGATTGCAGAGTCTCTCACTACGATTTGGCGATGGGATTTTAAGTCTTCGAATGTAAGCGCGCGACCAAATTGATGTAATGCGTGATTGGGATTTGCCACTGCAACAAACTCGATTTGGCACAACTCTTCACTGAACCCGTCTTGTAAAGTAACCGGAGAAATGGCGATATCTACGTCGGTATTTTGCAAAAGTTCAGATGCACCAGTCAATACTGACTCAACCAACTCGACACGCAATAAAGGGTATTGCGCAGATGTATTTTCTAGTACCTTATAGAGTACCTGCTGTGGGAAAATTTCATCGACCGCTATGCGCAGTTGGCTCTCAACTCCCTCGCCCAGCGTCTGCCCTACCGCTTCCACTTTTGCCGCTTCTTCCAAGAGATAGTTGGCACGGCGCAGCATCATTTCTCCCGCTTCGGTTAACAGGGTTCTTCGCCCCTCGACCCTAAAAAGCTTAACACTAAGGCCTTCCTCAATTTTATGGACCGCAGTGTGGATACTTGACTGGCTTTTATGTACTTCTTTAGCAGCTTGATTAAAGCCACCATATTCAACAACGGCTCTAAACATTCGCCATTGCTCTAGTGTCACTCTCAACATACTGATTTAACCTAATATTTATACGTTATTGTTCAATGACAGGTGGTTTATCTTCACAATTTTCACCATGGCAGGTATTAAGATCTTCTTGCGCTTTTTCGTCCGCCTGAAGTACCTGTTTAAGGTCAGCCATACGCTGACGAATCGCAATACCATAGCTTTCATCGTCTCCCCACACATCGGCAAGCATATGCATAGATTCAACATCGTGTTTGGTAAAGAGGTAGCCTGCTCGTGCGACATCTTCTTCGCTATGGCCCAATAACTTAAGCGCCTGCTCACCTAGCTTCACAGCAGAGACAAAAGTTTCTCGCTCAAACGCAGTGACACCCAATTTTATCAGTTGGTAGGCATGGCGACGGTCGGTTGCACGAACTACAAGCTTTAGATCAGGGAAGTGTTGCTGCGCCAACCTGACGATTTCGAGGGTTTTATCTGGTTCATCAATCGCTACGACCAGCATTTGCGCTTCGTGAGCCCCTGCGGCTTCGAGCAAATCTAATCGTGCACCATCGCCATAAAATACTTGATTGCCAAAGCGACGGAGTAATTCAATTTGGCTTGGGCTGTGATCCAAGATCGATAAATGATAGCCCTGCGCATGGAGCAAGCGCCCTATCACTTGGCCAAAACGCCCGTAGCCGACCACAATAACGTTTTGTGTCGCTTCCATCGTCTCTAAGCTATCTTGTTCTTGAGTAGTATTGGCCTGACGTTCAACTATTTTGTCGTAAAGAATAAAAATAAGGGGCGATCCGAGCATAGATACCGCAACAACCAGTGTGACTAATGCGACTTGATCTGGAGTTAAGATTGCTAAACTGCCAGTAACAGAAAGTAGTACAAACGCGAACTCTCCGCCTTGACACAGGGCTGCAGTAAATAACCATGTCGCTCGCTTATGCAGTGAAAACGCCGTTGCCAACAAATATAAAATAACCGCCTTTAACCCCATTAATAGCACCACTGACGCTAAAATAAATAACCATTTTTGTGCCAATAAGGAAAAGTCGATTGATGCGCCGACTGTCATGAAAAAGAGGCCAAGAAGTAACCCTTTAAACGGTTCAATATCGGCTTCTAATTCATGGCGAAATTCACTTTCCGCGAGAACAACACCCGCGAGAAATGTTCCAAGCGCTGGGGATAAACCAATGCTTTGCATCAATAACGCGGTTGCGATAACGATAAATAGCGCCACTACGGTAAATAGTTCGCGCATTCGAGTGCTGGCAATATACCTAAATAACGGCGCGGCAACATAATGTCCAGCAGCGATAATAGCCAAAATCACAAAAACAGAAATAGCCACTTGGAGATAAGTCGGAAAAGCGTGTAACAAGTTGCCGTGACCATCACTCACAGCCAAATCACTAAATGCTAACAACGGCATAATCGCGAGAATGGGGATCACGGCTATATCTTGAAATAACAACACCGAAAACGCATTTTGACCGCCAGATTGTTTAATCAAGCCTTTTTCATTTAAGGTTTGCAGTGCAATGGCGGTAGAAGACAGTGCCAACATTAACGCGATGGCTAATGATTGCTGCCACAAAAAGCCAAGCGCTAAATCAATCGCGAAATAGAGTACAGCCGTTGTTATAACCACTTGTAAGCCACCGAGACCAACTATAGAGCGGCGCATCGTCCAGAGCCTTTTGGGTTGTAACTCAAGCCCGACTAAGAATAGCATCATCACCACACCAAACTCGGCAAAGTGCATGACGTCAGTTTGCTCCCCCACAAGATGAAGAAGATGAGGACCAATTAGGATCCCTGCCAATAAATATCCAAGCACAGAGCCAAGCCCTAGCCGTTTAGCGATTGGCACCGCCAATATCGCAGCAGCCAAATAGATAGTCGCAAGCAGTAACATAATAAAGACACCTGTTGTTGTTATCGTCTTTATTATGTTCAGGGTAAGTGCATTTATCCAGTCTTCGTTCTAAAAAACAAAATATAAGTGACTAAAATCCAGCAATTAATCTTGTAAATCCGAATATATTGTAGGATGGCAGATCTGCATCAAAATACTTGGATCTGGCACCGCTGCAAAGCCGAATTTTTCATATAGAGTATGCGCATCAAAAGTTGCCAGCATAAAGCGCCTTAAGCCTTGTAGCTCTGGATGTTCAACCACGGCTTGAACAATCGCTTTGCCTACCCCTTTACCTCTGGCACTTTCCTCAACTATCACGTCGGCAAGATAGGCAAAGGTGGCATAGTCAGTTATCACGCGACAAAAACCCTGAAACTCACCTTCATCGTCCAAATACATGAAGCTCAGGCTATTTTGAATGGCCTTTTCCAGCAATACTTTAGGCATTTGTTTTGCCCAATAAGCATTAGAGATCAGCGCATGGATAGTATCAAGATGGCGTAAAATTAGAGGAGTATCAGTGGTTATCATTATTGTCCCAGTTAACGGCAAGAATAGAGCTAAAAATTAAGCGATTTTTAGCAAGAAGCAAAGTGAAATTTTCACAGTCATAAATCTTTCATTATTGCGTCACCCTTCCGTCAATAAAGCGGTGTAACCTCTTTTTACGAAGACTCCCCTTGATTGATTTAGAGTTGTTGGCAGTGTTGACTCAGTTAACACTGCTTTTTTTTGCTTGATATCAAAACATAAAAAACGGCGCTCTAAGCGCCGTAATTAACCAAGCTTTTGAATAACTAACCTAAGTTTATTTGATAGGTTGGTGGTTGGTTAAGTTTATTACCCAGTCTGGATAACCCTTTCCACCACGCAAATCCAAACAACAACATCGCTATAATCCAAAGCGAAGCACTCGTTGGCGAGGTGCTTAACTGACTAGCTTGGTAAACTAAAGTCGCCATGATATAAGCAATTGAGGTCGTCCAGCCAATAACAAGCCACATCCACTTACCGCCAGATTCACGTTTAATTGCACCTAATACCGCTACACAAGGTGTGTAAAGTAAGATAAAGACAAGATAACTAAATGCACCGATTTGACCATTAAATTTCGCGGCCATTGCAGTAAGTAGCGCAGTGCCACTTTCAGCGCCTGACTCTAATTCGTTAAGTCCTAATGGATCACCAAGGTTTGCGATAAGATCTTTACTATTGTCTACTATGGTCATCAACGCTTCTTTTAACGAAGCCAACAATGAAAACTCTCCACCTTCTTCTTCGGCACCGGTATAAAGCGCATCTAAAGTACCGACGATGGCTTCTTTGGCAAACATACCAGTCACAACACCAACCGTAGCAGGCCAGTTTTCCTCTTTTAACCCTATTGGCTCAAAGATTGGCGTGACCACTTGTGCAGCCTTCGCCAAAAGTGACTTATCTGTATTCTCATTGCCAAACGAACCGTCGGTACCAATCGAGTTTAATGCACTGAGTAAAATAACTACCATAACAATTGTTTTGCCAGCACGTTTGATAAAGCCGCTCAGACGCTGCCAAGTGGTAATGAATATATTGCGCCAAATTGGCATATGATACGCTGGCATCTCGGTAAATGAGGGTAATTTTTGCGTTTTGAATACTTGCTTTCTAAATAAAAAGCCAGAACCTACCGCAACCAATATGCCAAGCAAATACAGACCAAAAACAACATTGGCTCCGTTCGTTGGAAAGAAAGCCGCTGCAAATAACGCATATACCGTCAAACGTGCGCCGCAGGACATAAATGGCGCCATAATAATCGTCAGTAATCGATCGGACTCTCGACCCATCGTTCTTGACGCCATAACCGCAGGCACATTACAGCCGAATCCAACGATCAAAGGGACAAAAGCATTGCCAGGTAGACCAATGGATGACATCAAACGGTCAATAACAAACGCGGCCCGAGAAAGATAACCACTGTCTTCCAAAATGGATAAGCACAGATACAGCACCGCAATAACAGGGATGAAGGTCGCCACTAATTGAATACCCACACCAAAACCATCAGCCAATAACACACCCAGCCATTGAGGTGCGCCAATATCTGCTAGCAAGATTTTTACACCATCGATGAGTAAGGCGCCCACGGCGATGTCAAAAAAGTCGATAAATACAGCACCAACATTCACCGCAATGGTAAACATTAAATACATCATGGCTAAGAAAATAGGCACGCCAAGCCAGCGGTTGAGCACGATTTTATCAAGCGTTTCTGTTGTATCTGCACGTTTTGGCGTAATGATACTTACGCCATCAGCCAATTTTTTCACTGCTTGGTGACGAGCAACCGCTTTTTCGAGGGGATCGCTGCCGGCACTTTCGGTGTTTGCCGTCACAGGTGCTTTTGGAAAACGAGTGATCTGTGCGAGTTGTTCCAACAACGCTTCTTGCCCTGTACCTTTAGCACCGTGGAATGGCACTACAGGTAACCCTAACTGTTCAGAGAGTCTTTTTAAATCTAACGTTCTCCCACGCTGTGTTGCAACATCAACCATATTTGCAACAACGAGAATAGGCTTGCCTAATTCTTTCAGCTGAGAAGTTAATACTAGATTTCGCTGTAAGTTAGCGGCATCTACGATGTTAATGATGACATCGGCTTCATTTTGCTTTAGGAAGTCACACGCGATTTGCTCATCTTGGCTTGGCTCAATTTGTTCCATGCTATAGAGCCCGGGCAAATCTACCAATTCTACGTTTGTGTTTTCTAAAGCAAAATAGCCGAATTTTTTCTCGACAGTTACCCCTGGCCAATTCCCTACTTTTTGTTTAGAGCCGGTCAGGCGGTTAAATAATGTGGTTTTCCCGCAGTTCGGGTTGCCCACTAACGCAATTTTCATACGTGAGCCCTTAATAACTTATAAAACTTCAATTTCAACGAACTGTGCGTCGGCCTTACGCACACTCACAAAGGTGTCACCAATTTTCACTTGCATCGGGCATCCAAGTGGGGCGACGTTAATGACTTCTATTTGCTCACCAGGAATAATTCCAAGTGCCATTATTCGACTCAGTAACGCAGTATCTGGATGGGTAAGAGAAGTGATGGTCGCTGCGCTATTTTTGGAAAGTTTATCTAATGTCATTGATTATGAGAACAATTTGCAATAAAAGTATGGCGCATCATACCTCATTGACTATTTTCTTTAAACTAGATTGCGACAATAATCTATTATTGCTTGTTATTTAAGGTGTTTACTAGTTAAGATGAACTAAACCATTGCCATATGCCTGACTGTATTAAGGGGTCCTGCCAATGAGTAACGACAAAAAAAAATGGACGCTCAAAAGCATTGCGGCGGAATTAGGCGTGTCAAATGCAACGGTATCGAATGCTTTTAACAGACCAGATCAACTCTCTAAATCCAAACGAGAAGAAATTTTAAAAGCCTGTAAAGAATTGGGTTATTTTGGGCCTAACAAGGCAGCCCAATCGCTGCGTAAGGGCTCGTTTAACATTGTCGCGCTGGTACTACCCGATAGCGTTGAATATATGGTATCAGATCCCGTTGCGAGTAGCTTTATGCGAGGAGTTGCAAGCGTTTTAGAAGCTCAGCATATTAACCTACTCTTGTTCTCAGGCACCGCAGATAATGTCGGAGACATTGTCGATTTCGTCGACGGCTTAATTTGTTATGGCCGCCCGCGTAATCCCAAGTTAATTGAGCATCTTGCGAATGTTAGCAAACAGGTTGTGACGGTTGACTTTGATTTGCCCGCGCATGCCAGTATTAATATCGACAACCAACAAGCCGCCTTTGATGTAGCGAGTAAAGCACTGAACGACGATAGTGATGTTGCTATTTTTGGTTTGAGATTATTAGACACTGATTTGCTATGCCGTGTATACGAGCAAAACCTAACAGACATACAGACCTCTATTGCACATCAGCGTTATAGCGGATATCTCAAAGCTATTGGAGAGCGTGGATTAACACTTGGTGAAGACAGAGTGTGGAATATTCCTGAAAGCAGCGAAAGGTTTGCAAATATCGCCGCAAAAGAACTACTTAACCTCTCACCAAGGCCTAATACCGTACTGTGTATGAGTGATTTAATTGCACTACCGCTGTTAAGAGAAGCCAAAAAACTTGGTGTAAAGATACCACAGGAGCTTAAAGTCGTTGGTTTTGATGGCGTTGATGAAGCGCTACGCTTTAGCCCTAGCCTAACTACCATTCATCAAAATAGTGAAGAAAAAGGCCGAGAAGCAGCCAAACTCTTCTTAGATAAAAGTGATGATAAAGTTATGCTTGGCTATACCTTAAAAATGGGGCAGAGCTGTTAATTGCCCCCTATCAATTAGACTCGCCTGGGTAATCTGCAGGAAATGATCCCTGCCAACAGCAACATCACACTTGATACCACTAAACAAGCCACCAAACCATACTCCAAAAAGATCCAACCTGATAGCACAGTACCGAGTAATCGCCCGATAGCGTTCGCCATATAATAGAAGCCCACATCAAGTGACACTCCATCACTATCGGCCAAACTCACAATAAGATAGCTGTGAAGAGATGAATTGATAGCAAACACAAAACCAAAGAGCAAAAGTCCACCTACTACGGCTAAGCTTGTCCAGAGCTGCGCTTGAAGTGAGATAGCAATCAACAGCGGAATAGCTGCCAAATACAACGCCCATCCGCTGACTTTACTTGGTGTTGATGCAAACGTATCACGACTAATAAATCTAGGAGTTGTTGATTGCACGATGCCATAACCGATGACCCAAGTAGCCATAAAGCCACCAACCCACCAATGATCCCAACCGAACTGCTGCGATAAAAAGACAGGAAGCGCAACCACAAACCAAACATCCCGTGCGGCAAATAAAAACAATCGCGCGGCAGATAGCATATTAATTGCTCGGCTTTTTGAAAATACATCGCTAAATTTGGGTTTGCTTTTAGCCTTGCCTAAATCGCTTTTTAAGCTGATAACGCTAAACAACCACACTAATAGCAACATGATTGCCATCGACCACATCGCGCCGGTAAAGCCAAGTAAGGTAAGCAACAACCCGCCAAGAAAAAATCCGACGCCTTTTAGCGCATTCTTTGAGCCGGTAAGTATTGCCACCCACTTAAACAAGGTCCCTTCTTCACCCGATTTTACGATGGCCTTTATTGCACTTTTGGCACTCATTTTATTGAGATCTTTGGCAATACCTGAGAGCGCCTGTGCTGCCATAACATAAGGCACGGTAAGCCAGTGCGTTGGTACTACTAACATCAATAATGCTACTATTTGTATGCCTAACCCAATATTCATGGTGCGGTTTAAGCCAATGCGTGCGCCAAGCCACCCTCCAATTAAATTGGTGACAACACCAAAAATTTCATAGAAGAGAAATAGCATGGCAATTTCAAGCGGGTTATAACCCAATTGGTGAAAGTAAAGCACCACCAACATTCTGAGCGCACCATCCGTTAAGGTAAACGCCCAATAGTTGCCTGTCACAATGAGGTACTGCTTGATATCTTGAGGTATATTACGCAGCTGCATGATATCTTATTCGCCTAACGACAATCCCACTTTACGTACTAATTCCGCGGTACGATTTGCATAGCCCCACTCGTTGTCATACCACACGTACAACTTAACCTGAGTACCATTAACTACCATTGTAGATAACGCATCGACGATACTAGAGCGAGGATCCGTTTTATAGTCAATAGAAACTAGTGGTCTTGATTCATAACCTAAAATTCCGTTAAGCTCAGTAGCAGCAGCTTGCGCCATCCAGTGGTTAATCTCTTCCACTGTAGTTGGCCGCTCGACCTCGAACACGCAGTCTGTTAATGAAGCATTCGCCAACGGAACACGAACAGCGTGACCATTTAGCTTACCTTTTAATTCTGGAAAGATATGGGTAATAGCAGTCGCTGAACCTGTTGTTGTCGGAATTAAACTCATGCCACAGGCCCGCGCGCGGCGTAAATCCTTATGTGGCGCATCCAAAATGGTTTGCGTGTTGGTGATGTCATGAATAGTCGTCATCGAACCGTGCTTTATGCCAATGTTTTGTTGCAATACTTTTACGACTGGCGCTAAGCAATTTGTGGTACAAGAAGCGGCCGTAACGATTTGGTGGGGAATGTCGTCGTATAGATGGTCATTCACTCCCATCACAATATTTAATACCCCTTCTTCTTTTACCGGTGCCGTAACAACAACGCGCTTAACGCCTTGATCTAAATACTGTTGCAGTAAAGCTTTGGTTTTCATTTTGCCGGATGCTTCGATCACGACGTCACATTGAGACCAGTCAGTTTGCGCAATCTCTTTGTTTTGAGTCACCGACAACACAGTTTCACCTACTTGGATCTGTTCACCTTGAGAAGACACACTGTGATGCCATTTACCATGGACAGAATCAAACTCTAGCAAGTGTGCTAGGGTTTCTGCATTGCCCGCAGGATCGTTAATTTGTACAAACTCGATTTCAGGCCAGTCAAAGCTAGCGCGAAGCGCCAAACGCCCCATTCGACCAAAACCATTGATCCCTACTTTAATCGTCATAAGAACTCCAAATCTAATTATTAGTTACAGCAAGTTGCCATGCGTGTTGGCCGTTCGCCCATCGCATTTAGCCTCACTAACTCAGCTTTTATATAATCTGGTTGATGCATAACCGTGGCGTTTATCACCGCCTTCATCCATAGCGGTAGCGTTGGGTTTATAGAATAAAATACCCATTGTTTTTGCTTGCGATCACATAGAATTCCAGCCTTCTTCAGCTGCGCTAAATGCCGTGAGACCTTGGGTTGGCTATCTTGTTCAAGCGCAGCCATTAGCTCGCAAACACATAGCTCACCTTCCACCGTCAACATGGCAAGCGTTTTTAAGCGGATCTCATCCGCTAGGGATTTATAAAATTGCAAGGGTGTAAGTAGCGTATGTTGTGACTTACCTTCGCGTAGTAGGGAAATAACTTGTTCATTGATGTCAAACAAGGTTTGCTCATAAGCGTTATTGCAACTTCGCTCAGCTGGACTCGCAATATCCCACGCAAGGACATGTTCTCCTTGCAGTTTACCTTCGCATTCAGATTGCACTTCAGAGCATAAAGTTACCACCACATCAAAGTGTTCGTCCTTATACTCATTGAGGTGTTTACTGTACAGATTGTCCGTATTAATCCCTAAACGGCGTAGCATTGAAAGCGTAGTCGCATTCACAGTGCTTGGCTTAGTGCCTGCACTATACGCATGAACATCCGAACCGCCATGAAAGTTAGCTAGCGCCTGTGCTAAAATTGACCGCGTTGAGTTTCCAGAACAAAGAAAAAGTAGCTTCATCATCGCATAACAAATTAATTATATAACTTTATTGTTATATAGTTAACCCGCTATGTCAATTACGCTTTGTTGGTATTTATCTATACATAGCAGCTCACCTAAGATTGCGAGCCGCTACCAAGGATAATCGATGTTGAGGTACTTAAAGCGCGCTTTCTACGCGCAACTTTGGCTCCTAGCTATGGTTAGGAAAGCAGCGATTGAATGTTATAGCTCTGCTCTGTGGCGTTTTCAGAAGTTTTAATCATGGCTTCATCTTTTGCGAGATCAACTCGCAACTCCGCTTTTGCATTATAGCCCTCCCAAGTTATAACCAGATTTGAGCCTTGGCATGTTAATGCAAAATTGCCATCAAATGCGCAGCAAGTATTACGCAGTTTAATTAGTGTTTGCAGACCCTTCACCACAGGTTTATCGAGTGCGGCTTCCACCATCGCGACATCCAAATAAGGGCGGTTGATATCGCGTCCAACATTACTTTTTTCTAGGAGTGCTATGTCATTTTCCATCGCCAATAGACCACCGTAATAAACTTGTGGTACTCCAGGGCAAAAGAACTGAATTGCTCTTGCTACCAAATAATAAAAATCATGCTTCCCTAAGGCTTCATAATAACTGCAATTGACTTGATACAAGTCGACATTGCTCGCTGCAGCGCCGGTTGCCTTGCGACTTTGGCCTTTACTGTTGCTATGGATCTGCTCAACCAAAGCATCAATTTGATTGGCATCGAGTAACCCTGGTTTATCCCCTTCAGGCCCCGCGTCAATAATGCCGATTCCGTCATGAGTATCCAGCACGGTTAGACAATTACGTGGCGCAATGTCCAACCACTTGGCTAAAGCCGAGAAATCTTTATTGAATAAACTGTGTAAAATAAGCGGAGGGAGCGCAAAGTCATAAACACGGTCGACTTTGCTGGCAACCTCTACTTGAGTTTTGTAATAACTGTGAATTTCGGCAATGGTTTCCATACCAAGCTCATTGGCGCGCTTAGATAATTGATTGATAAAAGCAAAGGCCTCATCAGTCATAAAACAGCTGGTATTTGCGCGTTTGATTGCATATCCTGCGGCATCTAGTCGAATAATTTTCACTCCACTGTCTGCAAACAATGTTAAGACTTTTTCTAAATAAGCGCGCCCCGCTTCTGACTCAACATTAATATCAATTTGGTTATCAGTAAAAGTGGTCCAAAAATCCACAACTTCGCCACTCGCTAACGCCTTTTTAGAAAAGCAACTTCCCGGCCTCGGACGATAAATTGCTTGCGCTTGTGCTTGCGTGATGCCATTAGGAAAGACATCTTCTTCTTTTAAAAACATCGACCAAAACTGTGACTCTTGTCCATGAGCCAACACATCTGCAAATTCTGCTGACTCTCCTGATACATGGTTAACGATAAGATCTGCCATTACCTCACAGTGCTCGGCAATCAACTTAATATGTTGCCAATCACCCAATCGTTCGTCGACCTTGGCATGGTCAATCGGGTCAAAACCTGCGTCACTACCATCAATTGGATAGTAAAAAGGCAAAATGTGGACACCACCAAATAGTCCAGCTAACGGGCCCGTTAGTAACGTATTTAATTGTGCAAGGCCGCCGCCAGACAGGCGATCAGCATACGTGATCAACTGAACTTGGTTTTTCATAATTTACTCATTAAAAAAGTTGAGACTTAATCGATTAAGTTATATCTTTAATCATGAACAAACAATAATCAAGTTTTATCGTAGCGTTCTACTAAAAATAATTCGCTTAATGCAGATTAGTATTACACTCAGTCTTATGTAAAGAAGTAGACCAGCTACATAACAAAGCCCTTCAAGAGGTGAACAATGAGCAGCAAGTCGAATCACACTCAGCTCAACACGTTGCGCTGGTTAACTTATATGATGTTTTTGATGTTTGCGATGACATCAGACGCCGTTGGCGTGATCATTCCAACACTGATCAGCGAATATCAACTTAGCATGACCCAGGCCAGCGCCTTTCACTATGCGCCAATGATTTTAATTGCCTTTAGCGGCTTATGTTTAGGGTTTTTGGCAGATAAAATAGGCCGTAAGCTCACGGTGTTAATCGGCCTCATACTATTTTCATCCGCATGTTTTCTGTTCGCACTGGGTGAAACTTTCACCATGTTTTTAATGCTTTTATGTGTTATTGGATTAGCCATTGGCCTATTTAAAACAGGTGCCCTCGCCCTTCTAGGTGACATTTCTGACGGCGCACAAGAACATACTCAAACCATGAATAAAGTCGAAGGCTTCTTTGCCATCGGCGCGATAATTGGCCCTGCAATTGTCAGTTATCTATTGATACAGGGGGTGAGTTGGACCTATCTTTATGTGCTTGCTGGTGGGCTATGCTTAATACTCAGTATCGTGACTTTAAGCACTGAGTTTCCCAAGTTTAATACCGCTCATGCACAAAACAATGCAGGCCTATCTCACACGGCAGCGATGCTCAAGAACAAATATGCACTTGGCTTTTCCCTCGCCATAGCACTCTACGTTGCAACTGAAGTCGCAATTTATGTCTGGATGCCCACTTTATTACAGGATTACCAAGGTGATTTAACTTGGCTTGCAACTTATGCGCTCACCATCTTTTTTATTTTACGTGCAATAGGTCGCTTTATGGCTGTATGGTTACTCGCTAAGTATCGTTGGCAAAGCGTAATGCTAACGCTGAGCTTTGCTATATTTGTATGCTATTTTTTAACTTATCTTTATGGTGTTAATGCCGCTATCTATACGCTCCCGCTAAGTGGTTTATTTATGTCTATGATTTACCCAACATTAAACTCAAAAGGGATCTCTTGTTTTGACAAAGCTCAGCATGGCTCTGTTGCTGGTGTGATGTTGTTCTTCACCGCGCTTTCTGCTGCGCTAGCACCACTTCTGATGGGCATGGTGAGCGATTACTTTGGCCATGTTAGCTATGGCTTTGTACTTGCGACTGGGTTTGCATTTTTCCTCTTTGCGGCCATGTTGTACAACTGGTTAAAGGACCCTGCCCGCTTACCATTGAGCAAAAACGCTAAGTTGCAGCGAGTGTAACCCCTCCGACCAAAAATTTTTCGCGGGTTAAAATTCATAAAAACCAAAGCATTAAAATTTTGTTTGAATTATTGATTAATTTTTAATTGCAACCAAATTAAATTGTGCTAAAAACAAACTTAATCGATTAAGTTTGTTTTTAATAGACCGCACGAGTTTGACAACGATAACAAGAGGCAAATGATGACAACAATCAAAACCACCCTATTTACACTCAGCGCACTCACGCTTGCAATCTCTCACTCGGCGGCCGCTGAAGAAAAAGCACACACGAAACCTGCCGATGGCTTCGAGAAAATAGTCGTGACGGGTGTTCCAAAGCGAACAACCATTATGGAATCGAGTGTTTCTGTTAGCAGCATAGGGCTGGAGCAAATCTCTGCTGCAACCCCCAGAACTACCGCTGAAGCATTCAAACTAATTCCTGGTGTAAGGTCAGAATCAACCGGTGGTGAAGGTAATGCAAATATCGCTGTACGTGGTCTTCCTGTCGCATCCGGTGGCGCTAAATTTTTGCAGCTACAAGAAGATGGCTTGCCTATTTTGCAGTTTGGTGACATTGCTTTTGGTAACGCCGATATTTTTATGCGCCTTGATAATACCGTGGAGTCAATCGAGTCTATTCGTGGTGGCTCGGCTTCGACTGCCGCCAGCGACGCTCCCGGAGGCATTATTAACTTGATTTCAAAAACGGGTGAAAATGAGTCAGGCAGTGTTGCCACCACGTTTGGTTTAGATTATGACGAGTTTAGAACTGATTTTGAGTATGGGAGTTATTTAACTGACGACATAAAATTTCATATTGGTGGCTTTGTGCGCCAAGGTGAAGGCCCACGTGACACCGGCTATACCGCAAATAAAGGCGGCCAACTCAAAGCCAATATCACCAAGGAATTTGAAAGTGGCTACGTTCGTTTGTATGTAAAACACCTTGATGATAAGACAGCAGGCTACCTTCCTATGCCTATGTATTCTAATGGCGACTCCATCAGCGGCTTTGATGTACTGTCAGATACACCCCACTCTGTTTATTTCACCGCCACGCAAGGCTTAGGTGGTAACAATCAAATTCGTCGAGGGGATATGCGAGACGGAATGCACCCTGTTGTTGATAGTATCGGCTTTGAAGCAAATTTCAAACTAGGTAATGACTGGCAAATCGAAAACAGGTCCAGAAAGTCGAGTATCTCAGGCTCATTTATGTCGCCTTTCCCTGCTGAGGTCGCTAATAGCCAAGCAATTGCCGAGAGCATAGCCGGTACCGGTGCAACACTCACCTTTGCCAACGGACCAAAAGCGGATCAAGCGTTCAATCAAGCACTACTAATGCGCGTTCATACCTTCGAAGTGGAAATGAATGATTTCGACAACATCATGAATGACCTAAAGCTCACCAAATCATTTGGTACTGACACGTCACTCACCTTCGGTTATTTCATGTCATCGCAAAATATCAATATGTCTTGGTTATGGAATTCATACTTGCTCGAGGTTAAAGGAGATAACGCAGCGCTTGTCAACGTGGCCGCTGCGGATGGCACAGCATATTCTGAAAACGGATTATATGCCTATGGTACGCCCTATTGGGGAAATTGCTGTCAGCGCAACTACGATACTGAATACGATACTCGTGCCCCATATATCGCCTTTTCAACAAAGCTCGGCGATATTTCAGTTGATGCGAGTGTGCGTCATGATTCAGGTAAAGCGACAGGTACATTTGCAGGTGCTGTAACATCTCGTGTAGATATCAACCGTGATGGCACTATATCAAAGCCGGAGGAGCAAGTTGCAGCCATCGATCTCGCTAACCCCAATGTAGTTAATTACGATTGGAGCTACACAAGCTACTCTGTCGGCGCAAACTACCAAATGACCTCAAGCAGCGCCATATTCGGCAGATTCAGTGAGGGCGGTCGTGCAAATGCAGACAGACTATTGTTCGGTAAAGTGAATATTGATGGCAGTGTTGCTGATGAAGATGCTGTGGATGAAGTGACACAATATGAATTTGGTATCAAACAAAAGTTTGAACAAGGCCGTCTATTTGCAACTTTATTTTACGCCGAAACAGAAGAGCAAAACTTTGAGGCAACCAGCCAAAAGTTCTTTGACAGGCAATACGAAGCACAAGGTATTGAACTTGAAGGTGTCTATTTTATTGGCTCCTTCGACTTACGAGGTAGCTTAACTTGGACCGATGCTGAAATCGCAAAAGATGCACTCACTCCCGAAGTCGAGGGTAACACGCCAAGACGGCAAGCTGACTTTGTTTATTCCTTATTGGGTAAATATAACTTCGATCAAGGTGCTATCGGTTTAAGCCTAATCGGCACCACTGACGCGTACGCACAAGACAACAACGAGTTAAAATTTGACGGTTACACTCAGGTCAACGCGTTTGCAAGTTATGATCTGACTGAACGCTTCAATATCGCGTTAAACGTAAACAATCTCTTTGATACCACTGGATTAACAGAAGCCGAGGAAGGCGTAATTCCAACTAACAATATTATTCGCGCTCGCAGTATTAACGGCAGAACTACGTCTGTCACTTTAAAATACCGTTTCTAATTGGGGGTAGTAGTTATGCAATTAACATGTTTTGGCGAGATGCTTATCGATTTGTTACCTACCGGCGACGGTAGCCTTAACCCTATTGCTGGCGGTGCTCCAGCGAATGTGGCGGTAGGCTTTGCTAAACTTGGTGGCAGTGCTCGGTTTGTGGGAGGCTTCGCTGAAGATCCCTTTTCGCTGCAATTAAAATCAACCTTGGCGTTATATGCTGTTGGAACAGAATATTGTGTATCCATAAGTGGAGCGCAAACCGCCTTGGCCATCGTCCACCTAGACGCTCAAGGAGAACGAAGCTTTTCGTTTTACCGCGACAATACCGCTGATATCGCAATCCGCCCAAAAGACTTTGAGCATTTGCAATGGCCAGATCACGGGATATTTCATTTTTGCTCAAACACGCTTACCGATGCAGAAGTTACAAGTACCACCATGGCGTTATTAAAGTCTGCTGCGGCTCATAATCAATTAATTTCATTTGATGTTAACCTGCGCTTGAATCTATGGCAGGACTTATCTTGCTTATCCGAACGTATAGAGGCTTGCTACCCCTATGTCGACATATTAAAAATGAGTAAAGATGAGCTGAGATATCTCGCTGAAGAAAAGAACATGAGAGAAGCTAGCTATTTAGATTGGTTACTTAGTGTCGGCGTACAAGCGGTGATCTCAAGCGATGGGCCAAATCCTTGCAGTGTATTAACAGCTAAAGACTTTTATTCCGTCGCCTCTCCTACTATTGATGCGGTTGATACAACCGGCGCTGGGGATAGCTTAATGGCAGGGTTTCTATTTCAACTCAGCCAACACGGGATCTCAAAAGATACACTAGTGCAAAACTTCCCAACCGTAAAAAAGGCACTTAGCTTTGCTGTGAAATGCGGTGCGTTTACTTGTGAACACAAAGGTGTCATGCCCTTTATGCCAACGCGTATAGATGTGTCTGAACGGTTTTCTTCCTTCAACCCTGAGGCTTTGTTAGGTTAATACCTAAAGCGGGAAAAGGCTTTCCCGCTATTTTATTATAAAAGTCGAGGCTTAAAACCCTGTTTCATAGTCAATATGAGCAGAGTTTGTCGTCTCGTATGTACCATCAGTATAAAGAATAGTTGCAGTCGCATTGTACTGACGATAAGCACGAATGGTCATGTTACACGTAGTACCACCGCTGCAGCTCGCATCACCATTCCAAATTACTTTACTAATCGCTTTAGTGGCATTTGCGATATAGAATTTACCAGAAGTTGAATTACCGAAAGAAAAATCAATTCCTGAACAAAAGCTAGTATTGTTACCCCACACATTACCGCCTGATTTCACGTTCAAAGAGCATTTTAAATCTGCCGCTTGCGAACTAAAAGACAGACCACCTAGTACAACCAATACTGAAGCAATTAATGTTGATTTCATTATTATTTCCTTTAATTAAGAATGAGTTAAGTAATTTTTAGTGACCAGTTTCATACGAGATACGTGATACATTCGTTTCTTCGTATGTGCCATCTTTGTATAAGATAGTCGCCGTTGCTGTATGTGTTTGATACGCATAAACCGTGAGTGCACATTCAACACCACCAGAACAGCTAGCATCACCATTCCAAATCACTTTATTAATCGGTTTGCTGATATTCGTTAAGTAAAACTTACCAGTTGTCGAGTTGCCAAATGAGAAGTCCATACCAAAGCAGGTTTGTCCGTTACCAATGACGTTACCACCTCTTTTCACTTGTAGGTCGCAATTCAACTCAGTTGCGCCAGCGCTGCAGGTACCAACTAATGCAATAGCTGCAAGTATCTTAGTTATTTTTTGTTTCATCTTGCTATCCTTATATTTGTTATATTAACAACCAAGAAACCTTGGTTAAAAATAAAGCTACACAATAAAAATAAAAAATTCAATTGTTTTAACCCATAAAAAACATAAAATTCACAAGAGGTTCAGAATGCACTAAATCTAGCAAGTTCATGGAAATTGGTATAAACGGTGAAGGGACAAGCTATAGCGAGTATCGAAATAATAGACTAAATAAAAAAAGGCCGCAGCGGCGGCCAAACACATCATGGGTAAAACAATGAAGGGATGTAAGTGTGAATACACGGGTCATTCTATGTGAATAATCATAAATTAAAATCACATTATAATGATTGTTATCATCGCTTTTTTCGAATGGTCTATTTCTGCTACGCTCGTGATACAATCGCGAGATTAAAAACTACAACAAATTGTCTATGCCATTACTTTGGATTGTTACTTTACTTTGGGCGTTCTCGTTCTCTTTGATTGGAGTCTATTTGGCAGGCCAAGTCGATGCTTGGTTTAGCGCTTTATCTAGAACCTTGCTAGCAGCAATTGTGTTTATTCCATTTTTGAGATTGAGTTCAGTGAATAAAGAGTTGATAATCAAGCTGATGGCAATCGGTGCAGTACAGATTGGTCTGATGTATGGCTTTTACTATCACTCTTTTTTATACCTAAGCGTACCTGAAGTGTTGCTATTCACAGTGATGACACCCATCTATATTACTGCACTCAATGACTTACTAAACCGCTCATTCAATGCCACTTTTTTGCTGTCTGCGCTCATAGCTATCATTGGTGCAATCACCATTAGATTTACTGAGCTTACTAGCGACTACCTTTTTGGCTTGCTACTAGTGCAAGGGGCAAACCTTTGCTTTGCAATAGGCCAAGTAAGTTACAAACGCTTAAGTAACCACTACCAACTGATACACCATCAAAGTTTCGGTTTTTTCTTTATTGGTGCGTCCCTCGTGCTCGCCATTGGATTTATGTTATTCGGTAATCCCCAACAACTCCCAAGTACCAATCTACAATGGGGAATACTGATTTATTTAGGCTTGATTGCTTCAGGCGTCGGGTATTATGTCTGGAACTTGGGACTGACCCGCGTCTCGGTGGGTGAACTCGCGGTAATGAACAATGTGTTGATCCCAGCTGGGATCATTGTCAATTTGCTGATTTGGAACCGAGAAGCTGACCTCGTTCGCCTTGGTATTGGCAGTGTCATTATTTTTGCGGCATTGCTCTATAGTAAAAGCGGTGCAAAAGTATAACCCTTTTTAACTTATTTACCGGGTTCGACAGAGTCAAACTCCATTTGTGAATTGAAACACGCCAACGCTTCGATATCTTGATATGGCTCTGTTGACCAACATGCTTTCCTAAAGCGCTCATACACTTCACGAAAAGGTGTACAAATTAGCTCAGATTCATCCATCATAATACAGCTAAAGTCTTCAGACTTTATTACAATATAGAGATACTCTCTTCCGCCTTCTTCGGCAAAAAATACGGAATCCCAAAAGTAGCCTTTCTGTCGCATTTCTTCTCTCGGAAACGCGATATTATCCTGCATATAAGCAAGTAATTCATCCACTTGAGGACGAGTATTCAAATTTAATTTTATCTTTAGCAGTTTTGTTTCCATGGAATAAGATTAACACCTCCAACCTTTAACCATTTTGGTACTGAGCATACTTTCCTTCATTTTTTATTCCTATTTCCCACTTATCATTTTCGTAGTAACGACTATACCTAATTCCCTCAAACGGGCCCAACTATAAAATTAGTAAAATGTAACAAGCTGTTTTGCCTAAGATAACCATTAACGCCCATGAGCCAGATCTCTGGAGTTAGGTGTTTGACGAAAATTTCGTTAATATCTAAAGAAAAATAAAGTAAAAATATGATGACAAGAATCGTACAACTATTCCCTCTTTGGGCCATTATTTGCTCAGTAATCGCCTATCTTTTTCCGACTCTATTTAGCGCGTTTAAAGGCAGTATTATTCCGTTATTAATGTTGATCATGCTGACAATGGGCTTAACCCTCACTACAAAAGACTTTTTACGCGTGCTCGACAACAAAAAAGCCATTTGCGTTAGTGTGCTACTTCAATTTACTGTGATGCCGAGTGCTGCCTACTTAATTGCAACCACCATGAGCTTAGAAACTGACCTATTAATTGGAATGATTTTAGTGGGCACGGTTGCTGGCGGCACGGCAAGTAACGTTTTGTGTTATCTCGCCAAAGGAGATGTCGCGTTATCGATTTCTATGACCGCGATTAGTACTTTACTCGGCGTGTTCTTAACGCCACTACTAACCACATTGATGATAGGCCAGGTGGTTGATATTCAGTTTTCTGATATGTTGACGAGCCTGCTAAAAATTGTGCTATTTCCTGTGGCTGTGGGCGTTGCTTTCAATACCTTGCTTGCCAAGCCACTGGCGCATTCTGTTATCAAAACAACTCCGATACTGCCTTTACTTTCAATGCTTTCAATCGTTTTTATCATTGCGGTGATCGTTGCTCTTAATCAACCTAAACTTGAAAGCATCGGGCTCGTTATGCTGGTTGCAGTGATCCTGCACAATACTACAGGGCTACTTTTGGGCTATTTCATTCCGAAACGGCTGGGTTTTGACGAAAAAGTATGTCGCACCATGGCCTTTGAGGTGGGTATGCAAAACTCGGGGCTTGCTGTTGCGCTTGCCATGAAGTTTTTTACTCCTACAGCGGCCGTAGCAGGTACCCTATTTTCTATTTGGCATAATGTCAGCGGCTCGATATTAGCAGGAATATGGAGACAAAGCGCCACCAGCTCATCTGATAACAATAAAGCCTAATATCAAAGGTTAGGCTTTTTGTAATTGCTTATAAAAGTGAATTTTGCAATCCGATGAGCCGTTGATTTGTTCACATTTTACAATCTGGTAATCGCGGCTTATTAACATCAATAGCATGTTTTTGAATAGGTTTCTCGACTTTACTCTAATGGCGCTATAGCCTTGCGCTTTACACCAAGTTTCTTGCATCACCAACAACTGCTTGGCAATACCTTTGCCGCGATATTCAGGGATGACCGCGCCTAACCAGCTATAAAATTCGTTGTTTGGCAGTTCGTGACCTAGCTTATACCCAACGGGTTTGCCTTGCGCGTACACCACCAGCAATAAATGTTGCTTATCTCGCAGTTTGTCTACGACTTCCTCACCCTTTCTTGGCGTGGCAAACTCCGGAATTTGGTTTTCTATCGCAAGGAGGTCATCTATCGAGCCGACTTTATATTCTAGATTCATATTAATGTCTGTGTAATTGAAAAGGTATCGCCAACAGTCACTTCGGCATATGCGCCGTTAATCAGCGTTAAATTCGGCGCTTGATGGCCTATATCCACATCGTATAGCACGGGGAAATCGCAACCAGTAAAGGCGTTTTGCAATGCATCTAGGTGCGTCCAGTCGCTATCTTTTGCCAGCGGCTCTGGATTTCGACCAATCAAAACTCCAGTGACTTTCGAGAACCAACCTCGTAATTTAATACTTTGCAGCGCACGATAGTATGCCGCTGGCGGCATTTCGCCATTTTCAAAATATAAGATAATCGACTCATCAGGGTGCGCCTGTGAAAAAGCGTCCAGATCAAAATATTCCGTACCAGCCAATAACATGTGAATATCCAAACAGCCGCCTAATAATCGACCAGCAAACTGCTGCCGGTGATTGCCATTGGCCAAAATACGCCATTGAGTGCTCGCGGATAAGTTAAATCCAGCATCGGGAAAGTCAACAAAATTGAGTGGCTCAGCTTCAAAATGTGTCGAGGGAAATTGCGTGAAAGAGTCCTTAGGCGCACGCCTCAAATGGTCAAAAAGTCCAACCGTTAATGCGTCTTGTTGATGGACATTTAATTGCATAAGGTTAGTTGCATGCACGCTTGCCCAGCCTAGTTTGCAAGTCACTGCGCTCAGTAAAGTGCTGACATCAGAGAAACCGATGAGCCATTTTGGCGGAGCATGCGCCAACTTTTCCCAATTAAGCAATGTCAGCAAATCCATTGCAATTGCACCGCCCCATGGCGGCATAATCGCGTCTATTGTATCATCGAGTAAGTATCCCATAAGCTCATTAGCACGGGTTTTGACATCTGCGCTAACGTAGTTGTGGTTATCTCGCAGGCATTCACCAACCACGAGTTCAAAACCTTGTTGCGCGAGATAATCCAAAGCGTTGTCTAATCTCGCGTGCATAGCAGCAGGTACGCCCGCTGAGAATGCCGTGATCGCAATTTTACTGCCCGCTTTCAACGGTTTGGGATACTTCATCATGATTTCCGTTATTTTTTGCTTATCCTACCTGAATTTCCGCTTTTGCATACTTTAAATTCTCCCGTTTCGGGCGAGCGATCAAATATAGAAAGGTTAACGGCCCCAAGCGTCCAATCAGCATTAAAAAGATGATTACCGCTTCACCGGGTTCAGACAATGAGCCAGTGATCCCTCGAGATAAGCCAACCGTGCCTAATGCAGACACCGCTTCAAACGTGATATCCGTTAAATTTGCCTGCTCGGTAATCGTTAAAATAAGGGTTGCGAGCATCACGGTAAAAAAGTACACCACGGTGAGACTAAGCGCCTTAAATACCGTTTCAGGCGAGATCTGTCTGTGTCCAATAGCGACTTGATCTCTGCGTCTCAAATAAGCGTAGGTTGCCATTAATAGCACCACCACTGTGGTTATTTTAAGACCACTGGCGGTACTCATAGAGCCGCCCCCTATTATCATTAACCAAATGGTCAGCACGGTACTTTCGTCATTAACCAGCGCAAAGTCGATACTGTTAAAGCCCGCTGTCCGTGGCGTTACCGCTTGCATCCAGGCAGTGATCACTTGCTCAGACAACGGCAAATTTCCAAGGGTCTCTGGGTTATTTGCTTCAAAAAGCCAAAATAAGCTAAATGCCAGCACATTTAACACCGCTGTTGCTATCAAGACTAACTTAGTGGCAGATCCAAACCGGCTCCAACGGCGTCGTTTTACTATATCCATCAACACCACAAATCCAAGTCCGCCAATCACAAATAACCCTGATATCACAAGATTAACGACCCAATCGCCACGAAAACTGGTGAGGCTGTCATCATGCAATGCAAATCCGGCATTGTTAAAAGCCGAAATGGTGTAGAAGAAGCTTTGCATTATCGCATCACCAAGTGGTAGCGTTTGATACCAATGGGCAAGCAAAATGGTAAACCCTATCGATTCGATGATCAGTGCATAAACTAACACGCATTTGGCTGTATCAACCAACTGATCAAATCGAGCAATGCCAAAGCTTTCTTTTGCGATAAGTTGTTTACTAATGTCCATTTGCTGCCCCATCCCCCGCAGCACCACAACCGTAATGGTCATAAACCCCAGTCCACCGATTTGAATAAGACTAGCAATAACGAGATGGCCAAAGGTCGTAAAATCATTTGGCGTACTCAATACCGCAAGTCCTGTCACCGTTACCGCGGAAGTTGCAGTAAATAACGCTTGCATCACTTTGATGTCTTGGGTGTGTGCTATCGGTAGCAACAGCAACATAGTACCTAAAGCTATCAGCCCGCAAAACCCAATAAACAGAACTGCTGGGGGGCTTAACCTCAGCGGCTTTTTGTGGGCTTTGGGCTTGCTATTTGGATAGGGGTAATAGTGGGGACTCCATGTTTTCATTACGCCCCCAGTTTTAACGCGATAGAATTTAACGCTTTTAACTGACCGTTGAGGATCACTTTATCATCTTCGTTTATCAAAAATGACTCAGCCGGATTGGTATAACACGCTTTGCCGCGCTGCACTAACACAGCCTTGATTTCGCCCTTTGCACGCTTTAATAGCGTCGCCAAAGACTGACCGCAGCTTAATTTATTCACGATGACTTCCACCATGTAAAAGCCATGCCCCAACTGCATATATTGATTGACCATAGGGTAATTCAGTGTCTGTGCAACCTTAATCCCCATTTCTTCTTCAGGGTGGATCACACGTGTTACGCCTAAACGAGATAAAATTGTATGATGCGCTTCTGAGCTGGCCTTAACCCAAATTTTCTCAACGCCTAAGTTTTTTAGCGACAGTACACATAAAATGCTCGCTTCTAGGTTTTCACCAATGGCGACCAGTACCGCTTTGCTTCTCGTAATATCTAGTTGGCGTAATGCCGTTTCATCGGTCGCATCCAAAGAGGTGGCATAATCAATATGCTCAACAACTTGGTTCACCACACGTTCGCGACTATCTACCCCTATCACTTTGTTTCCAAGCCGCTTTAGTTCCAAACAAGCCGCAAAACCAAATCGACCTAAACCAATTACTACAAATTGTGCCATAACAACCTCTATATACTCCGTTATGAGAAATGCTTATTGAGCGGTAAAAGTAAAAACCGATAACCAACCCCAGGCTCAGTTTCTATGATTTTTGGTGTAGCAGCATCATCACTGAGTTTCTTACGTAACTGGCTGACCACAATCCGTAAATAGTGACTATCTTCCACATGGCTTTCGCCCCAAATTTGCTTTAATAAGGTTTGCTGACTGACTAATTCTTGTGCTCTTTGTGCAAGCATACTAAGTAGTGCAAATTCCTTTTTCGATAGTGCTAATGGTGCGTTATCCATAATGACTTGATGCTTTTGTAGATCTATCATCAACTTGCCGTAGTCAATGGCGAGCAAGCGTTTGTTCGGTACTAAATCTCGTAATAGCACTTTGACACGGACCACCAGCTCTTTGATGCTAAAAGGCTTCGTCAGGTAGTCGTTTGCGCCGCCCTCCAGCAGTTTAATCTTCTCAGCCTCTTGATCTCGTGCAGTTAAGATCAATACAGGTAGCTTGCTGGTTTCTCGGATCTTCTTCAAAATGCTATATCCATCAAAATCTGGTAGCCCAAGATCTAAGATTACTAAGTCTGGCAGCTCACCTTTTAGCACCGACATAGCTTCCTTTCCGGTGCTGGCTTCCACATAATTCAGCCCTTCAGCTTTTAATGCTAAGCGGATAAAACGACGGATCTCTTCTTCATCGTCAATCAATAAAATGGTGTGAGTCATCAATGCGCCTCCTCTTTTGGCAAACTAACTTCCATTGTGCAGCCTTGCGTCGTCGGCAAAATGCGAATATCACCGCCGTGCGCACGAATAATACCTCTTGCCACACTCAGCCCTAAGCCACTGCCACCGTCTTTGCTGGCGCTTTGTCGAAACGAACTAAAGGCGGTAAAGACTTCCTTTTGCCGAGCAACGGGGATCCCAGGGCCGTTATCCTGAATAAATATCAACAACGCTTGCTGCGTTTCTCCTAAGGAAATCTCAACCCGCTCTCCATCGGGACTAAAGGTGACTGCATTTTCAATTAAGTTAAACAGGGCTTGCTCAATGAGTGCAGCTTGTATCGTGAGAATTGGACTCATATTCTGTGGCATTCTCGAGACGCATGGCGCGCCTAACCGCAAAATCACGTTATCGATCAAGACATCAATAGACGTAGGTTGCTTCAACAGTGAAAGCTCATCCCCTTGATGCTGTAACTTGGTGGCTTGCAAGATATTTTCGATATAGCGAAACAAACGGTGGCTTTCTGATCGTGCCGACCCCAACAGCTCATTTTGCTCGTCTTGGTCTAACTTATCACGATAGGTTTCTAGCGTTTCGAGCGCGCCCATCACCGCAGCGAGCGGTGTGCGTAGATCATGAGAAACCGACAATAAGATATTAGAGCGCACGTTCGCAACTAAAAGCTGCTGCTTTTGCTCTTTGATATAGCTCGATAAATAGCTAGTAGCTAATGCCACCGCGATAAATACCACTAAATTGACCACATCTTCGGTATTATTCATATGAAGCGTGTATCTGGGCTCTGTGATGAAGAAGTTGAACACTAGACTGCTAACAATCGCCACTCCCAGTGCCATCCAACGTTTTGCGATGAGAGAAACAACAACAACCCCCAACTGCAATACCAACAATACACTGATCGCCGAATGTAGCAGCGAGTCTAAGGCAACGGCAAAGGCGCTGGTTAACAGCAAAACCAGAAAACTAACGAGATACTCGTTCTTGGCAATAAATCCATTCTCGGAAAACATAGTGACTCCAACTTGCGCTATGTCTTTATTCTATCCTTGTCGAAATTCCGTTGCCGTATAATTTGCGTAAAATTTACTTAACTTTAGGCTATTTAACCTGAGGTTTGGATAAGGAATGTTCCAACTCATTGTTGCTAAAGCACAACTTAGTTTTTTCCTTGTCTAGCCAGCAAGATTTAGGGAAAACAAGGCGAATTTACGCACCAATAGCTGGCTATTGGAAGTGAATTCAACGCAGTTAGCGCTAAAACTGGCTGCTAGAAAGGCATTAATTATCCGCAGCTCAGGTTATTTAGCACAAGAGCCTGTTTATCTATCAAGTTTGTTTTTGCATGTTGATGATAAAAAAGCTAAGCGCATATCTGATAAAGCCATTGTGATACGCTGGCACAAGCTGTTTAAAAGCAACTGGGTAACTTAGAAATTCATTGAAGAATGGCCGAGAGCGAGTACTGACCACTTATTGTAAAACACTCAAAAAACGACGGCACACAAACCTAGCAAATTGTGAAGTTTGTTGGCTGGACCAAATAAAGGCTTTAGCAATAACGCCTCAAGCTGCGCTAACCGTAGCCTCCCCCATGCAGTGCGCGATAAGCTGATTTTGACGTCGAGAAATACGTAAACGCCAAAAACTCGCTTATTTTAGAAACACTTTTGATATGAGTGATGAACAGTTTTTTGTAATTCTAAGTCGAAACTGCCGTAACTATGGTGAATAGATAACAGTGGGTGTCTGTATTGTTTCCAATTTTATCCGCTTTCAAGTTATTTGTTAGCCGACACTATTAAATTGCATGATCATCAACTGCTTTTTGAAGAAGAGTAGCTAACTCAAAAATGAACTCCATGTCTTCAAAGTTCGATTCATAGCTTAATTCTCTTGAAGTAAGCCCTCGATGCGCAATTTGATGCCGAGATAATAAGATTCCATCAAGCCTTTCCTTTGCTTGAACACGTGAAAAATCATCAGTATCCCAACAAGTCGTAACTTTCGTTAATCCGAAAGCATCTTTAAGTAATTGGTCAATATTTTTTGTATTGGGAGTGTTAAACCTTTTCAGTTTATTTTCAACATTCTGAGCAAGTAAATCATCTAAAGGATGAGACCCGCTATAGGACTTGATGTCCGTAAATTTTCGACGCACGAGAGACTCAACAAAATCTTGCCAATACGCAACCAAATGAAACACGTAAGTTTGGTTTAGATATCTAATTTTGCTGTCAAACTTGCGTGTTGTTTCGATGTTCAAATCATTTTGAATATGCTGTACGTACTTTAACCTCACTAACTGGCGGCTAAACATTTGTAACGGAGACTTTCTTAAATCAACTTTCATTTAAAACCTGCAGAATGCAATGGCGGCTAACGCTTGCCGTAAACGGCACAAAATAGCAGGCTAAAATTAGCGACGAAGGAGCACAAGCCAAGCGTTTTGCGTCCAACTGCCATGATGGCCTTGATACTTATTGAACCTTCTCCCCGAAGTTTAGCGAACAGCTAAACTTCTAGGCGACGAAACCCAAAGGAGAAAGCTCA